>JAPKDA010000219.1 GCA_028822695.1 Akkermansiaceae bacterium
AGGCCGATCGTGCGGAAGATTGCGTTGAATGAGTATATGATGGGGTAGGCAACTGCGGCTGCAGTGGTTGGAGAGAACTTGGATTCGTTGCGGGAACTGTTCCGACTAGACCGCGATATCGAACACCGTGGCGCGTTCGATGCAGGGGATGGCGATCTCCTTGAATCGCTCGTGCTCGAGGTGCGGCAGGTAGGCATCGCGGCTTTCTCGGCTGTCGAAGGACATCACAAAGCCGTGGGTGAAGCCGTCGTGAAGTTGCTCTTCGTTTTCGTCGTAGGCACCGCAGGCGACGTCCAAAAGGCCGTCGACTTTTCCCTGCATCGCCCGCATTGCGTCGAAGCATTGCGCGATCTTCTCGTCAGTGACGCCTGCCTTGAATTGAAACATCCCGAAGTGTTTGATCTGACTCATGGCTTACTTTTAGCGGTTCGCACTTTCTATGTCCATGCTGCGGACGCTCCAAAATCTATGCAAAACCCACATCGGGAGGAGCGTGGAATCGTGGAATATTCCCCGATTTAGCGCTCCGGGCTCTTGAAATCCACGAAATGGCGGCTTTGGACGAGTCCGTTGCGTGGGTTGGGGAAGAGGATGGAGTTGGTTTTGAAGTGGGCATGGTCCCTTCAGGTCCATGTGGTGAACGCGCCTCCGAATATCGTAAATCCACTTTTTTGGTGTTCCCGGGCAGAGGCTGGTGGAACCTTGATGGCAGGAAGTGAGCTCGCAGACCGTCAGCGCTGCTGGGTTTCCTGCCGGGAATCAAGAATCTCCAATATCATTTGATGAAGACATCTCTGAAGCGGCTAATGATGGCGGTCCTGTTTCTTCCCGTCGTGGCGGAAGGAAACCCCGAGAGAGAACTCACTTTGGTGGGGCTCCTTCTTGATCTTGATGCAGACAAGGGGCTTGTTCTGGAGGACGGAAATCACGTCGGCAGCTGGGCAAACCAAGTGAAGGGCACCAAAGCGTCGTTGTTCGTGAAGCGCGATGAGGGTCGGGCGAAGAAGGGGTCCGGACGGCCCGTGCTGCGGAAGGCGGTGAAGGAGCTCAATGGTCAGAGCGCGCTAGTCTTTCGTCAGGGCGAGTTGGTGAGCATGGGGGAGGATGTGTTCGACGGACTGACCACGGGGAAGGGGTTTACGTGGTTTTGTGTGCTGGCTGTCCATGAGCAGCGGGTGGGGTTGAAGGATGTGAATTCCTTCTTTGGAAACCTGCGTAATGGGGGGAAGTATGAAGGGCTCTGGGCCAACGTGCGGGACGACAACACGCTATGGACCGGCGGTCGAAATGGACTGACCTTTGGCCGGTTTGATCAGAACAATTCTGAAATTCTTGGGCCGGTTCTGGAGAAGGAGCGTTTTCATCTCATCGCAAGTCGGATGGGGGCGGGGACTGGAAAGCAGACGATTGAGTTGTTTGTGAACGGGACGAAGCCAGTCACCACGGCGGCCTTTCCAGTGAGAGCGGAGGGGAATCCGTCCCGGATGGTGGTGGGGCAGGAGCGCGATGCGATTGAGCATCCGGGGAAAGAATCGTTCGATGGGGAGATCGCTCGCTTGCTGGTTTTTGAGCGTCCCTTGGATGATGCGGAGTTGGAGTTGGTGATGGATCTGCTGAAGAAGAGGTATGGGCTTTAGGGGGCGGAGAGCCCGCACGAGGCCGACTACTTCTACTACGGCAACCAGCTGCAGGTGATGCCAATCGCAAGGGGAGTGGAAACCGTCCTGCGGGGAGGCTTTCGCTCAGGGCAACTGGTGGATGGAGGCGTGGATGACGCGCTTGATGTTGTTGCCGAAATCGCAGGAGATTTCCATGC
>JAPKDA010000103.1 GCA_028822695.1 Akkermansiaceae bacterium
GGACGGTTTTTCCAAAGAGGGGGAACTCGAGGGGATGGTGGACTCCAATTCCACCACGTCCGTCGAGCCGGACCCCTCCCGGGCGGAGTCGAGCCCCCGCAGTCCAGGGGATTAAGCCGGGACGGCTTTGCCGAAGACGGGGGCGAGGGTGTCTTCGAGGGGGGTGTCGGCGGTGATCTTCTGGAGGGAGCGGACGGCGGTGGGAATGTGCTGGAGGTACCAGTCGTTGTGGTAGTTGTGCACGATGTTTGCAAAGGCGCCGAGGGCCTGCATGAGGCGTTGGGCGGCGCAGTCGACGAGAAGGGGTTCGATGGGGAGATCGCCGGTGACGTCTTCCCAGAGTTCGAGGAGTTTGGCGACGTCTTCGTCGGAGTGGTCCATGTAGGGATCGTAGAGGAAGGAGGCGAGGTCGTATTCCTGGTGGCCCATACGCATTCCCTGGAAGTCGATGAGCCAGGCTTGGTTGTCGTGCAGGAGGATGTTCTGCGATTGGAGGTCGCGGTGGACGAGTCCGCGCTGGACGGCGCCGAGGCGTTTGCGGAGGGAGGCGAGGATGGGGCAGTCGCGGAGTTCGGACCCGTCCATGCCGAGGTGTTGTTCGACGAAGTGATCGATGAAGTAGTTTTGCTCCCAGTGGTAGGATTCCTCGGTGAAGGGGGGCATCATCTCGAGGTCTTTGGGGGCCTTGGTGTCGGTGAGTTTGTGAAGTTGTTCGAAGACGCTGCGGTAGTAGGGTTCGCGTTCTTCCCAGGAGGCGTCCTTGAGGGAGAGGAGGTCCGTTTCGCCGAGGTCTTCGACGAGGGCGAGGTTTTTGACGCGGTTGTCGTAGAGGACGGCGGGGACGTTGAGGCCGAGGTCTTTGAGAAAGTGGGCGATGGGGAGGAAGAAGGCGTTGTCGGGGCGTTCGTTGGTGTAGTGGAGGCCGATGAAGGTGGGGTAGTCATCGGGACGAAGGCGCAGGATGGTGCGGCCGCTGGCACCGGATTGGATGGGCTCGATGATGACCGGGTGGGTCGGGTGGAGCTTGAGGTGGGCGCGGATGGCGGAGAGGAGGATGTTGGAGGGCATGATGGGGAAGTTGTCGGTGGTCAGTGAGCAGTGGTCAGTAGGGAGAGTGGGTGGGCTTTGGGGCGGGTTGGAAACCCACGCTCCTGTGTGGGCTAGAGGTCGGAGTTGTGGTGGTGGCCGGTGGCGGGAGTAGAGGTGTAGAGGATGCAGTCTGTCAATTGCGCGTCTGCATTGACGGTGGTGTTTGGCCAGAGGAGGGAGTTGAGGAGTTGGGCGTTGGGGCCGACTTGACAGCCGGGGCCGACGATGGAGTTGACGACGAGGGCGGAGGGGTCGATGGAGGCGGAGGGGTCGATGGCGGGGCCTTGGGGGCCGGGGGTATCGGGTTGGTGAGCATCGAGGTAGGATTCGCGGGTTCCGAGGTCGAGCCAATAGCCATCGTCGAGGACGCAGGCGCCGAGGGAGCCTTGGGCGGCGAACTCGAGGAGGGCGGGGACGACTGAGATCTTCTCGTCTTTGGGGAGGAGGCGGAGGACGTCGGGTTCGACGATATAGATGCCGGTGAACTGGTGGGTGCCGGGATTGATGCCCCGGGCGTGGCGGAGGTCGACGACGCGGTCGCCATCCACGGCGACGTTGCAGTTGGGGCCTTCGGAGCGGAGGGCGAGGGTTGCTTTGTTTCCGCTGGCGGCGTGGGTGGCGAGGAGGGTCTCGAGGGGGAGGTCGGTGAGGATGTCGCCATTGTAGACTAGGAGCACTTCATCCCCGATCCATGGGTCAATATTTTTGATGCCGCCGCCGGTTTCGAGGAGGACGTCCTCGTGGAAGAAGGAGAGAGGGGCGTCGCGGTAGGTGGAATCTGGGAAGGTGGCGGGCCAGGATTCGGGGAGGTGGTGGGTGTTGATGGCGAAGTCACTGAGTCCGGCGGCGAGGCAGTGGTCGAGGGCGTGGGTGATGAGGGGACGGTGGAAGACGGGGATGAGTGGTTTGGGGAGGGCGGCGGTCATGGGGCGGAGGCGGGTGCCCAAGCCGGCACCGAGGAGGAAAGCCTTACGCATAGGTGGACTCTGTACAGTCGCTTGGCCGGAGGGAATCGCGAATCTGAGAAATTGGGGGACAGGTGGTGGAAGAATTCTTGGGGGGACTGCGTAAAAACGCCAGTTTTCTGCCGACAAACCACGAATTTGCGGATCCTTCTAGTTTCCTTGTCTTGTGCCCTTCCGCGGCTGGCTTTGCCCCCGGATTCGAGATCAACACCTTTCCGGAGCCGGTTGACGTGGAATATCCGGCAGCATTGACGGCGGCTGCGGATGGGCTTTGGGCGGACTAAAGTCCGCGGTCCCAGGGCGGGGGAGGCCGGCATTACTTTAGAGGAGGCGGTCTAGGGCTTTGCGGATGGGGGAAGGGATGGGGAGGGAGGGGAGAGATTTTGCGGGGTGGTATTGTTCGGGGCAGGATTTGCTGGGAGGGGGGACTTGGGTGGGGGGGCAGGAGTGGATGTGGAAAGTGACGCGGTGGTGGGTGATGGCGTATTTGTGGGTGGCGAGGAGGGGGAGGTCGGCGACGGCTTCCTGGTCGCGTTCGGGGAGCTTCCAGAAGCCGTTGCGGCGGGAGCCGGATTCCTGGGCGAGGAGGATATGGCCGTTGGGTTTGCGGACGAGGAGGACGTGCTCGGTGACTTGGACGGCGGCGCGTTTGGGTTTTTTGGTGGGGAGATGCTCAGGTTTCGTTGTTTGGCAGAACTGGCGGGCCGGGCAGTGGGGGCAGTCGGGTCGGCGGGCACTGCAGTGGGTTTGGCCGAGTTCCATGATGGCGGAGTTGAACTCGCGGGGGGAGTTGGGATCGACGAGTTGGGCGGCGCGGTCCCAAAGGAGGGCTTGGCCGGGGGTGGAGTCGATGGGGGTGGGGTCGTTGAAGAGGCGAGAGAGGACGCGGGCGATGTTGGCGTCGACGATGGGAACGGATTTGCCGAAGGCGAAGGTGGCGACGGCTCCGGCGGTATAGCGGCCGACGCCGGGGAGAGTTTGGAGGGTGGTGGGGTCGGAGGGGAAGGTGCCGTGGTGATCGTTGAGGACGGCGAGGGCTGTCTTTTGGAGGTTGCGGACGCGGTTGTAGTAGCCGAGGCCTTCCCAGGCTTGAAGGAGGGTGCGCTCTTTGGCGGCGGCGAGAGTGGGGAGGTCGGGGAAGGTGGCGAGGAACTTTTCGAAGCGGCGGTTTTGGCGGACGGCGGCGACGGTGGTCTGCTGAAGCATGATCTCTGAGACGAGGATCGCATAAGGATCGGTGGTTTGGCGCCAGGGGTGGTCTTCGCGGTGGGCCTCGAACCAGCGGAGGAGGGCGCTGCGGAGGGCGCGTTTGTTGCGGAGGGGGTGTTTGGAGGCGGCTGGTTTCACCAGTGAGAGGATTGAGCATTGATCGCGGGAGGTCGACCGTGGAATGTGGGGGGCGATGGCGATGACGAGTTATACGGTGGAAATTTCGCCTGAGGCGGTGGAAAAGCTGCGGGAAATTCTGGTGCGGGATGGATTTGATCTGCTGGAGAAGCAGTATGCCCATTATGGGGCGAAGAAGGGGAAGTTGAGTGTGACAGTCTACGAGAAGGGGCCGAAGGTCTTGGTGCAGGGGAAGGAGACGGAGGCATTCGTGCAATTTACGCTGGAGCCGGAAATATTGGGTGAGGCGCGGATGGGGTATGAGGAGGTGACGAATCCGGAGATGTTCACGCCGCATTTCGGGATCGATGAGAGTGGGAAGGGAGATTTTTTCGGGCCGCTGGTGATTGCGGGGGCTTATGTTGACGCGGAGTCGGCCCGGGCCCTTTTAGATGCAGGGGTGACGGACTCCAAGCGGATCGGATCGGCAGCACGGATTGCCAAGCTTGCAAATGAAATCAGAAAAATTCGTGGCGTGCGGGAGTCGGTGGTGACGATCAGTCCGTTGCGCTACAATGAAATGTATGCGTCGTTCCGCAATCTCAACGCTCTACTTGCTTGGGGGCACGCTACGGTTATTGCGGATTTGCACAAATGTGTGCCGGATTGTCCCCGCGCTTTGAGTGATCAATTCGCCAATCCGCGGGTCTTGCAGAGGGCTTTGGCGAAGAAGGATCTTAGCATTGAGTTGGAACAAAAAACCAAGGGGGAGTCGGACGTGGCGGTGGCTGCGGCTTCCATACTAGCACGGGAGCGATTTCTCCGGTGGATGAGGGAGGGTGGCGAAGAGTGGGGAATGGAGTTGCCGCTGGGGGCGGGGCCGAAGGTGTTGGAGGCGGGGAGAAATTTTTTGTCGAAATATTTAGCCAGCAAGCTGAGTAATGTAGCAAAGCTGCATTTTAAGACCGCTTCTGATATCCAAGAGGGGTAGAAGAGTGTTTAATTTGAATGTAGCGACACGATCATTTTATTCGGGACATTAGCGCATGATGTGCTGTCTTGAACACACCTACGAGAAATATGGCAACTGTAACGAAGAGAGACTTGGTAGTCCGGATCAGCAACGAGACTGGGTTGACGCAGCAGCAAGTGTTTGATGTTTTGCAAAAGACACTCGATGCAGTGACCGCTGACCTCGCCCAGGGTCATACTGTGGTGATGAGAAATTTCGGCACCTTTGAGGTGCGTCAGACAAAGGCCAAGGTTGGCCGGAATCCGAAGAATCCGAGTCAGGATGTGCCCATTCCTCCGCGGGCCGTGGTGAAGTTCAAGCCCGGCAAGGAGATGAAGGAGAAGGTGGCTCCGATTCTGCCCCTGATCCAGCAAGGCGGACCTCAGTAATCGGGGAGCGCGTTCTTGGTTGATGGTGGCTGGGGTGCTATGTTCCCGGGCATGATGGCGCGCGGGTTTCTGGTTCTGTTGGCGGCTGGGTTGCTCTGCTCGTGTGGAGGGGGTGGCTACAAGGGCTATATGACCAAGTCGTATACGGTCCGGGGTCAGCACTATGTGCCGCTGAGCGTGGATCAGGCTTTGCGATACAAGGAGCGCGGGGTCGGATCGTGGTATGACGAGAGTAGCCGGATGGGATTCAAGCGGGGGAATACTTCGTTGGGCGAGAAGGTTTATCCGATGGCGATCAGCGGGGCCCACAAGACCTTGCCATTGCCGTGTCGGGTGAAGGTGACGAATCTGGACACCGGGAAGTCGTTGAAGATGCGGCTCAATGATCGGGGGCCGTTTATTCCGGGTCGGATCATTGATGTGACCCCTCGGGCGGCGAAGAAGTTGGGGTTCAAGGACCGAGGTTTGGCGCAGGTGGAGGTGGAGGTGTTGAGCGTGGGGGACGGGAAGTATAAGAAGAAGGATAGGCGGTGGATTCCGTTTTTTTGAGGGAGAGGGTTGGGGGAGAGTGAGTGTTCGGGCGACCAGACGACGTTGGGAAGAGCGGGAGGCGGGAGGAGGAGGGGCTGCGGGGGTGAGGGTGGGAAGGAGGAGGCAGGTGGTGGGAGTTGTGGGGATGGAATGGGGGGCTGGGAAGGGATTGCGCTGGAGGGTGGGGGGGAATGTTGGTAGGAGCGCGGCGGTATGGCGAAGGAATCCCAGAAAGAAGTGCGTGTGTTTGCCCCCGCGACGGTGGCGAATGTGGCGTGCGGCTATGATGTGCTCGGCTTTGCGATCGAGGAGCCCGGCGACGAGATTGTGGCGCGGTTCTCCGGCAAGCCGGGGCTGCGGATTGTGGCGATCACGGGGGATGAGGGGAAGCTGCCGACTGCGGTGGAGAAGAATACGGCGGGAGTAGCCGCGGCAGATTTGCTGAAGCATCTGGGGATGTCGGATCGCGGGATCGAATTGGAGATTCATAAGAAGATGCCGTTTGGAAGCGGTCTGGGATCGAGTGCGGCGAGTGCGGTGGGTGGTGCTTTTGCGGTGAACCGCTTGATCGGCGAACCGCTGACCAAGAAGCAGCTGTTGCCTTTTGCGATGGCGGGGGAGGCGAGTGCGGATGGTGCCTGGCACGCGGACAACGTGGGGCCGTGCCTTTTGGGTGGGATGGTTTTCATCCGGTCCAATCAGGAGCTCGATATCGCGCAATTGCCGGTGCCCGAGAATCTCTGGGCGGCGGTGGTGCATCCGGATATCGAGATTTTGACGAAGGTGGCGCGGGAGATTTTGCCGAAGGAGATCCCTCTCGAGAATGCGACGCAGCAGATCGGAAATCTTGGTGGATTGCTCTGTGGGTTGATGCGGGGAGACTATGAGTTGATCAGTCGTTCGATTCACGACGTGGTCGCGGAGCCACGGCGGCAGAAGTTGATTCCAGATTTTTATCGGGCGAAGCGTGACGCGCTTGGAGCGGGAGCGTTGGGATTCAGTATTTCGGGAGCGGGTCCGAGTGTCTTTGCCTTGTGTGAGGGCGAGGATGTTGCGAAGCGGGTGGCGGCGGAGGTGTCGCGGGTCTTTTCGGAGGTGCCGTTGGGAAATCAGCTATACGTGTCGCGGATCAATCCTCTTGGGGTGCACGAGATCTCGGCGCAATAAGGAGAACGCCATGGCGCGACAATTTTACAGCACGAACAGCCCGGGGAGCTTTGTGGATCTCAAGGAAGCGGTCTTGCGCTCCCTGCCGGCGGATAACGGGCTTTATATGCCGGAGGAGATTCCGGTGTTGGGGGCTGAGTTCTGGGAGAGCTGGCGGGATTGGTCGTTTGAAGAGTTGGGTTTCAACATTGTGAAGCCGCTGTTGGATGGGGCGGTGCCGGAGGAAGTGCTGCGGGAGATGGTGGCGGGGGCGATCAACTTTGATGCGCCGATCGTGAAGCTGAACGAGCAAGAGTATGTGCTGGAGCTGTTTCACGGGCCGACCTTGGCGTTTAAAGATTTCGGGGCGCGTTTCATGGCGCGGTTGATGGGTTGGTTGACGCGGGATGATGATCGTGAGTTGACGGTGTTGGTGGCGACGTCCGGCGATACGGGTGGTGCGGTGGCGAGTGCCTTTCACGGAGTGGCGGGGACGCGGGTGGTAATTTTGTATCCGAGGGGGAAGGTGAGCGGGCTGCAGGAGAAGCAGTTGACGACGCTGGGGGAGAACATCACGGCGTTGGAGGTGGAGGGGACTTTTGACGACTGTCAGCGGATGGTGAAGTCGGCGTTTTTGGATCGGAAGATGTCGGAGGAGCTGAATTTGACCTCGGCGAACTCGATCAACATCGCGCGGTTGATTCCTCAGATGTTCTACTATTTCCATGCGGCGCGGCAGTTGACGGGGGGTGTGGAGCCTGTGTTTGTGGTGCCGAGCGGGAACTTTGGCAACCTGACGGCGGGGTTGTTGGCAGAGAAGATGGGTTTGAAGGTGAAGAAGTTCATCGCGGCGACGAACGTGAACGACGTGGTGCCGGAGTATTTGGAGAAGGGTGATTACCGGCCGCGGCCGAGTGTGGGGACGATTTCGAATGCGATGGATGTGGGGGCACCGAGTAATTTTGCGCGGATGCAGGAGATCTTCGGGAAGATGTGGGAGCCGATGTGCCGGCGGATCGCGGGGTATGCGTTTGATGATGATCAGACGCGGACGGGAATTCGGGAGGTGAAGGCAACCAGCGGGTATGCGATCGATCCGCATGGCTCGGTGGCTTATCTCGCGGCGGAGGAGTGGTTGGTGGCGAACCCCGGGGACACCACGGTGATTTTAGAGACGGCGCATCCGTCGAAGTTCCTCGATGTGATGGAGGAAGAATTGGGCGAGGGTGCGGTGGAGATTCCGGACCGGTTGGCTTGTTTGGCCGGGCGGGAGAAGGTGGCGATTGAGATGGGGGGGGGCGAGGGAGAGTTTTTGGGGTGGTTGCGGGGGTGGGCGTGAGTTCCCGCCTTACGGCCTAGAGCGGCGGGATGATGAGTTCGTCGCCGGCTTGGATGTCGATGTTGCCTCCGAGGAAGCTGCCGGGAACGGGGTCGGCGACGGCTTGGCTGTCG
Organism: Akkermansiaceae bacterium; assembly: GCA_028822695.1. Lineage (GTDB taxonomy): Bacteria > Verrucomicrobiota > Verrucomicrobiia > Verrucomicrobiales > Akkermansiaceae > JAPKDA01. Next base: position 7,911 of record JAPKDA010000103.1, read on the forward strand.
GGGTAGAGGCTGGAGATTTTGAGGTGGCCGATGATGCCGGCGTTGCGGCGGATGGCGAGTTTGGAGCCTTCCTGGGCATTGTCGTGGCGCTGGATGTTGACGACGGCGAAGCCGTCATCGATAGAGTATCCGATGACGGTGGCGATGAGGAGGGCTTCCTGGATGATGCGGGCGCGGCGGCCGTCCTTGTCGGTTTTCTCGATGTCGCGTTGAGCGATGAGGCCGGCTTCCTCTTTGTAGATGTCGGCTTGTTTGGCGACCTTGTTGGTCTCTTCCTCTTTCTCGGCGATTTCGGCTTCGAGGGAGGCGATCCGGGCGGCGTCTTCGGCGGCGCGGTTGGCCTCTTCGATGGAAAGGGTGGTGGGGGAGATGGGAGTGCCGGTATTTCGGTAGAGGGCGAGCTCCCGTTCGGCGGAATTGAGTAGTT
>JAPKDA010000220.1 GCA_028822695.1 Akkermansiaceae bacterium
TTTAGTGTCCGCCGGAAACCTTGGCGTAGTACTGTTGCTCGACGAGATCGCCTGCCTTTTCGAGAACCTTGCTGCAGGCGGGATCGATCTGGGTGAGGTGGAGACGCTTGCCAAGGGCTCGATATTTCTCGCTCACACTGTGAATCGCTTCGATGGCGGAGTGATCACAAATTTTGGAGCGATGGAAACTGACGTAGACGTCATCCGGATCGTCGGCAGGCTTGAACAAGTCCTTGAACTGCTGAATGGAACCAAAGAAGAGGGTCCCCCGCAGATTGTAATAGCGCTCGCCGTCACTCTCTTCGAACAGGTCGAGCATGATGTCTTTCGAGCGTTCCCATGCGTAGCTCACCGTCGACATGACGATTCCGATCCCGACCGCGAGCGCGAGGTTGTGGAAGAAGACCGTGACGGCAGAGACTGCGAAAATCACCCACAGGTCAGCGCGGGGGACCTTGCCGATGAGCCGGAAACTGGACCATTCGAAGGTGGCGATCACCACCATAAACATGACGCCAATGAGGCAGGCCATGGGGATCATCTCGATCAGATTCGGAGCAACCATGATGAAGCCGAGCAAGAGAACCGCCGCGGATATTCCCGAGAGCCGTCCCCGCCCCCCCGAATTGATGTTGATCATGCTCTGCCCAATCATCGCACAACCGCCCATCCCTCCGAAAAACCCTGTGACGATGTTGGCCGCACCCTGGCCCAGGCACTCGCGGGTGGTAGAACCACGGGTCTCGGTGAGTTCGTCGATCAGGGAGAGGGTCATCAGTGATTCGACCAGGCCAATGCTGGCCAGAGCGAAGGCCAAAAAGATGATCGCACTGATCGCCTTGGAGTTTCCGAAATCAATGGCGGGAATGACGAAAGAAGGAAAGGAGGCTTTCAGGCCGGTGGGCAAGGCCTCGATGCGCGCCTGTTCGGCCACCGTCAGCGGTCGCGCCGCGATCTCCTCCGCGCGAGACTTGACGTCCTTCACAAGCAATCCTGGCTCCACCTCCTTGAACTCGGCAGCCTTGATCTGCTTCTCCAACTGAAGGGCGCGTTGGGTGTCGACAACGTCGGCCACCGTCTTGGTATCCAGCGGCGTAAACTGCACGAGGCAGGTTCCCATCACGATCGCAACGAGAGGGGCTGGAATAGCGCGCGTGAGTTTGGGCAAGAGCTGCGAGATGAGCATCGTCAGGATGATGAGGGCACCCATGACCAACAACTCTCCCGAACCCAGGCTCTGCCAATCACCATGGGTAACAAATCCCTGCGCCTCGTCGTAGACGATTCGTTCCCCGGTCTTGAACTGGCCAAACTGGGCGAGCCCAATGACGATGGCCAACCCGTTCACAAAGCCGAGCATGACCGGATGGGGCAGAATGCGGATGAAGCGCCCGAGCTTGCAGGCACCCGCGAGCACCTGAAAGGTTCCTGCAAGCACAACCGCAGCGAGGAGATATTGCAAACCGAACAGGACCACGACCGAAGTCATCACCACCGCCATGGCCCCGGTGGCCCCTGAAATCATCCCCGGGCGGCCGCCAAAGGCAGCCGTGATCAGGCCAACGAAAAAGGCGGCGTAGAGTCCCACCAGTGGGTCGACCCCGGCGACGAACGCGAAGGCCACCGCCTCTGGAACGAGGGCCAGCGCGACCGTGAGACCCGACAGCAAATCATCCTTCCAGCGAATGCCTTGGCCGTATTTTCGGTAGATCAGTTTGAACATGACACGGCTCACCCGGTGGACGGGGCCGGGGAGCTAGGGAGAATCGGCGTGTCTGGCAACGCCTTTCCC
>JAPKDA010000104.1 GCA_028822695.1 Akkermansiaceae bacterium
CCGCCCCCCTACCTCCGCGCCGCCTTCGAAAACCCCCGCGAAGCCCGCACCACCGGCCAGTGGGGAGCCGGCCGCATCACCAAAAACCTCACTGGCTACAATCACACCGATCCACTCACCCCGCATCCTCATCCCTACGCCCCCGGCTTCCTCTACGATTCCAGCATGACCCACATCCTCCCCTTTCGCTTCCTCCAGGCCCTCGAGTCCAACTGACCCTCTCATCGTTCTCCCCGTAGCGGAAGTGCTGCGCACTTTCGGCAGTTGGCCCTCCGCACACCATCCAACCGCTCCCGCCCGAAAGGACAAACGACTCTGCAAATCTGTAAATAGACCCATGATTGATCGAATTGACGATATTTCGCGCAATCGGCTCCCTATCCACGCTATTTCGTAAATCCCAGCTATCAATCCTTCCACATTAAGTCCCCGCTGACTCCCCCGCCTCCAGCGATGCTCGCGTCGAATAGCCGCCTCCCCACCTAACGGTCCTGATTGCCAAGTCGTCCCCATCAAGGGGCAGAGCCCCAATAGAATTCATCACGGGCAGGCGAGGCTCGGCAGGGTCAGGCGAGATCTTGGCCGGACAGACAAGCATCCAAGCATGGGCGAATCCTCGCGATCTCAGCCGCCCCACCACCAAGCCAGCAGCAGCCCAGCGGCTCTCCTTCTCAACCCGCACGCTCAGGCACATCGCTGTCATCACAAGTCAGAGACGTCCCTCACTTCAATCCCTTCAAATACACGATCAGGTCCTCCAACCCCTGCGCCGGGATCACCCCCGAAAATGACGGCATCGCCGCCTCATACCCTTCCGCCACCACCTTCCCCGGCTCCAGAATCGACTCACGCAGGAACTCATCAAGAGCCCCCTCGTGCCGCGTCGCCACCCCCTTCAACGACGGCCCCGCCAGCTTCTCCCCGCTCAGTGAATGACAACCCGCGCAGGCAAACTGCGTGAAGATGAGCTTCCCTCGTTCCACATTCCCCGCCTCCACACTCGCCGCCGATTTCTCGCGCGTCTTCACCTCCGCCAAATCCCGACTCGTTGGCTCCTTCAAATGCCCCGGCCGAGCAAACAGGTTCAGCGGATAGGACCGCTCTCCGTCCGACACGTAAAGATCCAGCGCAAGAATGTGCGACCGAAAGACAGGCCGCGTCTTGATCTCCAAAGACCTCCGATCCGCCGACAACCTCACTCCCTCCGCCGCAATGGCATGCTCCCCCGCTGACCCATCCCAACGAAAATGCCCCGACCCGTAGGCAGACCTCCGTTTGATATTCCACAGCCGATACGAGGACAAAGTCACTGTCTGCCCGGCACTCAACGGCTTCGCAAAACGCACCACTGTCTTAGTCTCCGAGACCCTCAACTCCGCCGGCACCACCATCGACCCACTCTGCCGAATCGCCGCCAATCCGGACAATCTCGGCGTCGTCGGCTTGTAACCGGAGATCCCCAATCCCACCACGAACAGCTCGCCGGTCTTCGGATGAGTCGCTGCATTCAAGGTCGGAAAATCAAACCGCACCGGCAAGCGCCAGGAAAACGGCAATCCGGCCTCCGGTGTCACAATCGGAAACAAACGCCCGCTCCAAGACACCTGCGCAAACGTCTCCCCAAGATCCGGAAACCCCTCCGCCGGCAGCGTCGCAAACCCCGCTCCGGAACGGTTCACCTGATACGGATACCACAACATCGGCTCCGTCGTCTTCATCTCCCGACGGAACTTGGTCGGCTCATGCCCGAAGTATGGCGTCCCCTTCGTCAACTCCAGCAACGGCGTGCTCGGCACGTAGTGCCCCTGCTGATCCGACGCAAACACAGCCCCATCCGCCCGCCTACCCACGTAAGGCATCCTCAACCCATCCGCCAAAACGGTCGCCTTTTCTCCATCAGCCGAAAGCCTCAGCACCGTTCCCCGATGCCCCGACAATTCCGAATCCCCACTGTCCTTCGCCGAATAGATCCCTCCCTTCGCCACCAGAAAACTCCCGTCCGGTTCCAAGGCGAACGACAGGGCATAGTCCCTCGTGTGCATGGTCTGCAGAAACGCATCCGACGCATTCCGATACACATCAATGTGCCCGTCGCCATTCCCATCGATCAATTCTGTCACCTGATCCCGCCCCAACACAAAAACCCGGTCCTTCCTGTCCACCTCGATCCCCATCGGCTCAAACAACCCCGTCGCCACCCGCGTCCACCGCGCTTCCGTCCCATCCAAGTCCTCGATCCGCCACACATCCCCATCAAGCGTACACAGCATCCCCGTCCCGTCTGACAAGAACGCCACATCCGTCGGCCGAATCGCCCGCCCCCGAACCTTGTCCACCGGCAACGGAAAATGTCGCACCCTAAATGGCACCTGCCCCTCATCCATCTTCGCCCCAGCCGCCTTCAATTCCTCCGGAAAAATTGGATCCGCCACCGTCCCCTCCGGAAAAACCGCTTCCGGCAAATCGTCCTCCACTTTCTCCCCCGACCACACCACTCGGATCACCCGGACCTCCGCACTCGGCTCCACCTGCAAAAATGAATTTTCACCAGCAACTTCGAACAAGCGGACCCCATCACCCTCCGTATCCGCGTGTGCCGCAGGCCGACCCGCCTTCCGATCACTCGATTGATCAAACGCAATCCTGATCTCCTTGCTCCCGCCCGACACCCTGATCAACCGCTCCACCCGGCCTGGACCCGACGAGGCGATCACCTCACTCACATCCACATCACCAACCCGGTAGTGCAGCACCGGCTGCCGCCCCGCCATCGAGATCCCGATCCAACGCCCGAACTCCGACCGCAACGGCCCCACCGGATCAGCTGAATCAATCAAACGTCCCCGCCGGAATCCCTCCCTGAGCCCTCCCACCAAAAAGGCTCCCGGCTCCTCCCCGCTCGATCGCAACACCCTCCCCCGCAACCTCGGCGCCCGCTTCGCCTTCGCCTTCTGATCCGGATACGACACCGCCGCCATCGAATCCATCGTGATCGGCATCTCTCCCGGCTTCGTCTCCCACACCGCCGCCCACCGCAACAAATCCGGATCAAAGCATCCCCACAAATTATATCCCAACGGCACTACCACCCCCCGCCGCACCCGGTTCACCTTCCCCTCTTCCTCAGCCACCAACGCCGTCCGCAAAAATGGCGTCTCATTCTCAATGAATCCTCCCTTCGGCAAACTCCCCTCCTTCATCCCCTCAACCTTCGCCGACGACGACTCCACCTCAAACCAATCCAAACGAATACAATCCTTACTCCGCTTCGGCCTCACCGGTGCCACAAACCCGATCGCCTCCACTTCTCCCAATGAAACCTTCTTCGCGCCGGCTCCAATCACCGCCTTCTTCACATCCAGCACCCGCCACTCAAGAGCCCCGAACATCAACTCGTGCTCCGTCCAATTCTTGTCCCCCGACAAACCCTCCTTCGCCACCACCCACTCTCCGCCAATCTTCAACGCCACATGCAAACTCGACTTCCCCACATTCTTGCACCGCAACCGCAGCACGGAATCCTTCGCCGACAAATCCAACACGTGCTCAAACGGAAACGCCAGCACCACAGGCCCCGCACAGGCCCCATTCCAAAGATAATGCGGATCGTTCTTTACCTCCGGGTGATTCGACAACTTCACCTTGTCCTTCCCTGGACCAAAAATTTTGAACCCCAGAAACGGTGAACTTAAATCCTCCGCCACCGCCGGAATATGCGCTGGCACCTCCCTGAAGTCCTCACGAAACACCGGCGCCGCCACCACGGGCAATACCCCCCACAACACCAATAGTAAAACGCGCATCATCGTCAAAACTACGACGAGTCTCCCAAGCCTTCTTCCTCCAACCAAGCATCAAGAGTCGAAAATTGACTCACATCCAGCAGCGGCACGACCCCAAATGGCGCACCCACCACGGTCCCCAACTCCAAATTCCCATCCCTGATCTCCAAGGTCGGAAATCCTCCCTCGTGCTTCCGATACAGATCCCCGTGTTCCACGAGCACGGTCTCCTGCACATCCTCCGGATACATCGACAGACCCCGGAAGTAATGATGCCCGTTCCGCTCCACGTGATCGATCCCCAGAAACGCCATCACCGACAAATCCTGCAGCAAGGCCACCGGCCCCACATTTGCGAGATCCTCCCCGCTCAGCAGATACTCCTTCCCCGGATTCTCTCGCCGCCGCTGTTCCAGCAAACAAGCATTCACAATTCCCTTCACGACCCCCTTGCAGTTCTTGTGACTCGTCCCCGAGTAACCCAGGCCCAAGGCCCGAGGCAATGAGGAGAGATCCGCCTCCGATTCATCGATGATCATCAACGGCGCCTCCGGCCAAAACGCCAGCGCCTCCTTCACCTCATCTCCCAAGGCATGGTCCCGATGCAACGGTTGCTCCACCATCAAAAGATGCTCCAGCAACTCCCTGATCGCCTCGTCTTCCTGATACACCTTCCAATGCTCCACAAAGGCCGCGATGTCCGAAAACTGCTCGTTTCCATCCAAGGTCATCTTGTAGTCCGCACTCGCACACCGCGAAAACACCTCGTGCAACTGACGCAGCCGCGGCACGTCCTTCTTCAAATCTCCACAGAGCTTCACTTTGAAGTAATCCAATCCGTAGGTCTCGATGCATTCCTCCAGCGTGTAGGGCAGCCCATCCTTCGGTGCATCCTCGTCATTCCCATCCGTCAACGGATCACCCAAGCCCACCGTGTGACGCACCCGAACCCGCTCCAACGAAGCCTCCGGCAACAAATCACTCGGCGCCTTCCCCGCCAACTCTTCGTGAATCGCCCCGAGATCAACCCCCAACATATTCTTCCTCACCGCATCCCCCACACTCATCCCCAAAGTCCGGCACAGCCCGTCCAACACGGCCCGCTCCATCAAGCTCACCCCCAGGTTCGCCAGCAACGGCGGCACATTCTCACTCCTCGCCCACATCGCCTGCCGATGATAAAGCACCTCCCACAATTCGAAAAACGTCCCCGACCGAATCCCTTGTAAGATCGATCCGGCATTCCGAATCGTCGCCAGCATCTGCGGCAGATCTTCCTCGAACGTCGTCGAGAGATTCTTGGTGAACCACTTCGGCGGCAGCCCCTCCGAGGCCAACCCACTCAGCGGCTTCCCATCGCACTCACCCTCCACCGTCACAAACAAATGCGGCAAGGCCGTCATCGCCGCAATGCCATACTTAAACGGAAAACGCGTCTCCATCGGGAGCACGTTGTAACTCACTTTTCGAATCGTAATCACTGGTCGGTCGCTCATTTGTAGAAAAAATAATTACTTGGGCGGAAGAAGATCCGCTCTGAAGGAAGCACTCCTCTCGGGGTCTGGCTTCTCAGTGAACCTGCTGACGAGGCAGAACACCAACACGTTGACCACAATCGCACAAAAGCCAACGTCGAGCAGCCCCTTCATCGTTGCGGTCACTCCCACCAACCCACTGTCATCTCCAAGGATCATCGTCCCCAAGGGAGGAAACAAACACACCGTCAGCATTCCTGCAGTCAAACCTGCGATCGCCCCCGCCTTCGTTCCCCGGTGCACAAACAAAATATCAATCGTCACCGGCAACAACTGCGCCGAGAAGGCCATCGCCAAAAAGAAGAACGCCGTCAGCGTCTGCAACAGGTTCGACGAATTCCCCGCATAGCTGATCGCCGCCGCCGCAATCGTCGCCACCACGATCACCCCGCGCCCAAACCAGGTCCGCTCGTTCTCCGAAGACCGTGGACGCGCCTGATGATAAACATCCCTCGTCGCCACCGCACTCAGCGCATGCAGATTCGAATCCGCCGTCGACATCGAGGCCGCCATCACCGCCACCAGAATCAGGGACACCAAAATCACCCCGAAGGTCCCGAACATCGCCGGAAACTGATCGCTGATCACCTTGATCACAATGTCATCCGGCTTCGACATCCCCTCCGGCAACACGCCTCCCTCCATTGGATAAAGTGCTCGACCACCCAACCCCACGAGGAACACTCCAAAGATAAAGCAAATCGGAAGGATCGTCCCAAAGGCAATCGAGGTCTGCCGCAAGGTCTTCGAACTTCGCGCCGCATAAAACCGCATCCATTGCGCCGGCTGCACAATACTCGCCAAGGAGGCAAACATGCAAAATGTCATCGCCTGCCAGGTATTGAACCGCTCCGAAGGCTCCGGCATCGTCAATAACTTGCCATCCAGCTTCGAGACCTCCGCAAAATACCCACTCGGACCACCCAGCGCATGCATGATTGCAATTCCCGACAACAACATCGCCGACAACAAAAGCAGCCCTTGCAACACATCCGTCCACGCCACCGAACGCATCCCTCCCACGATCACATACAGCATCGTCACCAACGACAAAACCCCCACCCCCGCATCCTCGATTGTCAACTCCATCCCGAACAAGGGAATCGGCGGCGCATTCGGAAACAATCCCTTCGCCAAAATCCCTCCCGCCTTCACCTGCATCACCACATAGGGAATGACATACAGCGCACCCGCCAGCGTCACCATCCCGCGAATCAACCGCGAATCACCGTAGTAATCTGCAATCATGTCCGCCGGCGTGATGTAGCCACGCTTCGCCCCAATCCTCCGGATCTTGCTCCCGATCACATAGATCGCCATCGCCGCCACCGGCAGGTTCAGCGCATAGAGCATCGGCGCGATCCCGTCGCTGTAGACCCATCCCGGAAAGGTCAGGATCGCAAAGCCCGAAAAGTAGGTCGCCATGATCGTCAACGACGTCACCAACACTCCCTGCCCTCGACTCGAGAGATAATAGTCCTCCTCCGCATGCGCCGCATGCCGGCTTTTCAACATACTGACGATCCCCAAGGCCAGCAAGAGGACCATATAGAGCCCCAGGATCATGTGCGGCACGTATCCCATCAGTCTTCGTCCCTCCAAAGTTTCCGCGCCGCCACCACCACACAGCCCGCCATCACCACATACCAAAACACCACCCACGCATAGAGCGCCGGAACCCCGAACAGGAAATTCGGATCCTCCGCAGTCCCATCAATCAAGGTCGACCCAGGCCCCGGACCCAGAATCAAGGCCATCAGGAAGAACACGGTCAGAGTTCTGACCAAGGGCCGGTTGGATTTCTGCGGTGCCTCACTCATGCCTCGATGAATTCCACAGTACTTCGTTGTTTGACCAAGTTCATTCTCATCAATTCCTCGCATCTTCCTTGACGGAGTTTAAAAAATCCCCCGGCGTCATTCCGGCCTGCCGTTTGAAAACACGGTAAAAATAGGCCACATCCCGAAAACCCGACTCATAGCAGGAGTAAAGAATATGCTCCGTCTCTCGCAACCGTTCCTTCGCATACTCGATCCTCCGATCATTGAGGTAGTGCGTGACTGTCTTCCCAGTCCGATTCTTGAACAGCTCCGTAAAGCGCCGCTTCGACATCTCACAGCGCCCCGCCAATTCCGGCAGCTGCACCTGCTTGTAGAAGTTCGCATCAAGATATTCGACAATCCCCTCCACCGCTCTGGCGCTATCGCTTTCAAATTCGTCCGCTGACACACAGGAACGTAACAGATGCACAATCAGGTCACCCGCCGCCGAGATCGATGCCAACTCCCATCCGGTTTGCCCCGAGCGTTGCTCTCGCAACATCAACTTCAGCCGATCGATCATCTCGGAATGTTGAAACGCACTCCGTGCCTTTCTCGGCCGTCCCGCGGGATGGCTCTCAAACGCCTCCTTCCAAGCCTGCTCCCGCCAGCCACGCGGTTTTAGGAAGCGCTCATCCATACAGGTGATCACCAAAGTCATCGGCTCCGCCCCGTGATCAACAAATCGATGCTCCAGCCCTGCAGGCAGCAACAGAAACTGATTCCGCTGAATCGGCACACTCCCTTGTTCCATTTCCAACAGCCCGCGCCCAATGGCCACCCAACACAATTTGTGAAACGGCCACCGCCCCATCTCCATGTGAAAGGCCTCCGCATGATGACTCTCCAGCACCCACAAGCCATGCTCCGGTATGCGCACATCCGCCGGACCACTCCGTCGGGTGACCATATTGCGCTTGGGGTTCGTTCTCATTGAGAAAATCAACTCGGCAGCCCCATAACGGTCGCCGAACGCCCAAAAAACAACAAAGAAGCCACCACTTGACGAGAGCAAACCTGAACTATTGCTCAATAATACAATCCATATCAGCCCGATTTCCCAAGAACACAAGGCCTCCCCCCCTTTAGCTTCTGTCTCCCCTCCCCCCACAGGCATGAGCTTCCTCTTCAAGACCGAAAAGCGAATCAAAGACCCGCTCTTTGCTTGCCAGCA
>JAPKDA010000221.1 GCA_028822695.1 Akkermansiaceae bacterium
TGGTGCGGAATGACGGACTCGAACCGCCGACCCACTCGGTGTAAACGAGTTGCTCTACCAACTGAGCTAATCCCGCACTTGTTGATTAACAAGCACTTATGTTGATTGGAGGGGCTTTTCAGAATGGCCTTATATACCGGTTATGTATACGCCAAGTTGCCGTGTGGGGCAACGTGAGACCAAGTCAGGCAAGCTCACCCGTGTCGCCGAGTGCCTTTACAGGCTCTCAACGACAGGGATGTATTACGCTGTGATCCGGCATGATGGCAAGCTCTACCGACGCAGCCTTGAGACCTGGACCTCGCCACAGCGAAGCGGACGCTTCCCGACCAGCGGCGTAAGATCACCCAGGTCGACAAGCGTGCGGGTAAAGTCACCCTCGCAAGCCTCTGCGATGAATATCTTGAGCCCCTCAGTATCGCGCCGCGGACTCTAACAGAAAAGAAACTCACGGTTCGTCGGATCAAAGACACCTGGCCCGCCCGAGGAGGAGCGAAGTGCCTCATCGGTAAGATCCAACCCGCGGACGTTCGGAGGTGATTAGCAGGACTGAGTGGAGGGCCTACCAACGACAACGCCCACCTTTGGCTCATCCGGGCCGCCTTCGAGCACCCCGTGGAGAACCGCCTCCTCCACGAAAATCCCGCCACGGGCATCAAGCCCCAGAAGAGGGCCCGACCCATCCGTAGCACACCCGCCCGCGAGCAGTTCCAGGCCATCCTAGTCTCGATCCGCAGCGAGAAGCGGAACGCCAAGCGAAAGGATAGTGCCGACCTCATCGAATTCATGGGCCTCGCCGGAGTGGGGAATGCCGAGGTCGGCAACCTCACCTGGGGTGATGTCGATTTTGACGGCGGCAAGATCACTCTCTTCCGCCAGAAAACTCGGCGAGGCTTCCAAGTGCCACTCTACCCACAGCTCAACAGCCTCCTTGAACGGAGGAAGGGAGAGAGCGACCGCCGACCCAAAGAGCCAGTGTTCCCGCACAGAACTGCTCGAGGGGCGCTCAACACCGCCTGTGAGCGGCTTGGTTACCCGCACTTCGAACCACAGAGCCTTCAGACGCATGTTCATCACCAAGGCCCTCGAAAAGGGCATCGACGTCAAGGTCGTCGCCGAGTGGCGGGGTCATACTGACGGCGGCAAGCTGATCCTCGACACCTACAGCCACGTCCGCCGCACCCACCACGACGAAATGGCCAAGTTGTTGGGGGATGAAAACCCCACTCAAGGAGCGAAGGATTGATGAAAGGCGGGAAGAAGAAGCCCATCCCCGAGGGCCATCGGTAATGCCACATGGTCCGATCTCTACGGAATGGACTCGCCCACCCTGAAGACTTCTGTGAACTCTCAACCTTCGCCACGGCGATCAATCGCTTCGGCCGATCCCCCACCTGCCAGCCCGAAGAAATCCCGCTCGGCGATGGACGCACACCCTAGTCCTCGAAGACTCCTGACTCCGCCCGGCGAACTCCAAAGACAACCGCTGCCAAACCAATCCTTGGCATGGCGGGAAGAATAGCTATGCTCTCGGGTTATGACTCTTGGTCCTGAAACGCCCTGCAACCCCCGTTCTCCCCTCTCCGATCCCGTCACCGGCACCCTCAAGCACCTCACACCAAAAGCTAATTCCTAACAGCTAAATTTGCCATGTCCCCCCTCATTCCGGTGGATTTCCGCTTACTCAAACGCCTGCTGATAACGACCTTTCCCCTGTTCTCAGTCTGCATCCAGCCAACCTCCGCAAGCCCGCGAATCTCGGAGTT
>JAPKDA010000105.1 GCA_028822695.1 Akkermansiaceae bacterium
CAATCATCCATCCTCCCCCCATCAACACCTCCCTCTCAACAACCTTAGAGAAACACTTCGGCTTCTCCCAATTCCGCGACGGCCAGGAACCCGTCATCGAAGCCCTCCTCGCCGACCGTCCGGCCCTCGCCATCTTTCCCACCGGCGGTGGCAAATCACTCTGCTACCAACTCCCTGCCCTCCTCCTCGACGGCGTCACCCTCGTCGTCTCCCCCCTCATCGCCCTGATGAAGGACCAGGTCGACGCCCTCCGAGCCCGAAACATCGCCGCCGCCCGCCTCGACTCAACCCTCAGCACCGAGGAAACCTTCGCCATCTACGATCAAATCCGCGCCGGCTCCCTCAAACTCCTCTACGTCGCCCCCGAACGCCTCGCCAACGAAAAGTTCCGCGCCCGCCTCGACGAACTCGACATCTCCCTCCTCGCCATCGACGAAGCCCACTGCATCTCCGAGTGGGGCCACAACTTCCGCCCCGACTACCTCAAACTTTCCCGCTTCGCCAAAGACCTCGGCATCACCCGCGTCCTCACCCTCACCGCCACGGCCACCCCCGAGGTCGCCGCCGACATCCGCCGCGCCTTCGACATCGCCGAGTCCGACCAAGTCCAACTCTCCTTCCACCGCCCCAACCTCGCCCTGCGCTCCACTCCCACCTCCGAGGACAACAAACGCGCCATTCTGTTAGAACGCCTCCGCCAAGACCCCACCGCCCCCACCATCATCTACGGCACCCGACAAGAAACCGCCGAATCTCTCGCCGCCTTTCTCAAACGCGAAGGCCTCCCCGCCCGCCCCTACCACGCCGGCCTCCGCCCCGAAACCCGCGAAGCCTGCCAGGAAGCCTTCATGTCCGGCGAGTCCCCCATCATCACCGCCACCATCGCCTTCGGCATGGGTATCGACAAAGCCGATATCCGCCGCGTCATCCACTACAACCTCCCCAAGTCGCTCGAAAATTACACCCAGGAAATCGGCCGCGCCGGCCGCGATGGCCAACCCGCCAACTGCGAACTCCTCGCCTGCCCCGACGACCTCCGCATCCTCGAAAATTTCATCTACGGCGACACCCCCTCCCCCAATGCCGTCCGCCGCGTCATCGACCAAGTCCTCAAAGCCGGCGACACCTTCGACCTCTCCCTCTGGGAACTCTCCGGCGTCAACGACATCCGCCCCCTCGTCATCAACACCCTCCTCACCTACCTCGAACTCGACGGCTACATCGCCGCCACCTCCCCCTTCTACACCACCTACAAACTCAAATTCCTCCGCCTCCCCGACCAAGTCCTCCTCGGCTACGACGAAGAACAACGCGACTTCCTCCGCAAACTCTTCGCCACCGGCGAAGAAGCCCGCCTCTGGACCACCATCAAGATCGACGAGGCCGCAGCAGAACTTGACACCGACCGCCCCCACATCGTCAAAGTCCTCTCGCAATTGGAAACCCACGGCGACCTCGTCCTCAAACCCAGCGGCGTCCGCCAAGGCTACCGCCTCCTCAAACACCCCGAAGACTTCGACGCCCTCACCGAACGCCTCCAACAACTTTTCCTCCGCCGTGAACAACAAGACCTCGCCCGCCTCCAACAAGTCCTCGCCTACGCCGGCACAGGTGACTGCTACAACCAACATCTCCTAAAGCACTTCGGCGAAGATATGCCCCAACCCTGCGGCCACTGCGCGAACTGCGTTTCGGGAAAGAAGTCAGATTCTCCCCATTCAACATTGGACGTTCAACGTTCGGCGTTCGACGTTCTCCCTACTGAAACTCACGAATTCAACCTCACCGAATCCCAATTTGAACTCATCGGCTCCCTCTTAAAAGAAAAACACGCCCCCCTCCGCACCCCCCGCCAACTCTCCCGCTTGCTCTGCGGCCTCACCAGCCCCGCCACCACCCGCGCCTGGTACAAACCAGCCGGCGCCCGCCGCAAATCCCGCCTCACCCACCACGACGCCTTCGGCCTCCTCTCCGACCACTCCTTCGCCGACATCCTCGCCCACTGCGAGTCCCTCATCATCCCCTAAACAGGAGCGCGGGTTGCCAACCCCGCTTCTTCCCGTAGCGGAAGCACTGCGTGCTTTCGGTGGTTAAGCAGCGGCGAAAGGAGGCACGGTGGATCTAGAAAGAAACCTCCGGAGCAAGCCCCCCGGGACCGCCGGCCCCCCTCCTGAACACCCCCTAACCGCGCAAATGCCGCAGGTATAACTCGGCACAAGCCAGCGCATCCGACAGTGCGTTGTGGTGATTCAACTCAATCCCGTACTCATCGCAGAGCACATTCAGCTTCTTCTTGTAGAGCTTGTAAGTGCACTGCGGTTCGTAAGCTGGCTCAGCCATCCCATAGAAATCCAGCGTCTTGCGTAGGCAGGAAAAATCAAACGCCCCATTGTGCGCCACCAAGGTGCGCCCCTCGATGAAGTCACGAATTTCAGGCCAGACCACATCGAAAAAAGGTGACTGTCTGGTATCGACCTCGGTCAACCCATGCACATTGGTATTCCAATAGCTATAGGCATTTTCAGGCGGCTGCACCAACAGGCTCAGCTCTCGCACCACCTCACCTCGCTCTACCCGCACGAGTCCAATCTGGCAAATACTCGACCGGGCAGCTTGAGCCGTTTCAAAATCAATCGCGGTAAATGTATGTGGCATTCTTCTGAAAAATTAAAGCACCTTTCCCTCACGTGACGAAGGCAACAATTCCGTCACATTGCAAAAAAAATCAAGCCCTTCACCTTGGCTACTGCCCTTCCACCACGACGCCAATCCCGAGGGCCGCAAACTAATCTCAACGCGGCCGCTCCAACACATTCTGCAACTCTCGCACATTCCCCGGCCATTGTTGCGCGAGAATGTTCTGCTTCACCCCCTCCGACAACTCCACCGCAGGCCGTCCCATCTTTAGGCACAGATTCTCCACAAATTTCTCAGCAATCAACACGATGTCATTCCCCCGCTCCCGCAACCGCGGAATCTCAATCGCATTCACTGCATCCGCGCCATCGGCGAAGCCTGCAGACAATCCTAGCCTACCCCTACTCCGCGATGCAATAGACCGCCTTGTTCGAACGCAAATAGAGCGCGTCCTTAGCAATCGCCGGTGTCGCATTGAATTCCGACTTGTCTCCGAGATCGTTCTTCCCGATCTGCTTCATCCCCTCGTTCGCCTCGAAAACAAAAGTCCCGCTCCGACGACTCACCGCGAACAGCTTGTCTCCGACCCGGACGATCGAGGCATAAAACGCCATGTTCTTCCGCCCCTCAAGCCCCTCGACCTTGCTCTTCGTCACCACATCCCCGGTCGCCAAACTCATCACGATCACCTCTCCACTATCGCTCACCCAGTGCACATTCTTTCCAATGAGAACAGGCGTGGGAACATAGGTGTAGGTCTTCTTCGTCCATAAAATCTTGTCCGTCACATCACCGGAGCCACCCCCTTTGATCGCCACCGACCCTCGCCTCGGCCAGCCTCCGCTGGTGAAAAGCGTGTCTCCCGCGCTGATCACGCTGGGGCAGACATTTCCTGGAATCGCCGTCTTCGCAAACCACAACCGCTTGCCAGTCTTCGGATCGAGCGCGAACAATTGTTCCGGCGCAGAAAATACGATCTCCGTCTTTCCGCTCTCCGGCACATGCACCGTCGGCGTATTGTAAGTCAGAGGCAACTTGTCCGATTCGTAACGCCAGCGCTCAGCACCGCTCGCCTTGTCGAATGCAATGATCGCATTCGCCTCATCCGATGCATTCACAATCACCAGATCCTCATGAAGAATCGGACTCGCCGCAGACCCCCACTTCTTGTCAGCAGAGGATACTCCGGTCGGACTGTCCCAAACCTTTTTCCCATCCATCGAATAGGCAAACACCCCGGACTTTCCACAGTAGATATAAACATTCTCGCCGTCAGTCACCGGAGTCGCACTCGCATAGCCATGCTCCATCAAGTAACCGCGGTAATCATCCTCCGGATTTCCCACCTCCAACGGCTTCGTCCAAAGAATGTCCCCGCTACTCCGATTCAAACACACCAACTTCCTCCCCAAATCCTTCGCCTTCCCCGGCTCCTCCTTGTTCGTCCCGTAGCCCGTGTAGCACGTGACAAAGAGTTGATCCCCCCAGTAGATCGGACTCGATGACCCCGGCCCCGGCATGTCCGTCTTCCACTTCACGTTCTTCTTTGCATCCCACTCCGCCGGAATCGTCGCACCTTCCACCGCCGTCGCCGTCGCACCCGGACCACGAAACTGTGGCCAGGACTCAGCCTGCAGAGAACTGGAAAACACATAAACAACGGCAGCGAGGACGGGCATAGATTTCATGACAACGACGATCAAGTTAGTCCGCCAACACACCAGCGCAACTCCCATCCGAAACCCAAATCCAGTTTCGCGCCGAAAACAACCTTAGCTCCAATCTGGCTTCTGGCTGGCCTCTGAAAATTGGTGTTCATTCGCGGTTCTCAATTCCGGGCCTCGATCGCCGGTCCCCACCACGCCCGAACTTTCCCGCTTGCCAAACCGCACCCGAAGTAAAGACTTGGATGCTCCGGAACTGGAGCGTCGACAAACTCCCCGCCTCCAGTTGGAAACGGATCGATGACGCTTGGCGCTCCGACAACCACGTCGATGCCCTTGAGGAAGATCTCGGCCGACTGGAAGACGACGAGTGGAAACCTCTCCCTCAGAATTTCACACACCTCGAGCTCTCCACACCATCCACTCGCCTCAAGCCCGCCGCTCGATTCCAAGCTTCGCCATGCGGGAGCGCAAGGTGTTGGGATGGAGACCGAGGATCGCCGCCGCCCCCTTCGCCCCGCTGACCCGTCCCGCCGTCTCCTCGAGGGTGTGGACAATATAGCGCCGCTCCAACTCCGCCAAAGTCGGAGCCTGCTCCCCCTCCTCCAAGCCCAAAACTGGACCTGCCGGCAATTGCGACGCGCTCTCCGCCGCACCGGAACCAAGCAAAGGCTGAGCGACCGCCCTCTGCTCCAATTCTTTCCTCAAGACAATGTTCTCCCGCTCCAAACCCGCCGCCATCTCCCTGAATCTGGCCAACTCCTCCACGCCCGCCCCCGGAGCACTCCCCTCCAAAGAAGAACTGAGGTCCATCCCCAGACAATACACCTCCTCGACCGACCCGTCGCGATGAGGAACAGGCAGCAGAACCCAATGAACCGCAGGACTCCGATCTCCGGCAGTCAAGAGGCGGGCCTGGCCGGCACCTCCCGGCGCTCCCGCAAACGCGGCCCGCACCAAATCCACGAACGCACTCCGATCCTCCCCATTCACCAAGTAGAACAAACTCGTCCCAACCACCTCCCCCTCACGGGTCTGAGAGAGCGACTCGTTCGCAGATTGGATCTTCCCGGATCGGTCAATCGCCGCCACCAAAAGCTCACCGCTCGCCACCAACCTCTCCCACATTTCCGCCCTCGGATCACCTGCCCGCGCCCCACCGGCCCCAAACGGCAACCGCTTCCTCAAATCTGTAAATAGCTCCATCGTTGATCGAATTGACGATACTCCGTGCCCCCAGATGCCACACCCGCGGTATTTCGTAAATACTAACTATCAATCTCTACTCATTTATTCCCTGACCTCCGGCCCCTCGGCTCCACTCGCGACCATTTCATCCCTTCCTCCCCTCCCCGATCCCTTCAAGCACCCCACGGAAAAAACCCGGACTTGCATGGGTGCCCCCAGCGCAAACACTTCCCGGACCTGGGCTCAGAACACTTCGATTTCCTGGTCATCGGGGGAGGCCGCGCCGGCTACGCCGCGGCACGAACAGCCCGCGAAGTCCTCGATCGGC
Organism: Akkermansiaceae bacterium; assembly: GCA_028822695.1. GTDB lineage: Bacteria > Verrucomicrobiota > Verrucomicrobiia > Verrucomicrobiales > Akkermansiaceae > JAPKDA01. The sequence continues at coordinate 5,818 of JAPKDA010000105.1, forward strand.
TCGCCATCCAGATGAAAGCCTCCGTCATGGACCTCCTCGGGCACATCCCCTTCTCCCCCGGCACCGCTCCATCCCACAAAGGCACCTGATTCCCCCGCTCCACTTGACCAAAAACAACCGAGCACATCAACGGCCCCACAATAGCAAAGGTCATCGTTCGCATGCCCCAGAAGAGCATGAGATCCACCCCACCACACGCCCAATTCCGATTGGCACTGGACTCGCCTTCCACACCTCAAAAAATCCCGCAAAATGCTGTTAATTCTGTCCAAATCCCCTCCCCCATACCAATCTCCCGCCAAGATCATGGCCAAGCCCAAGAACGCAATCACCCCCACCCGCGAAGAAGATTTTCCCGAGTGGTATCAGCAAGTCATCAAGGCCGCCGACATGGCCGAGAATTCCGAGACCCGCGGCTGCATGGTCATCAAGCCCTGGGGCTACGGCATCTGGGAAGCCATCCAGAGTGACCTCGACTCACGCTTCAAGGCCACCGGACACCAGAACGCCTACTTCCCCCTCCTCATCCCCCTCTCCTACCTCGAAAAAGAAGCAGAGCACGCTGAAGGCTTTGCCACCGAATGCGCCGTGGTCACCCACCACCGCCTTGAGGCCGAGAAGGACTCCGAGACCGGCAAAACCAAGTTGGTGCCGAGCGGCAAGCTCACCGAGCCTTACGTCATCCGCCCCACCTCCGAAACGATCATCGGCGCGGCCTTTTCACGCTGGGTCGAGTCCTACCGTGACCTCCCCCTCCTCATCAACCAGTGGGCCAACGTCATGCGTTGGGAAATGCGTCCCCGCCTCTTCCTCCGCACCGCCGAATTCCTCTGGCAGGAAGGCCATACCGCGCACGAGTCTCAAGAGGAGGCCATCGTGGAGACACGCATGATCCACCAACTCTACGCCGACTTCCTCCGCGAAGTCCTCGCCATCCCCGTCGTCATGGGAGAAAAAACCGAAGCCGAACGCTTCCCCGGCGCCGAGATGACCCTCACCGTCGAAGCAATGGTGCAGGACAAGAAGGCCATCCAAGCCGGCACCTCCCACTACCTCGGACAAAACTTTGCCAAGGCTCAGAACATCACCTTCGTCGGCCGCGAGAACAAGGAACAGCACGTCCACACCACTTCCTGGGGTGTTTCGACTCGCCTCATCGGCACGCTCATCATGGCCCACGCCGATGACGACGGACTCGTCCTTCCTCCCCGCGTCGCCCCACAGCAAATCGTCATCATTCCCGTCACTCCCAAGGAGGAAACCAAAGAAGCCGTCCTCGAATCCTGCGAGGCCATCGCCCAAACCATCCGCCGCGACTACAGCTACGCCGGCGCCCCCATCCGCGTCCACGTCGACAAACGCGACTTCGGTGGCGGCGTCAAGAAGTGGGAGTGGGTCAAGAAGGGTGTTCCCATCCGCCTCGAGATCGGCCCGCGCGACGTCGAGTCCCGCAAAGTCTGCGTTCAGCGCCGCGACCGGCCCGCCAACGAGAAAGACTTCGTCGAGCGCGAGGAATTCTTCCAGAATCTCGAAGGTCTCCTTGCCGAGATCCACCAATCCCTCCTTGCCCGGGCCACCACCTTCCGCGACGAGAACATCACCGAGATCACCACCCTCGAGGACTTCACCCTCCACTGGAACCGGGAGAACCCCGGCTGGATCACCACCCCCTGGGCCGGCTCCCGCACCGAGGAAGAAGAACTCTCCAAAGAGCACAAGATCACCATCCGCTGCCTCCCCATCGATGGCCAGGACGGCGAGGAAGCCAAGTGCATCCTCACCGGCACCCCCACCAAACAACGCGCCATCTGGGGCCGGAGCTACTAAGAGAGGAGCGCTGGCTTCCAACCTTCTCATCTGCAAAAGGTCAGGATCAAAAATCCTCCACCCAACATCGCGGGACAAGCGGCCCCAACCAATACGGGTCTCCAGACCACTCCCCTTTCTTCCTCTCCCCAAACTTTCTCGGAATAAACCAGCCCCCCAACTCCTCCACCCCGAAGACGAAGACGTTAGTGCTCGGCGAAGTAGGATTTTTTGCACCTTCTCCCCTTGCGCCGTGGTTATTCCGCAATAGGGTATTCTTCTCTGGAAAGCATCGTTTCCCAGAAAAGTTAATCCAACTAAACTAACTCCAACACCAACCTAACAACTACCATGAAAGTCCTACTCGGACCCCTGTTTGCTGCCCTCCTGATCATGCCGTTCGCACTCGGCGGCCAGCAAGATATCACCACCGCCCCCGTCCAAGTCGCCCCAGACAAAAAGTGCCCTGAAGGCTGCGAATGTGAAAAATGTAAAGCGCCGGAGAAGTGCAAAGAAGGCTGCGAATGCAAGAAGTGCACGAAGAAGAAAGCTGAAGACGCCGACAAAGACGAAGCTCTCCTCGC
>JAPKDA010000222.1 GCA_028822695.1 Akkermansiaceae bacterium
GCGCCCCCAAGCGCCCCACCCCAACAGCAAATTCCTAGCAGCACAATCCCCGTATCCCCCGAATTTTTCAGATGATCAAGAGCCTACAAACGATCGTTCTCGGCGGCATCTTGTCGCTTCCGTTATTCGCCGCGGCGGCGCCGCCGAACATCCTCTTCATTCTGGCCGATGACCTCGGATACGGCGACATCGCTTGCTACAACAGCGAGTCGGAGATCCCGACGCCGAATATCGACCGGCTCGCCACCGAGGGCATGCGCTTCACCGATGCGCACAGCCCGTCGACGGTCTGCACGCCGACGCGCTACAGTCTGATGACTGGCCGCATGGCGTTCCGCACCGGTTTTCGCGGTGTATTTTCCGGGGTCGGCGGTCCATGCATGATCGAGGAGGAGCGGCTGACCTTGCCTGGGATGTTGAAGAAGCAGGGCTACGCGACCGCGCTGTTCGGCAAGTGGCACATCGGTATGAGTTTCATGAACAAGGAAGGCAAGCGCGTTACCCAGGGCGGCAACAAAGGGGTGAAGATGGTCGATTTTTCACGAGCGATCCCCGATGCCCCTATCCACCGCGGTTTTGATCGGTTCTACGGCACGGTGTGCTGTCCGACCACCGACTGGCTCTACGCCTACATCGACGGCGACCGCATCCCCGTGCCGCCGACGCAGGTCATCGACAAAGCGCCGCTGCCAAAGCATCCTTATTCGCGCGACAACCGTGCCGGGATGATCGCTCCGAACTACGACGTCGAAGAGGTGGACTTGGTGTTCCTCGAGAAGAGCCAAGGGTTCTTGAAGGCGCACGTGAAGGAGAAGCCCGATCAGCCATTTTTCCTGTTTCACTCCATGCAGGCGGTGCACCTGCCCTCGTTCCCGGCGGACCAGTTCAAGGGCAAGACCAAATCGGGGCCGCACGGCGACTTCATTTACGAGATGGATTGGATCGTCGGTGAGCTGATGAAGACGCTCGAGGAGATTGGCGTGGCGGATAATACCATCGTCATGTTCGCTTCCGACAACGGCCCCGAGGTGCCGACCGTGAACGCCATGCGGCGCGATCACAAGCACGATGGCGCGCGACCCTGGAGGGGCGTGAAGCGCGACCAGTGGGAGGGCGGGCATCGCACGCCCTTCATCGTGCGTTGGCCGGGGACGGTGAAGGCAGGCTCCACCAGCGGCGAGATCACCAGCCTCACCGACGTGTTTGCCACCTGCGCGACGATCGCTGGGGCAAAGCTGCCGAACGATGCCGCCGAGGACAGCTACGACATCCTGCCCGTCCTCAAAGGGGAGCAGGGGGAGAAGCCGGTGCGCCCTTACACCTTGCAACAGACCATGTCGCTGGCGATGTCGGTGCGGCGTGGGGATTGGAAGTATCTCGATCACAAGGGATCGGGAGGCAACAACTACTCCGGAGGCGGCGAGTGGGGAATGAAGCAGTACGCGATTGCGGACAATGACCCGGACTCCCCGGGGCAACTCTACAATTTGGCCGATGATCCCGGCGAGACGAGTAATCTCTACTCGAAATACCCCGAGATCGTCGCTGAGCTCAAAGGCTTATTGGAGGCGTCGAAAAAGTCTGGTCGCAGTGCTCCGGGGAGGGGGGAGTGATCGGTTGTCGGGAGAAGTTCGTAGTCCGGCCAATAATCGGTATCGATTGGCGGCTAATGGGGGGTTCAAAATGTCCATAGGATGCGAATCTTCGCCCCGCCGAGGGCAATGCTTTTAACCAACTCCCCGGTTTGCTATCTTCAAATCA
>JAPKDA010000106.1 GCA_028822695.1 Akkermansiaceae bacterium
AGGGTTACGTGGGGAAGGTATCCCCGATGCCGCCGATGGGAGTGTTGTTGAAGCCGCAAGAGTTGGCCGACATAATGGCCTACCTCCTGACCCTGAAGTAAAGAAACCATCCAAGGCCGTGAACTGATCAAGGCGGCCGTGATTAAGCGATAACATTCTTGGAATCTAAAATTATGAAACGCATGGCGGTATTTCTCGCAACTTTGGTGATCGGCTTGACCCTGGCGATTGCAGGACGGGCCGTGGAACCGGTGGCGGTAACGCCGGAGCAGGCCGCCTTCTTTGAAAACAACGTTCGGCCCGTTCTCGCCGAGCAATGTTTCCGTTGTCACAGTCAGGAGGCGAAGAAAAAGGGCAAACTCAAAGGCGGCCTTTACCTGGACAGCCTCGCCGGTATGCTCAAAGGTGGCGATAGCGGTCCCGCGATTGTTCCCGCAAAACCCGATGATAGCCTTCTCGTCAAAGGCATTCGGTATACGGACAACGAATTGGAAATGCCGCCCAAGCAAAAGCTCTCTGCTGACGATATCGCGACCTTGACCGAATGGGTGGCCATGGGCGCACCTTGGCCGGACTTTGATCCTGAGGCCGTCGCCGCGAGTGAAGACGAAGAGCCCTACGACTGGGAAAAGTTTCGAACATCGCATTGGGCGTTCAGGCCGGTGAGCAAATCCGCAGCACCCAAGGTGAAAGACCCTTCCTGGCCCAAGGGCGCGATTGATCATTACGTACTCGCGGGTCTCGAAGCCCGGGGAATTAAACCGAATGCCCCGGCGACCAAACGCCACCTTATTCGTCGAGCGTATCTCGATCTGATCGGTCTTACGCCGTCGACGGATCAGGTACAGTCGTTTCTGCAGGACGATCGTGCGGATGCTTTTGCCCGCGTCATCGACGAGTTGCTCGCGTCGCCCCATTACGGCGAACGCTGGGGCCGATATTGGCTCGACGTTGCCCGTTACAGCGATGGATTCGGAGGCTTCGGTGACGGTGCCGCTTTACCCAACGCCTGGCGCTTTCGCGATTGGGTGGTCCAGGCACTAAACGCCGACCTGCCGTACAACGAATTTGTCACCGCACAGATTGCGGGGGATCTCCTGGAAGAGAAAGCCGATCCGGTGGGCACAGGATTCTTTGCCGTCGGCCCCACTTATAAAGGCGATGGCGGCGATGCCGAAGCCACCGCTCAGGCCCGGGCGGAAACGCTTTCCGACCGGGTCGATACCTTTTCTCGCGCCTTCCTCGGCTTAACCGTTGCCTGCGCGCGCTGTCATGATCACAAGTTCGACCCGATCACTGCCAAAGATTATTACGCCATCGCCGGCATCTTTAATAATTCCAAGCTGCGAGTGCATCCTCTGGTGAGCAAGGCGGAAGTTGAGGCGTATAACCAAGCGCAGGCGGAGATCAAGACCAAGGATCAGGCGGTCAAGGAGTGGGAGAACCACCGCAAAGAAGTGGCCATGCGCGAAGGCATGCGTCAGGTCGAAGACCACCTGGTGACGCTGTTCCGCTTTTATCGTCAACGCCTCCAGCCCGAAGGCCAGAAGGATCTCGCCGCATACGCCTCGCAACATAAATGCGACACCGAGTACATGAAACGCTGGGATCAAAAATTGCGTGACGCCCGGTTCAAAGGCAAATTCAAGGAATTGGATATCTGGTATGACCTGAAACCTGCCGCGGATAAAACTAAGGCGACCGAAGCGCAAATCGTAGAATCCGCCCGCGCGTTTAAGACGCGCATCGAGGGTATCCTCAACCCGCTGGAGGAAAAAGAAAAGGTCTGGCGGGAAGCGCGGGCAAACGGCGACTTGAAAAAGGGACGGCCCAAGCCGGAGAAGCAGGGCGAGGCGCTGCTCAAGGAACTTCGACAGCACATTTATCCCGTGAATCTCGACCGAATCCTCGCCGATTCGGGCCGGGCGGAATGGGATCGTATGAAGGCTGAGCGCGAAGCGTTGAAAAAGAATGCTCCGGCCAGGTTTGCTGAAGCCCATGGCATCGGGGAATCCGGCAGCGGCGACATGCATGTGGCTCTGCGCGGCGACCTGCGAAAGAAAGGCGAATTGGCCCCGCGTCGCTTCCTGCAGATCATCGCCGGGGAGGAGGCGCCCGTGTTCAAAAAAGGCAGCGGGCGTATGGAGTTGGCGCAGGCCGTGATTGACCCCGCGAATCCATTGACCTCCCGGGTCATGGTGAACCGTATCTGGCAGGGTCACTTCGGTGCAGCCCTCGTTCGAACGCCAAGTAATTTTGGCTCACTTGGTGAAAAGCCGGATCTGCCTAAGCTGCTCGATTACCTCGCGGCGCGTTTCATCGAACACGGTTGGTCGATGAAAAAGCTTCACCGTGAGATTATGCTTTCCGCCACCTGGCAAATGAGCAGCGCGTTCGACCAGGAAAAGTTTAACCGCGACGGCGACAATCGTTCCATCTGGCGTATGAATCCACGGAAGCTCGACGTCGAATCCTGGAGGGACAACTTGCTCGGCGTGACCGGCGAACTGGACGAGACTCTCGGTGGAGCGCCCGCCAAAGAAATCCTTGGCTCCACCCGCCGTACGCTTTATGCGAGCATTAGCCGCAACGGGGATCGTTTTCAGTCGGATGATTTTTTGAGGCTGTTCGATTTTCCAGATCCGCGGGCCACCAGTCCCCAGCGTTCGGTGAGCACCGTGCCCCAGCAATACCTGTTTATGATGAACAGCCCCTTTATGCAGGCTCGCGCCAAGGCCTTGGCCGCCCAATTGAGCAAGTTGGAGAACAACGAGCAACGGGTGCGTAGCGCCTATGAACGATTGTACGCCCGGGTAGTCGAACCCGCCGAGCTCTCCGCCGGCCTGGCATTTTTAGGTGAAGCTCCCGACAAACAATGGCCCGCATACGCACAGGTCTTATTGAGCGCCCATGAATTTATGCAAATCCAGTAACTGTATCACGGAGCAAGTTCCATGCTACAATCAAGCCAACCGAGCACGATAAAATGAAATTCCTCGAACACGAACTCGCCTACCGCCGCGCCACCGCCCTCTCTCGCCGCGAAGCCCTCCACCGCATGGGCGCCGGCATCGGATCCATCGGCCTCGCCAGTATGTTCAATCATCCGGTCGCCGCGGCCAGCTCCGCCAACCCGCTGGCCCCGAAGCAACCGCACTTCGCCCCCAAGGCCAAACGGATCATCCAGCTCTTCATGCCCGGCGGTCCCTCGCAGGTCGACACCTTCGATTACAAACCCCTGCTCAAGAAACACGCCGGCGAACGCCCATCGATCGTCAATCGCAAGACGCTCCGCAACACCAAGATGGGCCTCATGCCCTCACCCTTTGAATTCAACCGCTACGGTCAGTGCGGCAAAATGGTGAGCAACATCTTCCCCGAGACCGCGCAGTGCGTGGACGACATCTGTTTCGTCCACTCCATGCACACCGACATTCCCGAGCATGCGGGCGGGATCCTCATGACCAACGTCGGTGCCCTGCAACCGAACCGTCCGAGCATGGGTGCCTGGCTTACCTATGGGCTCGGCGCCGAGTGCGATGATCTCCCCGGATTCGTCGCCATGTCTCCGCGTGCGAAACCGCGGGGAACCCTCGCCAACTGGGGCAACGCATTTTTGCCCGGAGCGCATGCCGGGACCTACGTCAACATCGAGAAGATGAAGCCTGACGCGATCATGCGGGATCTGAAAAACACGTCCTTGTCCCGTGCCGAACAACGCAAGCAGGCGGAGCTGCTGACTCAAATCAACCAGCTTCACCTCGAACGCCTGGAGCAGGACCAGCAACTCGAAGCCGGCATTCAAGCCATGGAGATGGCGTTTCAAATGCAATTCTCGGTGCCGGATGTTTTCGATGTCAGCAAGGAGAGCGAGGCCACGCGCAAGCTCTACGGTGATACTGAATTTGCCAAGGGCTGCCTGATCGCGCGTCGTCTCATCGAGAAAGGCGTACGCGTGGTTCAGTTGTCGCATTCGATCAGCGGTTACGACATCGCCTGGGACACCGGGCACGGGAACATCGTCGACGGACACGCCGAGCTCGCCCGCGCCTGCGATCAGGGGATTGCCGCCCTGATCAAGGATCTCAAAAATCGCGGGTTGCTCGAAGATACCCTGATTCTCTGGGGCGGCGAATTCGGTCGCGCTCCGACCAGCGAAGGTGCCAAAGGCCGCGACCACGACCACTACGGCTACACCATGTTCATGGCCGGCGGCGGGGTCAAACCCGGCTTCAGCTACGGCGCCACCGATGAGTTCGGATGCTCCGCGGTGGAGAATCGCGTGCACGTGCACGATTTACATGCGACCGTGCTTCACCTCATGGGACTCGACCACGAGAAGCTCACCTACCGCTACAGCGGCCGCGACTACCGCCTGACCGATGTGCATGGGCATGTGGTCCACGATGTAATCGCATGAAAATACTTATCTATATTTTTGTGACTTTTTTGTGTGGAGCGGCTGCGGCGGCTGAATACGTTGACGGCAAAATCGGCACCGCGCTGATCCTCGACGGCAGCTCGCACACCGTCAAAATACCGCACTACGCCAGACTCAAACCGGCCAAGGCAATGACAAATCGAATATTCAGAAGCAATTCAAAATGAGACCCGCGTTAATTTTTCTGAGCACTTTGCTATTATTTTCGATCGGCGCATCGCGAGCAGCCGAAACACCTGCCGGCCCTGGAATGTTGCTGTTCAAACAGCAAGTGCGTGAACTCCTGACGACCCACTGCCTGCAGTGCCATGGGGGCGATAAGGTCAAAGGCGACTTCGATCTCTCGACTCGGGAAGCTCTGTTTGAGAGCGATCACGTTGCCGGGACCGCAGAAGACAGTCATTTAATGCAGGTGATTAACCATGTTGCCGAGCCAGAGATGCCGTTGAAAGCTGAGAAACTCCCGGACGAAGCGATTCGTCTGATTGGTCAATGGATCGACCACGGAGCACCGTATGACAAGTCTCTGAACGAAGGCTTAACAAAAAGAACTCTTGATGCCGCGGATTCTCACTGGGCGTTTCAGCCCATTCGGCAGCCGGCGTTGCCCGAGGTAAAACATGAATCCTGGGTGACCAACCCCATTGACCTGTTCGTGCTGAAGCAAATGGAGAAAGCCGGACGCAAACCCGCGACGCCGGCAGATTCGTATACGCTCTTTCGCCGCGCAAATTTTGATCTGCTAGGTCTGCCTCCTCGTCCGGATGCCATCACCGGGTTCGTCAGCAAGCCTGAATGGCCCAAGCTGATCGATGAGCTTCTGGATTCTCCCCACTACGGCGAACGTTATGGACGGCATTGGCTAGATGTCGCCAGGTACGCGGACAGCTCTGGGTATGGCCGCGATTACTTCTTCCCTCACGCGGCTCGATACCGCGATTACGTTATTCAGTCGATGAATAGTGACAAGCCCTTCAACACATTCATTCGTGAACAGATTGCGGGAGACGTTCTCTATCCAGAAGACAAGCCGACAGCGATTCGACGTTTTGCGACAGGCTTTTATACCATCGGCGCCATTTATCCCGTTTCAGCCAATGGGATTAAACGGCCCAAACAGTTTGAGTACGATCGACTGACAGACGCTGCGGATGTGACAGGCGAAGCGTTCCTCGGCCTCTCTATTGGCTGTGCACGTTGTCACAACCACAAGTACGATCCGATCTCCCAACGCGACTACTTTGCCTTTCAGTCCTTTTTCGCCTCTTCCTTTTTCAAGGAAATGCCGGCCGACCCCAAATACATCGGTTTGACAGTCAGCGAATCGAAAGACATGAAAATTTCCATCAAAGACTATTTGCTGGATCACAAACCGAGCGAAGAGAATGCCACCTTCTTCCATCGCGGAGAATTCGAGTCACCTGTTGAAAAGGTTGGGCCCAGGTTGCCCCACTACTTTTCGAGCACAATACAGAGTAAGACTGCCGACTACACCCAAAGGCGGCTTCTCCTGGCGAATTGGATCGTCTCTGACGACAACACACTAACTGCCAGGGTCATTGCCAATCGCGTCTGGCAATGGCATTTCGGAGAAGCGCTGGTTTCCACTCCCAACGATTTTGGAACTCAAGGAGCGGAACCGTCCCATCCCGAGCTACTGGACTATCTCGCAAGCTATCTCATCGAGAACGATTGGAGCCTGAAGAAGCTTCACGTTCATATCATGAGTTCTTCCTCATACAGGATGAGCAGTTCCCATCATGAACCGGAAGTAGCGGGCGTTCTTGACAGGTTTCCCACTAAAAGAATGCAGGCGGAAACCATCTGGGACAACATGCTGGCGGTTTCCGGCAAGCTGAACCTAACGATGTATGGACCGGCCGTATTTCCGCCAATCGACATGGACTTGGTGAAGTCGAGGCGCAATGCCATTTGGGTGGAAGAAAAGAACGCCAGCGATTGGATGCGCCGGGGAATCTATGTTGCAATCAAACGATCCCTGCACTTTCCGTTCTTTGATGCATTCAATGGCGCGAATTCACCCTCCAGTTGCGGCAAGCGGGAAGAGACGATCGTTTCGCCACAAGCGCTCATGATGATGAATAATGAAATCCCAGGAAACCTGTCTGCGGCTTTTCACGAACGCCTGATCCAGGAATGCGGCGACGATCGGGAAAAGATGATCGCGCGAGCCTGGATGCTGGCATACGGCCGGCCGGTAACGGAGATGGAGAAACAGTTAACGCTGCAATTTCTCAGTGATGACGACTTTAAGACCTGGTGCCACGCCCTGTTCAACAGCAATGAATTTATCTACATCAAATAGTTTGCCTATGGAATCCTTCATCAATAGACGGGAAATGCTGAAGCGCTCAGGCCTGGGCTGCGGCATGTTGGCCTTGCACAGCCTGATGGCGGAATCCACGGCTCAAGCCAGCGCGATTCCGTCTCATTTTCCCGCCAAGGCAAAGAACGTGATCTGGCTGTTCATGCATGGCGGCCCAAGCCAGATGGATACCTTTGACCCCAAGCCGCTGTTGAATGATTTACACGGGAAGAAAGCCCCGGCTTCGTTTCATGACATTCAGACTTCGTTTACCGATGTCAAAAAGCAGAAACTTCTGGGCAGCGATTTCACTTTCTCACGCTGCGGCCAATCCGGCATGGAAATCAGCGATGGTTTCAAATACATGCAAAGACACGCTGATGACATCGCCGTGATCCGCAGCCTGTATCACAAGGACTTCAATCACAATCCGGCCCTATGGTTCATGAATTCCGGTCACAACAAAGGCGGTCGTCCTTCCATGGGGAGCTGGCTGTCTTATGGACTGGGATCCGAGGCCAACAATCTGCCCGGCTTCGTTGTCATGACCGATGGCGCGATGAAGGCGGGTAGTGGTGTGTGGGGCAATGGCTTTCTGCCGGCTACCCATCAGGGAACCAAGCTCAGTGCTTCAGGACCGCCGATTCCCAATCTCGAGCAATCGATGGAAAGTGAAAAGCAGCTCAAGATGCTGAACTATATCAGGCAATTGGATTCGGGAACCCATCCTGAACTTGAAGCGCGGATCAAGAGCTATGAGCTGGCCTTCCGAATGCAGATGGCGGCGCCCGAAGCATTGGATATCGCGAACGAATCCAAAGCGACCCTCGAACTCTACGGTAAAAACGTCTTTTCGCGACAGTGCCTGATGGCGCGCCGCCTGGTAGAACGAGGCGTTCGCATGGTTCAGATATATAACGGATGCTCATCGGGGGACGAGTGGGATACCCACCATCATAATAATAGTCGCCACAAGAAATTGCTGCGCAATGTTGATCAGGGCTGCGCTGCCTTGTTGGCGGATTTGAAAGCTCGCGGAATGCTGGAAGACACACTCGTTATCTGGTGTGGCGAATTCGGCCGCACGCCGACGACTGAGAAAAGCAGTGGTCGCGATCACAATCCGTATGGTTTTTGCGGCTGGATGGCTGGAGGCGGCGTCCAGGGCGGGCAGGTCATTGGCGCCACCGATGAAATAGGCTTCCGCGCAGTGGAAGACAAGGTCCACGTCCACGACTTTCATTCCACCATTCTAAAATTGATGGGACTGGATCATGAAGCCTTGAGCGTAAGGCACAAGGGCCTGGATCTGCGCCTGACGGATCTTCATGGTTATCACGATATCTATGACAGATTGACGGGGCGTAAGGTTTGATTGCC
>JAPKDA010000018.1 GCA_028822695.1 Akkermansiaceae bacterium
GCTCTTCCGCTCTTTCCATTAGACCTACGCCCCCTCCCGCGTAAGCTCTCCCGCGTGCCGCCCAAGAAGAAGTCCCCCCCCGACGCCCAAGTCATCCGCGTCATCGGCGCCCGACAAAACAACCTCCAGAACATCTCTCTGGACATCCCCCTCGGGAAACTCACCGTCGTCACCGGCCCCTCCGGCTCCGGCAAATCCTCCCTCGCCTTCCAAACTCTCTACGCCGAGGGACAACGACGCTACGTCGAAACATTCTCCCCCTACGTCCGGCAGTTCTTCGACCGCATGGACAAACCCGCGGTCGACCGCATCGATGGCATCCCGCCCGCCATCGCCATCGAGCAAAAAAATAACGTCCGTACCACTCGCTCGACCGTCGGCACGATCACCGAGATCAACGACTACCTCAAACTCCTCTACGCCCGTCACGCCGACGCCATCGACCCACACAGCGGCGAACGCATCCGTCCCGACACGACCGACACCATCACCGATTGGTGCTTCGCCAACCTTGCCGGGGAACAAGTCCTCGTCCTCTTCCCCGTCCCGGTCCCCGAAGAAGTCGACCTCCCCGACTTCTTCGCCTTCCTCCAACAACAGGGCTACCTCCGACTCTACCTCAACGGAGACATCATCCGCACCGACGATCCGGATGCCCCCAACAACGTTCTCCTCCTCCCCTCCCAAGTCCACGTCATCCAGGATCGCATCCGCCTCGCTCCCGACTCTCGAGCCCGCCTCCTCGAATCCCTCGAACGTGCCCTCGAACTCGGCAAAGGCAACGTCACCATCAGTGCCCAGAGCTCCCAACTGAAAACTGACAAACTGAAAACCTTCACCACCACCTGGAGCAACCCCAAAACCGGATTTACCTGTCGCCCACCCACCCCCGCCCTCTTCACCTTCAACAACCCCCTCGGCGCCTGCCCCACCTGCCGAGGGTTCGGCCGCGTCGTCGGCATCGATCTCACCAAAGCCGTCCCCGACAGCTCCCTCTCCCTCGCCGAGGGCTGCGTGAAACCATTTCAGGGCGAACGCGGCGAGGAATGCCAACGCGATCTCCTCCGCCAAGCCCGCAACCGCGGCCTCGACAGCAACATCCCCTTCCACGAACTGACCGAAACCGACCAGGAATGGGTCCTCTACGGCGAACGCGACGACTCCGAAGACGCCTGGCGCAACGACGAGTGGTATGGTGTAAAGGGCTTCTTCGACTGGATGGAAGGCAAGGCCTACAAGATGCACGTCCGCATCTTCCTCAGCCGCTACCGCTCCTACACGAAGTGCTCGAAATGCCGTGGCGCCCGGCTCCAACCAGCCGCCCTCGTCTTCCAAATCAACGGCCACACCCTCCCCTCCCTCTGGCAACTCCCCATCATCGACCTCTCCAAGTGGTTCGACGAATTCGAGGCCTCCCACGATCACTTCGACAAAACCTCCCGACTCATCCTCTCCGAAATCACCTCCCGACTCCACTACCTCCAACAAGTCGGCCTCGGCTACCTCACCCTCGACCGCCCCACCCGCTCCCTCTCCGGCGGCGAAGTGGAACGCGTCAATCTCACCACCTGTCTCGGCGCCTCCCTCACCAACACCCTCTTCGTCCTCGACGAACCCACCGTCGGCCTTCACCCCCGCGACATCGACGCCCTCGTCGGCATCATGCACGGCCTCCGCGACCGCGGAAACACCCTCCTCGTCGTCGAACACGAAGAAACCGTCATGCGAGCCGCCGACCACCTCCTCGACATCGGCCCCGGCTCCGGCGAACACGGCGGCAACATCGTCTACCAAGGCCCACCTCCCCGTGGCGAGACCGTCCCGGTCTTGACCAAACCCCGCGGCCCCAAGGCCGCCAAGCCCGCCTCCCCCTCCATCACCACCGCCTTCCTCACCGGCACCCGCTCCATCGCCATCCCCAAGACCCGCCGCAAACCCACCTCCTTCATCAAAATCCGCGGCGCCACCCGCCACAACATCCACAAACTCGACGCCGATGTCCCCCTCGGCGTCTTCTGCTGCGTCACCGGCGTCTCCGGATCCGGCAAATCCACCTTCGTCCACGACATCGTTTACCAAAACATCGCCCGACAGTTCGGCCTCCAGTCCGAAGACGATCCCGCCCCGGTCAAATCCCTCAAACTCCCCAAAAAATTCCCCATCCAATCGGTCCGCATCGTCGACCAATCCCCCCTCTCCCGCACCCCCCGCTCGACCCCCGTCGTCTATCTCGGTTCCTTCGAACTGATCCGCAAACTCTTTGCCACCAGCCCCGACGGCGCCCTCGCCGGACTCACCCCCGGATACTTTTCCTTCAACTCTGGCGCCGGACGCTGCGAACGATGCTGGGGCAACGGCTTCGAAAAGGTCGAGATGCAATTCCTCTCCGACCTCTACCTCACCTGCCCCGAGTGCAACGGCTCCCGCTACACCAGCGCCGCTCTCGAGTTCACCTACCAAGGAAAAACCATCTCCGACATCCTCAACCTCACCGTCTCCGAAGCGATCGAGTTCTTCACTCCCGGCTCCGCCGCCACCGTCACCCGCGCCGCGACCAAGGAAGCCGCCCAGAAAACAAAAATTCTCAACACCCTCCGCCCCCTCGCCGACCTCGGCCTCGACTACCTCCGCCTCGGCCAACCCCTCAACACCCTCTCCGGCGGCGAAGCCCAACGCCTCAAACTCTGCACCATTCTCATCGAGACAAACTCCAAAAGGAAACACGCGCCCCAGCGCGGCAAGACCCCGACAACTGATAACTCAATAACTGATAACGAATCAGCCCTGCTGATTCTAGACGAGCCCACCACGGGCCTCCATTTCGGCGACATTGAAAAACTCCTCGCCGTCTTCCAGAAACTCGTCGACTCCGGCCACTCTCTCCTCGTCATCGAGCACAACCTCGACGTCATCAAATCCGCCGACCAACTCCTCGACATTGGTCCCGGCCCTGGCGCGAATGGCGGAAAACTCGTCGCCACCGGCACCCCCGAGGAAGTCTCCACCACCGACACCGAAACCGCCCGCTTCCTCGCCCCCCTCCTCAACCGCGACGCAGCCAACCGTGGCTGTGGCGGCCTGCGCGCAGCGGAAGATTCCCAACCCTACGGCCTCAACAATAACTCCATCACCATCTCCGGAGCCCGAGAGCACAACCTCAAGAACATCGATCTCGAGATCCCGCGCGACGAGTTCGTCGTCGTCACCGGCCTCAGTGGCTCCGGCAAATCCACCCTCGCCTTCGACATCATCTTCGCCGAAGGCCAACGCCGCTTCCTCGACTCCATGTCCCCCTACGCCCGGCAGTTCGCCGAGCAGATGGAAAAGCCCGACATCGACCGCATCAGCGGTCTCCCTCCCACTGTCGCCATCGAACAACGCATCTCCCGCGGCGGGGGCAAGTCCACCGTCGCCACGGTCACCGAGATCTACCACTTCCTCCGCCTCCTCTTCGCCAAACTCGGCGTCCAGCACTGCCCTGAGTCCGGCGTCCCCGTCGTCCCGCAAACCGAGGAGGCCATCGCCAAAACAATCCGCCAACACCTCGCCAAAGGCCCCGTCTCCATCCTCTCCCCCATCATCCGCGGCCGCAAAGGCTTCCACACCGAAGTCGCCGATTGGGCCGGCCGCCACGGCTACTCCCGCCTCCTCGTCGACATGCAGTGGAAAGACGTCGAAGGCTTCCAACGCCTCGAGCGATTCAAGGAGCACGACGTGGACGTCGAAATCCGCCACTTCGAGAAACCCGGCCGCGGCCTCCAACCGCTCCGCGACGCCATCACCGACGCCATCCGCATCGGCAAAGGCACCCTCCGCATCCTCGATCACAAGAATAAGATCCACGTCTTCTCCACCGCCCGCGTCAGCCCCGTCACCGGCCGCTCCTTCGAACCCCTCGACCCCTCTCACTTCTCCTTCAACTCCCCCCGCGGCTGGTGCAAAACCTGCCGCGGCTACGGACAGGTCACCGCATCCAAACGAAAGGCCAAAAACAAATCCGATGGATTCAACTCCGAGGCCGAAGCCGAACTCGATCACGACCGCAAACTCGACCGCACCAACGATGACCAACTCATCGCCTGCCCCGACTGCGAAGGCTCCCGCCTCAACGAAGTCGCCCGCGCCGTCCTCCTCCCAAGTGGCGTGACCGTCCCGGTCGCCTCTAAACCCCGCGGCAAAGCCGCCAAGCTCCCTCTCCCCGCATCTCGCAAACCCATCTCCATCCACTCCATCTCCCAACTCCCCGTCACCGACGCCGCCACCCTCATCGAGTCCATCAAATTTACCGGTCGCGACGCCGCCATCGCCCGAGACATCCTCCCCGAAATCACCCAGCGCCTCCGCTTCCTCGCCGAGGTCGGCCTCAGTTATCTCCAACTAGACCGCTCCGCAAAAACCCTCTCTGGCGGCGAAGCCCAACGCATTCGCCTCGCCGCCCAACTAGGCTCCAACCTCCGCGGCGTCCTCTACGTCCTCGACGAACCCACCATCGGACTCCACCCCCGCGACAACGAGAAACTCCTCGATACCCTCGATGCCCTCCGCAAGAAGGGCAATTCCCTCCTCGTCGTCGAACACGATGACGACACCATGTCCCGCGCCGGACACATCATCGACCTCGGCCCCGCCGCCGGGCGCTTCGGTGGAGAAGTCATCGCCTCCGGCACTCTCGCCCAAATCAAGAAGAACAAAGCCTCCGTCACCGGCCACGCCCTCAAACACCCCATCGTCCACCCCATCCGCGGCGAACGACGCCCTCTCCCCAAACTCTCCGCCACCAAAGGCTGGCTCAAACTCAAAGGCTGCCACGCCAACAACCTAAAAAACGTCAACGCCGCCTTCCCTGTCGGCCGCCTCACTGTCCTCACCGGCATCTCCGGCTGCGGCAAGTCCTCCCTCATGCGCGGCTGCCTCTCTGTCGCCGCCGCTTCCCTCCGCAAGACGAAAGCCCCCACCGAAAAACCCTTCAAGTCCGCTGCCGGATTCAAACAACTCAAGTCCGTCTTCGAAGTCGACCAATCCCCCATCGGCAAAACCTCCCGTTCCTGCCCGGCCACCTACGTCAAACTTTTCGACGAAATCCGCAAGCTCTTCGCCCAACTCCCCGAAGCCCGCCTCCGCGGATTCAATGCCTCCCGATTTTCCTTCAACAACGAACCCGGCCGCTGCCCCGAATGCCGCGGCAACGGACGCATCAAGCTGGAGATGGACTTCCTCCCCTCCACCTGGACCCACTGCGAAGCCTGCAAAGGCAAACGCTACAACCCCGCTACCCTCGAAGTCCGCTACAATCACAAATCCATCGGCGACGTCCTCGAAATGTCCATCGACGAAGCGGCCACCTTCTTCGAATCCCACCCCCGCCTCCAGCGACCCCTCCAACTCCTCGCCGACACCGGCCTCGGCTACCTCCAACTCGGCCAAGCCTCCCCCACCCTCTCCGGCGGCGAAGCCCAACGGCTCAAACTCGTCACCGAACTCACCAAAGGCCGCTCCATCAAACAACAGATCAACGCCCCCAAGCTTGCCCCGAAAAACCTCTACCTCATCGAAGAACCCTCCATCGGCCTCCACCTCGAAGACGTGAAGAAGCTCATCGACGTCCTCCACCGCCTCGTCGACGAAGGCCACACCGTCGTCGTCATCGAACACCACACCGGCATCATGGCCGAAGCAGACTACCTCATCGACATCGGCCCCGAAGCCGGCGCCGACGGCGGCACCATCGTCGCCCACGGCACCCCCGAACACGTCGCCAAATCCAAAGCCTCCCGCACCGCCCCCTTCCTCCGCCAGGTCCTCTAGCGAGAACCTCCACTCCACATGGCCTTGAAAAACTCCAGTAAAGGCCCCCTCTCCGCCAGCGCCTCCTTTCTTCTCTGGGGTCTGTTTCCGATCTTCTGAAAACTCTTCGATAGCGGCAACCCACTGGGGCTAACCGCCCACCGCGTCATCTGGACCCTAGCCATGATCATCCCCGTTCTTGCCATCCGCGGCTCGCTGCTACCAACCCTCGCCGCCACCGCCACCGCCGCATTTGTCATAAGAGCCCGAAAACCATCCCACTCCCCCCAAAATCACCCTCCCAATCAGTGAAATCAACGAATTCAGTGGTCAATTCTCCTCTCTCCCTCCTGTTCCCAACACCCCGGCATCTCCACCACCCGCCAAATAAAGAGGAAACCTTCTGAATTTCTCGCTGGAAACTCGGGTCGAAAGATCGACACTCCCGCCGCCGTTAATATCGGCCCAAGACAATATCATGAAAGCGATCACCACCCTCTTCCTCGCCACCTCCCTCCTTGCCACCGCCGCGCCCGACAAGGCCGCGCTCATGAAAGACGGCCAAGCTTCCTTCCCTCTCTGCATGGCCTGCCACGGCCCCGATGGCAAAGGCATTAAAGCCGGCCCCATGACCATGGCTCCTTCCCTCGTCGGATCAAAAATCGCCATCGGCGATCCTGAGATCTTCGCCCAAGTCGTCCTGAAAGGCATCAAAAAGGAAGGCGCCGAATTCCTCATGATGATGCTCCCCCTCGAGGCCTCCCTCGATGACAAAAAACTAGCCGGCGTCATGACTTACGTCCGCGGATCCTTCGACAACAAAGCCGAGCCCGTCACCGAAGAACAAGTGAAAGCATGGCGCGCCAAATACAAGGACCGCAAAGAGCCCCTCACCCGCGCCGAAATCGCCGTGCTCGTCAAAAAATCCGAGGCCAAGAAGCCCAAAAAGAAAGCCGAGTAAGCTTCCAGTAAGGTGACTGTCCCGGTCGCCCCCTAACAATCACGGTCCCAGGGTCGTGCAAGATTTCCAAAACGCCGCCTCGCGACTCCTCGCCGGGCGGCGTTTTTTTGTTACGGCGCCTCCCCCTTTTGGACTGCCGGCTCCTTCACCTCACCCCCGTCTCCGCCCGAAACTTCTTCATCGCTTCCTTCCCCATATACCGCCCCAGCATCTTGTCCGGCGTCCGCTCCAAATCGAGCAACACCAACGCATCCAAACAATTCCCAAAACTCGGATCCACGTTGAACTCCAACAAGGTCGCGTTCAGCTTCAAATACTGCTTCAGCAAAATCGGCACCCCTTTCCCATCAGGCTCCAAATCCGCCACCCGCGCCGAAACCTCCTCAATACTCTCCAGCCTGAGGCTGATATCTCCAAACCCGGGGTCATCAAAAGGATGTCTCGGCCTCACAAACGAGGCTAAATCGACCTCCTTCTTCTTCTCGCGCATGAAACGCACGATCAAATCCTTCGAAATCTGTGTGTAATCGTTGCTGATACTCACCGGCCCGAACAACTTCCCGTAGCGCGGATTCCGCGACACATACGTCGCCAGTCCTTTCCACAATCCCAGCAAACTCCCCAGCGAACGCTGGTAATCCAGCGCCACAAACGACCGCCCCAACTCCAGTCCCGGCGTCAAGTGATCCAAAAACGGCTTCTCAAACGCAAACAGCGACGAGCAATACAACCCCTGCGGCCCGCGCTCCTGCAAAATAACATCAGTCAACCCCACCCGGTACGCTCCGGCCACCGCCTGCGCCTCACGATCCCACAGGAACAAGTGCAGGTAATACTCATCGAACCGATCGAGATCCCGGTCCTTCCCCGTCCCCTCACCCACTGCCCGAAAAGCGACCTCCCGCAATCGCCCAATCTCCAGCAATACATTCGGCAACTGCTCCGAAGTTCCCAAAAATACCTCCAGCTCCCCCTGCTTCGCAAGAATCCCTTCCGCCGCCCGCAGTCGATCCACCTCCACCACCAACGAGGCGGGCTCCAATGACGCGGCAATCTCTGCCAATTCGGAAATACTCATGGCAACCGCCTTTCTGGCGAGATCTATCCTGCCTCCACTTTAAACCAATGACGAAGGGTCGACGGCGCTACTCCGAAACACTCATCCATATTCACTCCCATCGATTGGCAAATCCCGCCGACCATTGCGAAATGATGCACGGTGTGACTCACCAGAAACTGCAACTCCCGACCCGCTGTCGATGCCTGCCAGGGAATCTCATCACCCCCACAATCCATCTTCACCTCCAACGGCGCCGATAAATCCGTCCCCAACAAAGCCTCCAGTCGTGCGGAAACATCACCCACCCGGCTCAAGGCCGCCTCCGACTGCGTCTCCATAATCACATCCCGCTCCCGTGCATCGTAATCGACTTTCCCCCCTGCCAACCCGTCCAAAAACGATTGGTAATGCTCGATGCAGTGCCGGAGATGACCGCCGATCGAGGAGTCATAGAAACATTTCGCCGGCTCCGCGAAGCGCGCGTCGTCAATCCGATCCAGAAGAGTTGAGGCCTGCTTCAGGTAGTGCAGGTTAGCGCGAATCAGGCGGTCCATATGTGCTAATAATGCCAGTGAGAGACCCCAACCGGCAATTCAATTCCCGGCAACTGCACGAGACCCGAAGAAGCTCTCGATTCTCCTACAGAACAGGCCTCCACCCCCTTGTTCACAGGAGTTATTTCCCAGTTTCAGGCCAAATTCTCCACAGCCTTCCGCAAAAATCTCGTCCGCTCCCCAAGATCCTCCGGCCAATCCCCCGGCGCAATCAATTCGCCCCCCGAGCAGCGCACCGTTTTGCCCTTCGTCTCCACGAAAACCCGTGGAATAAACCCGCTCCGCAAAAACGGATGCAGCTTCGCCACAATCTGAAACCACACCGGATTCCTCCCATGAAAGCGCACCGGCAACACCGGCACCTTCAACTTGCCCACCATCCGGGCCGTGTGATCCGGCCACGGCGGGTCCTCCACTCGCGCCGAATCCGCCTGCCAACACGACACCGCCCCGGCAGGAAAGATCACCAACAACCCGCTATTCCGCACGTGGGCCATCGCCTCCAGCAATATCTTCAAATTCCTCCGCTCACTCTCCGCTCCCCCCATCACCTCCAACGGATACATCCACGGGCTGATCGCCCTGATCCCGCACACATCCGCATTTGCCAAAATCATGGTGTCCTTCCTCACCCGCTTGCAAAGCGCCGGCAGTGCAATCGCATCCGCTCCACCGAAAGGATGATTCGCAATCACCACCACCCCTCCACTCTCCGGAATCCGCGCACAAACCCCCTCCTCTTCCAAACCAACCCCCGCCGCCGCGAGAAAGGCAGCAAAGGATTCCTCACCTCCCGCCGCACGTTCCTCCAATTCTTCCTCGATCGCCCAAATCTCCGGCAACTTCAGCAAGCGCTCCAACCCACGCCGCAACGCGGCCCTCCAACCCTCCCCTTCCAACCAGGGCAGGTAGTTCCGCAAGTCCAACAGCTGGTCACTCTTCTTCACCACCATCCTCCTTCAAAAGCTCATCCGCCTCAAACCACTTCTGCCGCCGATGCTCCCGCACCACCTTCCAAAGCCCAAGCAACGACGTCACTTCCGCCGCGCCCGACTCCCGATTCATCCTCCCAATCTCGCAGGCCCGCCTCCAATGCCCACACAAATCCCGCATCCCCGAGATCCATGAATACCCTGCCTGATAAATATGCGCCGGTTCCCCAGCCACCCCATTCAACTCCAAAATCACAATCCCCCGCCCCTCCTGAAACTCCTCCACCGACGGCGCCTTCACGTCATAACGACCAAAGTAAACCCCCTCAGTCGACCGTCCCAGACGATCAAAAACATCCTGCAACTCCGGCCCCAGCAAGTCCCGATCATCCGTAAACACCGCCCCCCGACAATGGGTCCCCAAATCCGCCAACACCCACTCCTCTCCCTCCGCTGGCACCACCTCAAGCTGCTCCTCGTATTTCTCCAAATAGTAATCACCCATCAACACCGCCCGATCATCGGATAGAATCAGCTTCTCCAAATCACTCTCCCCATCCCCCACCACCATCTGCAAGTGCTTGCCCACAATCGAAGCGATCACCCCCGCTTCCTCATCCGGCCGCCGCCACCACTGCACCCCGAACTCCACCCCATCGATAAACTCCTGCACCATCGCCTCTCCCCCAAAGCCCCTCAACCAACCCGCCGCCTCCTCCCGATCCCGAATCACCGCCACCCCCTGCCCACGCTCCCCCACATCCGGCTTCAAGACCACCGGATACCCCTCCGCTTCCACAAACCCATCCAACACCTCCATTCGCGCCTCCAAAGCCCCCTCCCCAATCCGCCGATACCGCGCACAGCGAATCCGATCCTCATCCACCGCATCGATCCCATCCAAAATATCCCCCTTCGACTCCATCGCAAACCCACTGTGCGGCATGGAGGGATTGCAGGCCGTAAACACCACCGCCGCCCGGGACTTCAGCCCCTCCCAAAACAGAACACACAAGACCGGCGGATACACCGCCCACATCGGCCAAAATTCCCACCGCCGCAAGCGCGTCCACCGCGAATACAACAAACGCCTCCCCCGCCACGTGAACGATGGCACCACCACCTTGATCAGCAGCCATACCGCGATCACCAACCCAATAATCACCGGCCACGCCCAACGTTGATACGCCTCCACCCATTCCAAAACGACCTGCCCCGACACATAGGCCATCCCACAAATGATCGGCGTCCACATCCACGCCCCGAAGGCCAACGCGATCACGAACTTCTTGAACGACCACCCCACCGCCCCCGCCGCCACAAACGACGGCAACCGCATTCCCGGCACAAAGCGCGAAACAAAGACCCACTTCATCCCGTGCTCCTCAAACAAACGCCGGCCCTTCGCAATCCGCTTCGGACTCGCCACCCGATCCATCCACTTCCAATGCTTCCGCGTATTCGCCGCAAAGTAACCAATCCAGTAAAGCCCGATATCCCCCAACCAAATCCCCGCCGCACAAGCCCCGATCGCCTGCACAATCGTCAACCATCCCTGCGCCGCCATGAGCCCCCCGAAAATACACGCCAGGTCCTCACTGCTGAACGTCGCCACCGCCAGGGCCAACATCAAAAGCCATGGAGAGCCCTTGAAGCCTTCCAACCACTCAAGGAGCGAAAACCCAGCCTCAGTATCCGCCAAAAACATCATTCGTGACCCCTTCAAACCTGAGAGCCACACACCCCCCGGTCAATCACACATTATCGTTTCAATTCAATCCGATGCGCATCCGGCAGCCCCTCGAAATCAGGCTGCTCCTCCCAATAGTCCCACACCAACCGCCCCTGCTCCACCCGCACCCGGCTCCGACTCATCGTCTGCGCATCAGGCCGACACATCCGGATCGTATACGCACTCGCCCCACCTTCCGTATCCGCATGAAACTTTTCCAAATCGCGCCCCTCCCAATGCACCCTCCCAAACAACTCCTCAAACCGGTTCTTCCGCGCCAACTCCACCTGATCAAAGTGAAATGACGACGAACACATCGGCATCGACATCTTCACCTGCTTCAGCTCCCGACCATTCCAATCAAAACCACGCTCTCCCACGCGATCAAACACCACCAAGGTAAGCGGCTGCACATGGGTCAAATCTTCACTCCGCAGCTGCTCCTCCACCGCCGGCACATTCTCCATCCCCGCCATCGCCTCCACCAATAAACCCCGACTCCGCACCGGCTCCGGCACATCGATCCGGTCATGCCAACGATTCAACAAACACACCACCACCCCCTGCTCATTGGCCACCATCCACGTCCCCCCCGCATCCGGATCCTGCGGCGACAAATACCGCACCCCTTCCACCTCACACCTCCGCGGCTCCACCGCCCGACTCCGCGTCTTTTTCTCATCCCGACTAAAGAACACCTCAAACCTCTCCGCCGATTCCCTCCACCAAGTCAACGTGCACATGATTCCTGCGCCTTCGCGCTCCCAGATCCATCTCAAATCAACTTCCCCAGTTCAACCACAATACCCCGCCTCTCTTCCCCGCCCAAAAAGGAGCGTGGGTTTTTAACCAGGAGTATTCGGCATGGTAAATGCGTCGCCAATGTGACGAAGCGGTCACTTGTCCGATGCCCTTCTTTTTGCTTAACGTCCTGCCGTGGGTCGGCGCAAAAATGATCATTCTCAGATCCCCGAGGAGTAATCCCGCAGTTGAAGCCTCCTCAGTGAAGAGGACCGAGAGGCGGGGATGATGACCCCAATTGGCGCGATCAAGGAATGAGATTTTTAGTCGATCCCAATCCTGAAGCCGATGCCATGCCGAACACTACTGCTTGGAAACCCGCTTCACCAGGCCAGCTCCCAAACCCCGGGGGGGTCACAAAAGCCTCCGCTTGTTCTCTCCCGCCCCACACTCACTCTTCAACCGTCAACACTTCTTCCGAAGGCACTTCGGCCGCCTCATCCTGCGACTTCTCCTCATCAGCATCTTCGCTCACCCCGACCGGGGCGGCACAAGCACCGCTCATTCATGTCGGAATCCCGGCTGCCGGCAAAATCCAGAGCTGCAAAGCAAAGTAAATTCCCGCGACTCCGAGCACGGTCACAAACCCGCTCATCGCACTCCCCTTCTTGTGACTCGGTGTTGCCATTTCCATTAAGATGCTCGGAATCGAATCTTATTCCACCGTTATTTTCTCCGGGTCCGCATAGAGAATCCGCTGCCCCCCCGTGTCTTCAAGGTTTCCGTCACCGACACCGGCTCCACCACGAGGGTCAAAATCTTCTCATTCACCGCCTCGTGCAGCAGCCCCTTCGTCCGCCCAATCTCTCCAAACAACGTCGTCACCACCGGAATCCGCAGCTTCTCCGCAAAGTCCGTGATCCGCTCCATGTCAAACCGCGCACCATGGCCCACCACGATCTCCCAGGTCCCGCTGATCGAGTTTTCTTTCTTGGTCCACGCTCCACTCTGAGCGGATGCTATTGCGAAAATGAAAAGGGAAAGGGAAAGGGAAAGGGAAAGGAAAAGGAAAACGACGAGCGTGGTATTTGCGATGCGCATGGTCTGATTACTTGTATTCGCAACATGAGAGTGAACCGCTCCATTCTTCTTCATCGCACCCATGACCTTCTTGATGATGACGCCCACTGCCATGTCAATGGGGTTCCCCTTGAAGGCGAACTCTTTAAAATCCTTAATCATATTGAGTTTTTTTGACCTCTAAGGCCTAAATTCTCGACTCCCCCTAGGACAGCGTTTCTCAGACGAATGATTGCAAGATCCCAGCCTCCCCGATAGATTCTTAACCTATGAAAGTTCACCGGACCTTGGTCGCCGCCATCACCCTCGCCCTGATGGGCACCGGCCTCGCTCAACATCATCACTTTCCCGAGATGAAGTGGAAGGAAAGACAGACCGACCATTTCACGATTCGCACCCACGACACCCGCACTGATCCTGCCAAGAGAAATGCGGAAGACGTCTGGGAGGAATGCCAGGAAATCCTCCCCGGCATGGAGGATGACTTCACGAAAAATGAATTCAGAACTCCACGGGGCGAAAAAGGAAGCGACGAAGCTCCTTTCCGCTACACCGTCTACCTCCTCGGCACCGGCTATGGTTATCAAACATGCCTCAACACCGACAAGGCCCGCTATGGCTGGGGCGATACCCAAGTGCGCTCCCTCATGATGACCGGGAACTACAAGGACCCGCTCAACCGCTACATCGTCATCTGCAAGGTCGACCCGAACGAATCCGGTGGTGGTGGTGAGCAGGACAAAACCTCGCTCTTCGTCCACAGCTCAGCCTCCAGTCTTCTCTCCGGGCGAGCCCGCTCCAGCAGCCTCCCCTTCTGGATGACCGCCGGCTGGGGTTACTACATCGAGCACAAGATCACCGACGGCTGCCGCGTCCTCTATCTCGACTTTGCAGAGTACTATAAGAACGCCAAGGATACCGAGATCGTCAAAGGCGGCGTCCTCGGACCGGAAGATCCCTGGGCCAGCCCGGTCAAAAGGCTCTGCAGAAAGGACATCCGCGTATCACTCGAAAAGGTCTGCAACGCCAAAGTCATCACCCTCTCTCCGAATGAGTCCGGCTACATCTTCGCCCTCACCTACTTCCTCGTCAGCACCGATGAAAACCGCGCATCCTACCGGAATCTCGTCAAGAAGGCCCGCGATGGCGATAAGATCACCAAAGAGATTCTTCTGATGACCTACGGGTACGAGGACGACGAAGGCTTCGAGAAGGACTGGTACGAATTCGTAGAGAGCTCCAAGTTCAAATAGGGGTCATCCCACCTCCGCCCCTCTCCCGCCACCACCGGGTTTACCCCGCTGGAGCGATGGTCAATCAGCTACCGCATCCACATTCCCCCCGCGGACCTCTTCCAGCTTCTTCTGCACCCGCCTGATATCCACGCGGCGGTGATTCTTGCCATCGGTCAGGCTAAGCGCTTCCAGCGCGGCCTCGTAGTCGCCCCTCACCTCGTGAACACGACCGAGGCGGTGGTAATACACCTCCACGAAAACCTGACTCGCCCATCAAACCTCTTCATCCTTCGTCCAACCTCTGTTCTCCCCTCGGGCACCCCCTTCGCTGTCGGTGCCTTCCCCATTACTTATGCCAAGGAACTGAATGAGCTGGCTCTAAAACGGGATGTCGTCGTCCGCATCAGGCTGATTATCGAAATAACTGTCATTCGAACCAGCCGGTGGAGCATCCGCTGCCGGGGCATTAGCCGCCGGCGCAGCTTGCGATTCGCCACCGCCTGAGGAACTCCCATCCAGCTTCGCAATCTTCCAAGCATTGAGATTCACATAGTAGCGATCGTTGTACTCGTTGCCGCGAATATCGAAATTCACTTTGACCGCATCTCCCACCGCCAAATTCTCCAACTGCGAGGCCTTATCCTTCACAGCCTCGAACTTGATCGACTGAGGATACTTCCCGTCCTCCACCTCCACCACGAATTCCCTCTTCGAAAACCCGCTGGCAAATGTCTGCAATTCCAAAATCACCTTCACCTTTCCTTCCAATTCAAACGCCGTAGCCATGCCCGGATTTCAACGAGGAATGGCCTGCTTGGCAACATCGGACTGCCCCGATTCCCAATAGAACCCACCTCAACCCCGAATTCAGGCAGCCTGGCCCATCGGAACGATTTGAAAATAATCGGCTCCGAGCACCACCTCGACCGCCCCATTCCAGGCGATCATCAAATCCACCTCATCAAGGAGCAACATTACGATTGGGATTCTTCCCCCACTCATACCTCTTGCTCGCATCAAATTCCGCATTCGCGACCGGTCGCTGGGCCTTGGTCTCGGACTGCCACTGGCCTAAAGCCTTCTTTAGCTCCTCGGTCTTTTCCGGATAGCTGAATTTGAGATCAGTCATCTCGCCAACATCGTATTTCAGGTTGTAGAGATCAAATTCCCCGGACACCTGGTTCTCCACGATCTTCCAATCACCCTTGCGCAGCGCCGACATCGGTTGCTCGTGGTGGTAAACCGGATAGTGGGTGAAGACTTCGCGCTCCGGATCAAACTTGTTCTCGGTCAGGGCGGGAAGCATTGAGAATCCGTCCAGCACCTGGCCCTCGGGCCTCTCCTCGTGCGCCAATTCTACAAAGGTCGGAAAGAAATCCACACTGGAGACAATCGCTTCACTCGTCGACCCGGCGGCCACCTTCCCGGGCCACTTCACAATCAAGGGCACCCGGATACCTCCTTCGTAAAGCGTCCCCTTCCCAGCTCTCAAGGGCGCATTGGTCGTCGCAATAAAACGCAGTGGATGCCCTTTCGGATAAACATCCTGACTATCACCCCCCAGCAAAGGCTTGCGATCAAAACGGTCATCAACACCCCCGTTGTCGGAGTAGAAAATGAAAATGGTGTTATCAGCCAATCCCAAGTCCTCCACCGCCTGCATGATCTCTCCCACGCTCTTGTCGACGTGCTCGATCATCGCGGCATAGACCGCATTGCACGAATAGTCCGAATCCGTTTCCTTCTTCAAATACTTGTCGATCAGGTCCCGGTCCGCATCCAACTGCACGTGCACGTCATAGTGCGAGACAAAGAGAAAGAAGGGCTCCTCCTGATTCTCCTTCATGAACTCAATCCCCATCCCGGTGAGCGTATCGCTCAAGCGCTGCCCCTTCTCTGCCTTGTAAGCAGGCACGAACTTCGGTTTGTAAAATCCTCCTCCCGCATATATGTGCGCCGCATCATAGCCGCGGGCATCGGGCAAGCGCTTCGCGTTCCGACCAAGATGCCACTTCCCGAAATACCCAGTCTTGTAACCCGCTTCCTGCATCACGTCACCCAGGGTCACGATGTCATCCGGAAGATGCTGCACCTTGTGATGCGGAACGGTGACCTCCTCGTAGGGGCGCCAATGTCCGGGGATGAAATCAAAAATGCCTACCCTGGCTGGATACTGACCGGACTGAATGCTCGCCCGCGTCGCCGAACAGACCGGCGCTGCATAAGCGTTGTGAAACAGCATCCCCTGCTTCGCCAGTCGGTCGATGTGGGGCGCCTCGTTGAAACGGTTGCCATAGACCGGCAGGTCCCGCCCCCCCAGGTCATCCGCCATGATCATCACAATATTCGGGCTCTTCTGAGCCATGCAAGGCACAGCCAGCAAAACGCAGGCTGCCATCAGGGTGTGGAGTTTCGTATTCATCATGATAAGGTCACTGGTCTGTTCTCATTCGTCTTACTCATCACAGTTCAGACTCGTCTTTACGACCCAAAAGTCCTCCCCAGCCACCCCCCTCCTAACCCGAATGGCACTCGTTTAAGACCGGCGACAGCCGCATCAGGCAGGGGATGGTCGCTCCGCGCCGTCCGGCGGCTACACCGCCGCTACGCACCCAGCCACCCGATTTACATCAAACCTCCCTCCCCTCCACCTCCGCCGCTCGACCTGATCACCTTTGTTGAGCTTGAACTGCGTCTCGACATCATTCCGGATGACAACGTCCTGCGAGACTTCGGCGCGGATGCCGCGATCATGGCGGACCTCATGAAGAAACGCAGGCCGACATGAAGTGGCATCCCTCTCCGCCGCACCCAGAGGCCGTATTCTTCGACGAGTTCCTCGCGGTGGTTGATGAGGACGACGATGGGGGCTTCTGGGGCTGAGGAGGGAGCGTCTCCTGCGCCTCGACCTCGTAGTCACCCGACCAAACCTACTTCGCCGGATGAAACTCCTGCAGCGGCTTCACCGTCAACTCGCGTTGCTGCAACGACCGAATCGCCTTCACCGTCGCTTCCGCGGCCGAGAGGTTCGTACAATGGCTGATCTTGCAGGCCACCGCACCACTCCGAATCGTCACTTCATCACCGCGTGACTCGTGGCCGCTCGGGGTGTTGATGATGAAATCAATCTCTCCGTTCTTCATCATGTCGAGCACGTTGGGACGCTTCTGCTCGGCAAGTTTGTAAAGTCGTTTGCAGGGCACCCCGGCCTCCTCGAATTTGCGGTAGGTTCCGCCGGTCGCATGGATTGCAAATCCCAAACCCACAAGATCCTGCGCAATCTGCAAAGCTTCCTCCTTGTCCCGGTCGTTCACCGAAACGAACACATTGCCCGAGGTGGGCAACGGGTTGAAAGCACTGATCTGAGCCTTCGCATAGGCCATGCCCAAATCCTCATCGATCCCCATCACTTCCCCGGTCGACTTCATCTCCGGTCCGAGAACGATGTCGATCCCCGGGAACCGCGGCCAGGGGAAGACCGCCTCCTTCACACAATAGTGCTCGGGAACGATCCGCTTCGTGAAGCCCATGTCCGCCAACTTTTCGCCGACCATGATCTTGGCCGCCATCTTCGCAAGAGGGATTCCGATGGCCTTCGAAACAAACGGCACCGTCCGCGAAGCACGAGGATTGACCTCGATCACATACAAGTCGCCGTCCTTCACCGCGAACTGGATGTTCATCAAGCCGATCACCTTCAGTTCCACCGCAAGAGCCTTCGCCGCCGTCTCGATCTGCGCCTCCATGGCCTCACCGAGACTGTAGGAGGGAATGACACAGGCTGAGTCACCCGAGTGAATACCCGCCTGTTCGATGTGCTGCATGATCGCGCCCACCACCGTCGTCTCGCCGTCCGAAATACAATCCACATCCACTTCCGTCGCCGCCTCAAGAAAGCGATCGACCAAAACCGGCCGATCCGGGGACACATCCACCGCTTCCTGCATGTAGCGGCGCAATTCCTCGTCCGAGTAGACGATCATCATCGCCCGACCACCCAACACAAAGGAAGGACGCACCAAGACCGGATAGCCGATGCGATCTGCAACTGCCACCGCTTCATCCGCCGAAATCGCCGTGCCAGCCTCTGCTTGCTTGAGCTCGAGACGATCAAGAAGCACCGAGAAATGTTTCCGGTCCTCCGCCAACTCAATCGACTCCGGCGAGGTCCCGATGATGGGCACGCCGTGACGCTTGAGATCAGCCGCAAGGTTCAGTGGCGTCTGTCCGCCAAACTGCACGATCACCCCGTCCGGCTTCTCCTGATCACAAATGTTGAGCACATCCTCCAGGGTGAGCGGCTCGAAGTAGAGCTTGTCGCTGGTGTCATAGTCGGTCGACACCGTCTCCGGGTTGGAGTTCACCATGATCGTCTCGAAGCCGAGCTCCTTCAGCGCAAAGGCCGCATGCACACAGCAGTAATCAAACTCGATCCCCTGGCCGATACGGTTCGGCCCGCCACCGAGAATGACGATCTTCTTCTTGTCCGACTCCCGCGCTTCGTTTTCGTCGCCGTAGGTGGAGTAAAAGTAAGGCGTGAGCGCCTCGAACTCGGCCGCGCAGGTATCCACCAGTCGATAGGTCGGCACTAGTCCGATCCCTTTCCGCATCGCACGCACCGCATCCTCTGACTCACCCCGCGCCAAGGCAATCTGGCGGTCCGAGAAGCCAAGACGTTTCGCTTTCCGCAAATCCAACTCGGCGAGGTTCTCACCCTCCGAAACGATCTCCCGCAAATGTTCCAAAAACCACCGGTCAATCTGGCTCGCCTCAAAGACGTCTTCCACCGACCAACCATTCTCAAAGGCCACCTTCAGCCAGAAAATTCGCTCCGCGTTGGGAACGTGCAGCTTTCGCTCGATCTCCTCGCGGGTCGGGTCAACCGGGTCCTTGCCGTCGAAACCAAGACCGAAGCGCCCGGTTTCCAGGGAACGCAGCGCCTTCTGCATGCTCTCTTTAAAGGTCCTCCCAATACTCATCGCCTCGCCCACCGACTTCATCTGCGTCGTGAGCACCGGATCGGCCGTAGAAAATTTCTCAAAGGTGAACCGGGGAACTTTCGTCACCACGTAGTCGATGGTCGGCTCGAAACTGGCCGGCGTCTCGCGGGTGATGTCGTTGGGCAGCTCATCAAGCGTGAAACCCACCGCCAATTTCGCTGCGATTTTCGCAATTGGAAATCCGGTCGCCTTCGAGGCCAGTGCCGAGGATCTCGACACTCGTGGATTCATCTCGATGATGATCACGCGCCCTGTCTCAGGATCGACAGAAAATTGAATGTTTGATCCACCGGTCTCCACGCCAATCTCGCGAATACATGCGAAGGACTGATCACGCATGACCTGATACTCGCGATCACTCAACGTCTGCGCCGGAGCCACCGTGATCGAGTCACCAGTGTGCACGCCCATCGGGTCGAGGTTCTCGATGGAGCAAATGACCACGCAGTTGTCCGCGCAGTCCCGCATCACTTCCATTTCGTATTCCTTCCAACCCAGCAAACTTTCCTCGATCAACACCTCCGACACCGGAGAGAGGTCGATTCCACGTGCCACGATCGTTTCAAATTCCTCCTTGTTGTAAGCAATTCCCCCACCACTCCCGCCGAGCGTGAATGCCGGGCGAATGATCAAAGGCAGCGTCGCGATTTCCGCCGCAACGGTCCGGGCCTCTTCCATGGTGTGCGCCACTCCGGACTGCGGAAGGTCCAAACCGATCTTCAACATCGCTTCCTTGAAGAGCAAGCGGTCCTCACCCTTGTCGATCGCTTCGGCGTTCGCCCCGATCATGCGCACCCCGTGCTTGTCGAGGACTCCCGACTTGAACAAGTCCATCGCCGCGTTCAGCGCAGTCTGCCCTCCGAGCGTCGGCAGCAACGCATCGGGCTTCTCCTTGATGATGATCTTCTCGATGACCTCCGGCGTGATCGGTTCGACATAGGTCCGGTCCGCGAATTCCGGATCGGTCATGATCGTGGCAGGATTGGAATTCACCAAAACCACCTTGTAACCCTCCTCAGCCAGCGCCTTGCAGGCCTGCGTTCCGGAGTAGTCAAACTCACACCCTTGTCCAATGACGATCGGTCCTGCCCCGATCAGTAGAATTTTGTGGATACTTTCGTCTTTCGGCATGCCGCTTTGCTAAATTTCAGTGGTACTGCCAACCCCCCGCACCTTTGTAAAGAGCGGGGTGCCTTCTCGCCAAAATAAGACGGATCGCCAATCGCCAATCGGCCATTTACGCCCAATTCACGGGACTTACTCACAAGGCCCGCCCCATTTCGACATATCCAGCTCTGCGGTTCGTCGAGGAGGTGAACCAACTACCAAACACATGAACACACACTCCAAACGTCCCATCGCCCTGGCCCCATCGGGAACCGGCGCTGAAATTGTTTGAGGCAACAGGAAGCTCCTTAAATATTCTTCCGCTTGCGCTTCAGCTTCAGCTGGGCGAGCGACTTGGCGATGGTGGCCTGCATCGCAGCCACCTCTTCGCTGTTCTCGCTGTGGTCGATCTTGTTGAGCGTCTCCTCCGCCCGGCGCATGGCCTCCTCGACCTTCTCCTCATTGATCTGCTCGTCAGTCGCGGCGAGGTCGGTCAGGACAGTCACCTTTTCACCGGTCACCTCCACGAAGCCTTCACCAACCGCAAGCTCGTTGACCTTGCCATCCTGCAAGTAACGCAGCTCACCCGGCACCATTCCCGTCACCAACGCGACGTGGGATTCAAGAACGCCCATCTCACCCTCTGTGCCGGGGAAATAAACGTTCTCAACCGCACCAGAGAAAATCTTCTTCTCCGGAGTCACGATATCGAGTTGCAGTGCCATTTAGTCAGTTATCAGTTATCCGTTATCAGGGGGAAAAGGGCTTACCCTTTATCCACCGAGTCGATGCCGGCCTTCATGTAGAAGTTACTCTCGGGAACACTGTCGTGCTTGCCCTCAAGAATCTCTGCGAAGCCCTTAACCGTGTCGTCCACCGAGACGTAAACACCAGGCGAACCGGTGAAGACTTCTGCAACGTGGAATGGCTGGGAAAGGAAACGCTGAATCTTACGGGCACGGAACACGGTCAGCTTGTCCTCGTCGGAAAGCTCGTCCATTCCGAGAATGGCGATGATGTCCTGCAGGTCCTTGTAGCGCTGAAGCACGGTCTGCACTCCACGAGCCACCCGGTAGTGCTCTTCACCAACGATGTCCGGCGCAAGCGCCTTGGACACGGAGGAAAGAGGATCAACCGCAGGGTAGATCCCAAGCTCAGCAAGGGAACGCTCAAGCACGACCGTTGAGTCGAGGTGGGCAAAGGTGTTTGCGGGAGCAGGGTCAGTCAGGTCGTCCGCCGGCACGTAAACCGCTTGGAACGAGGTGATCGATCCCTTGTTGGTGGAGGTGATCCGCTCCTGCAGACCAGCCATCTCTTCTGCCAGCGTCGGCTGGTAACCCACCGCGGATGGCGTCCGTCCAAGAAGTGCGGACACCTCCGAACCGGCCTGGGAGAACCGGAAGACGTTGTCCACGAAGAGCAACACGTCCTGATTCTCGTCGTCCCGGAAATACTCAGCCATGGCGAGCGCGGAGAGAGCAACACGAAGACGTGCACCCGGAGGCTCGTTCATCTGACCGTAAACCAAGGCCACTTTGGACCCCTCACTGAGCACCTGCGGCATTCCATGCTCGTCAAGAACCAGTTTGCCGTCGTCATCCTTCACGGCGTTGATGACTCCTGCCTCAATCATCTCCATCCAAAGGTCGTTACCCTCACGGGTCCGCTCACCCACACCTGCGAAGACCGAATATCCACCGTGGTTCTTCGCAATGTTGTTGATGAGCTCCATGATGACCACCGTCTTGCCCACCCCAGCACCACCGAAGGCGCCAACCTTACCACCTTTGGTGAAGGGGCAAATCAGGTCGATCACCTTGATGCCGGTCTCGAGAATCTCAGCGGAAGTCGCCTGGTCCACAAGAGGGGGAGCCTCACGGTGAATCGGGTAGCGCTTCTCGTGTGGAACAGGACCAAACCCATCCACCTCATCACCGGTCACGTTGAAAATCCGTCCCAACACACCCGCGCCCACCGGCACAGTAATTGGGCTTCCGGTGTCCACGATGCTCATGCCACGGCTCAGACCCTCGGTCGTTGTCATGGCCACGGCGCGAACCCAGCCGTCACCAAGGTGCGACTGCACCTCCAGCACGAGGGTCGTTTCCGAACCGTAAAGTTGATAGGTCACCTCAAGGGCGTTGTAGATCGCAGGAAGCCCCTCCGCTTGGGAGAAGTCGGCGTCGACGACGGCGCCAATAATCTGCACGATGTTTCCGGTATTACTCATTCTGTTGGACGGTTGATGGGGAAAAGTTTCTGTTCGGTAAATTGAGAGGTTTGAGCTGATGCCATCATCACTCCATCGCCTTCATGGCAGTGGTGATCTCGAGCAACTCGGATGTAATCGCCGCCTGGCGCATCTTGTTGTAATCGAGGGTGAGATCCTTGATCATGCTCTCTGCATTGTCGGTCGCGCTCTTCATGGAGACCATCCGTGCGGAGTGCTCGGAGGCGCGGGACTCAAGGATCATCTGGTAAATCTGGAAATTGATGTAGAGCGGAAGCAGCGTATCGAGCACCTTCTCGGGACTTGGCTCGAAGACGTAATCCTTGGCCATGGCCTCGGCCTTGTCGGTCTCCCCGATGACGTCCTTGCCAACTCCCTCATACCCGCGCTTCTCAGCCAGCTTGGAGCCTTCGATCGGCAGGAGTGTTGAGATCCAGGCGTCTTGCGTCAGGGTGCTCACGAAGTTCGTGAAGGCCACCGTGATGGTGCTGAATTCTCCGCTGAGGAACTTATCAGTGAGGAATTTCGCGATCGGCTTGGCATCTGCGAAGGGGACCGGATCGGCCACCTCCCAGTCGGAAACGATGTGCCCGCCGGCCTTGGCGATTTGCAGGCGCAGCTTGCGACCTACGGTCACATATTCGGCGTCCTCAGAAGCCTCGGCGCGAACCTTCTTGCCGAGGTTCGTATTGAGGCCACCGCAGAGACCCTTGTCGGTGGAAATCACCAGCATCAGCTCCTTACCACCGGAGCGTTGCTGCAAAAGTGGGTGCGCCTCCTCGTCGACGTTCTCCTTCAGGTTCACCAGAACCTTGTTGAGCTCGTCGGCATACTCACGACCGGCCAGCGCCTGGTTCTGAGCCTTCTTCATCTTCGCCGCCGCCACCATCTGCATCGCCTTGGTGATCTGGGCGGTGTTCTTAACCGACTTGATACGTCGGCGGATGTCGCGAAGGTTGGCCATTTAAATTACTGGTTGTCGGGGTCTGGGGGTCGGTCTGGGTTCTTCCTTACTTCCAGCTGCCTTTGAAGTCCTCGAGGGACGTCTTGAGGCCGGAAACAACACCGTCGGTGAGCGCCTTCTCGTCAGCGATCTGCTGGAGGAAGTCTGCTTTGCGGGTCGTCATAAATTCTTCAAGGGCTGCCTGGCACTCCTTGATGCGATCCACGGCAACATCGTCGAAGTAGCCGTTCTGCATCGCCCAGAGGATGGTCACCTCGAGCTCGAGGGAAACCGGGCTGTATTGGTTTTGCTTGAACAGCTCCACAATACGCTCACCACGTTGAATCTTCGCCTTGGTGGCGTCGTCGAGGTCCGAACCGAACTGCGCGAAGGCCTGCAATTCGCGGAACTGCGCGAGGTCCAACTTGGTCGTGCCGGAAACTTTCTTGATCGCCTTGGTCTGAGCGGCCGATCCCACCCGGGAAACGGACAGACCCACGGAAATCGCGGGACGCACACCCTGGTAGAACAAGTCGGTCTCGAGGAAGATCTGACCGTCGGTGATCGAAATCACGTTGGTCGGAATGTAAGCAGAAACGTCACCTGCCTGCGTCTCAATGATCGGCAATGCCGTGATCGATCCGCCACCCTCTTTTTCGGAGAGACGCGCGGAACGCTCGAGCAAACGGGAGTGCAAGTAGAAGACGTCACCAGGATAGGCCTCACGCCCGGAAGGACGGCGAAGAATCAGAGATACCTGACGGTAAGCGACCGCCTGCTTGGAAAGATCATCATAGACGATCAAGACGTCCTTGCCCTGATCCATGAGGTATTCAGCCATCGCACATCCGGCGTATGGCGAGAGGAACTGGTTCGCTGCCGAGTCGGATGCCGCAGCACACACGATGATCGTGTTGGACATGGCGTCCGCCGCTTCAAGTGTCGAGATGGTCCGGGCCACGTTGGACATCTTCTGTCCGATCGCGACGTAAACACAGTAGAGAGGCTTGTGATCCTTCAGGCGGCCTTCTGCAGCAGCTTTGTTCTGGTGGGCCTGGGCGATGATGGCGTCAATCGCGATCGTCGTCTTGCCAGTCGCGCGGTCACCAATGATCAACTCACGCTGACCACGGCCAACCGGGATCATCGCATCGATGGCCATGATGCCGGTCTGCACGGGAACCGAAACGGACTTCCGCTTAATAATACCAGGAGCAATTTTCTCCACGGGATACTGATCGGCTGCCGCGATATCACCTTTGCCGTCAATCGGAGCTCCGAGCGCATCAACAACGCGGCCGAGGAGAGCTTCACCAACGGGAACGGAAAGCAACTTGCCGGTCGTGTGGCACTCGTCGCCTTCTTTAATGTGGAGGCTGTTTCCGAGGAGTACGACTCCGACTTCACCTTCCTCAAGGTTCATCGCGATTCCGGTCAGGCCACCTGGAAAGGAGACCATCTCGTTCAACTGCACTTCACTAAGGCCTTCAACCTTGGCGACGCCGTCACCAACTTCACGGACGGTGCCGACGTTGGTCTTTTCGACCGAAGTGGTCACGTTCGCGATTTCTTTTTCCAGATCCTGGAGGATGCTACTCATAGCTTGGTTACTCGGGTTGAGATTGTTGGTTGGTGTAAATTAGAAAGAGTTTGCCAGCCGCTCGAGCCGTGCCTTGACGCTGCCGTCCCAAACGTCGTTGCCGACGCGGATCCGCATGCCGCCGAGGAGCTCGGGGGTGACTTTGAATTCGAAAGTAAGGTCGTTGCCGTATTTTTGCTGCAGTCCGGTCGTCACACGCACCGTGGTGTTGCTGTCGAGCGGCGTGGAGCTTTCCACGATCACTTCGCGACGGGCTGCCTCGAGACGGGTCAAGCGCACCAAGGTGTGCAGGATCGCCTGATAGTTGCGCGGCTTCAGTTCCCCGATCTTCTTGAAGACCTTGCGGAGCTTGTCGTCGTTGAGACGATCCCCGTCCAAACACATGCGGAATGCACGTCGGGCGGTGGTGGCTGCTTCGCGAGGGACTTTCATCGGTCAGAAATTGGTGGGGCTTAGGAGACCTTGGCGATGGCCTCTTCGTTAATGCGGGCCTGGTCGTCGTCGGTGAGGACCTTGCCGGTCACCTGTGAGGTGGTGGTGGTCACGAGACGGCCGAACTCCTTCTTGAGTTCTGCAACCATCTGCTCCCGCTCGGATTTCGCCGCCTCTTCGGCTTTCGCCAAAATCTGTTTTGCGGAAGCCACAGCCTCCTGTGTCTTGCGCTCACCCAGGGCGGTGGCGCTCTCCTTGGCCTCTTCAATCAAACGCTTGGCGTCTGCATTGGCCTTGCCGAGAACAGCTTCAGTCCGGCGCTCACTCTCCGCGAGTTGCTTCTCGATTTCGGCGAGCTTCGCTTCACCACCGGCAATTCGCTCCCGACGCTTCTCAAGAATCTGAAGAACAGGGCCAAAGGCGAATTTCTTCAGAAGGAGGCAGATGATGATGAAGTTCACCCACTGGGCAATGAAGCTGGGCCAGCTGACGTGGAACTTCCGGAGGATCTCACCAAGAGGGCCTTCGTCACCACCGGCTTCAACCGGAGCGCTGGCCAGAAATTGGAATGTGTCGAGGAGCATGTCGGAAAGGTAGTCTGAAAAGAAAGTAAGACGGTCAACCGGTGCCTCCCGAGGGAGGCACCGGCCAAATCGTTAGTTGCCGCCAAGGAAGATGGCGATGAAGATCAGACCTTCCGCCAGTGCGGCGAAAATGATCGAGATCGTCATGATGTTACCGAAGGCACCGGGGTTACGTCCGGTGGCTTCAGCAGCTTTGGCTCCGACGAGTCCGATACCGAGTCCGGCACCGAGTCCTGCGAGTCCGATGTGCATGTTGCCGCCCAACTCCGCGAGGAGGTTGAACACGGCAGGGATTGCAGCAACGAGTTGAATAAGGCTGTCCATTTTCTTAGTTCGTTTAGTTTGTTGTTTTTTCCGTCGGCCCCCACGGTATCCATGGTCTGACCGGCAAAATTTGTCTAGGTGGTCGACTCTGCAGCGGGCTCCTCGCCGTGCGCTTCGTTGTCGTCGTGTCCGTGCTCCTCGTCGTGCTCATGCTCACACATCAGCTTGATGAAGACCGCGCAAAGTAGGGCGAACACCAGGGCCTGCACGAAGCCGACCAGGAGTTCCAAAAAGTAAAAAGGAAGCGGTGGAAGCCACTTCAACATGGTTGGCACATTCATCACCGCCATCGTTTCCAGAATGCTCTCACCGGCGTATACGTTTCCGTAGAGTCGAAACATCAGAGCCACCGGCCGCACCGCGATGGAGAGAACCTCAATGAGGCCGACAAAGAGGAAGATCGCACCCATCAGCACCAGCACGATGCCTTTGAAGTCACCCTTCGGAGCGAAGATGTGACCGAGGAAATTTTTCAAGCCGATCTCGGTGAAGGCCCAGTAGAACCACATCACCGCGAAGGTCAGCGCCATGGCACTGGTCAGGTTCAGGTCGGCATTGGCTCCCCGGAAGAAGGGACGGTAGCGATCGTGAGGATCGACACCCGAGCCACTCAGCTCCCAACCCACCGTCCCGATTCCAGGAACGAGGCCAAACCAGTTCGAAAAGAGAATCAGGAGGAAAATCGTCCCAAGGAACCAAAAGGTCCGCTTGGCCAGGTGGTGACCGAGGATGCCCTCGAAAAAGCCAAAGAGCGACTCCACGAGCCACTCGACAACGTTCTGAATACCCTTCGGCACCATCTTGAGGTCCTTCGTCGCCACTTGCGCCACCACAATCAGCAACGCAGCCACGATCCAGACCATGACCATCGAGTTGGTCACAACGATCGGCCCGATACTCAAGACCTCTTCCGCATGAGCGGGCAAGTGGTCGTGATCCGGCAGCTTCTCGCCTTCCGTAGCCTCAGCCGCTAAGGCCCCACCACTCAATAGAAACATGAACAGACACCCGAGGGTGAACCGTCCAAAAATAGGGAGAATTTTCGCGGAAAATGACATGCGAATCAAGGCAGCGCGGAGGCTATAGCTCTGCCCCTGAACACGAGCAAGTTGAATTTGTGAAATTTTTCACAAAGTCCCCTCAGCAACCTTAAGCCCCTTATTTTCAGGCCTCCCAAGCGCCCCCATAGCTCTCCCTCAAACGCCCCCGCGCCTCCCCCCCGGTCCACAGCCGATCCTCCCCCACTCCATAAAGCGCCAAGACATCAAATACCCCGCTCGAGATCGCCTGATCCAACAACTCTTCGGCCGCCAAACACAAGCGCCCGGCCCGCTCCCCCAGCTGAAAGGAGGTCCCTTGCGCCCCATGATAGCTCCGGTAAACCAGCTCCGTACAGGCCAACCGATCCGCCGCACTGAAGTCGAAAAGGAAGTCGTAGAGCTTCCCCTCATGGCTCAAGGCCTTCCCCAACACCGCCGCCATTTCCGCATCCCTCAGGCTTGGCCGCAGCACGGTCAGCGCATCCACCGCCAATGTCTCCTCCATCGGCCGGAAAAGCACCCCATCCTTCTTCGCCTCCAAAAACCGAACTTCCCCGTCACTCCGAGCCTTCCGATCCTCACTGGCCTTCACCCCCAACGCCTCCCGCTCCTCCAAACTCCCGATGTAGAGCGCCGCATGCGGCCAGAATCCCGGCAGGAACAAATTACTCAGCGCATCATCATGCCGCGTCACCACCACGTCCCCCGGCTTCAGCAAGCCTGCCAACTCAGCCCGCACTTCCCCCGTCACCCGCTTTTCAGCCCCTCCGGGCTTCACGAAGGGCTGCTTCAGATCAGCGATGGCCTTCCCACTCAGCTGAAACAGGTGAAACATCACTTTCCGGTAGCCGGAAATGTGCCGCCGCTTGAAATCATAGAGCCGATACCCCAGCTTCCGCTGCACGTAGTCCATCTTCCGCGCCTCGATCATGGGCTCTTCCTGCATCAAGAGCTCGAACACCTCCCGATAGCCCGGA
This sequence comes from Akkermansiaceae bacterium, assembly GCA_028822695.1. Classification (GTDB taxonomy): domain Bacteria; phylum Verrucomicrobiota; class Verrucomicrobiia; order Verrucomicrobiales; family Akkermansiaceae; genus JAPKDA01. The sequence goes on from JAPKDA010000018.1 coordinate 28,317, forward strand.
CCTCGCATCACCTCCTCCAAATCCTCCCGATGCACCCGGTAATACTGCGCCGCCTCGTAGCAACGCCACATCCACCGCGTCGAGGCGAGGCGCTTGTAGATTGCCGAAAAACTCTTCCTCTCAATACCATAACGCGGCTCCGCCTCATCCAGCTTCCTCCAAACCACCGGCCGCGTGACCGCCAGATCCACCAGGAACGATCCCGCCCTCACCAAAAGCGCCGCCGCACAAAACCCCAAACCGAAGGCCCGCAAACGATCCGCCCAATCCAATTCCTTTTTCTGATCAATCAAGGGCGTCAGCATCTCCACCGTCCCCCACAACACCGATCTCACCGCCAAATAGCGGCTGTAGACCTCCCGCAGACGCTCATCCTCATCCGGTAAATAATACCCCCGCTCCTGCGCCGCATCGGCATCCGCAATCTCCTCCACCAGCCCCGACTCCATCGGGAGCGCCGGGGCCGCCGTGAGCAACGAGCGCAAGGCTCCCGCCAACGTCCTGCCCGCGTCCTGCTCCCCATCGACCATGCCCCATCTTCCCGCCCTCATCCCCAAGGTCAACCGTCCACTGAGCCCTGATAGAGCCTAGCCATTCTTACTCTAACAGCATCTAACAGACCCAGATGCCGCTTTTTCGGGGGTTCCAGCGCCCCCCCCTTTTTTACGATTGGCCCCAAATCGGCTCTAGCCCCTAAGAAATAAGGAAAATTTCCGAGACCTTTTAGCTTTACAAACTGTTCCACTTCGCGCAAAAGGGAAAGGCCATGAATAAAGCCGAATTGATCGAATCCGTCCAAAATGCGCTGGGCAAAGACGCCACCAAGCGTGCTGCCGAAGACGCCGTAGCTGCTGTCCTCGCCTCCATCGCCAACGGTGTCCGTGCTGACACCAAAGTCCAGCTGATCGGTTTTGGAACGTTCGAAGTGAAAAACCGCGCTGCCCGCATGGGTCGCAACCCGAAAACCGGGGAGCCCATGCAGATCAACGCGTCCAAGTCGGTAGGCTTCAAAGCCTCCGCAGCGCTCAAGGCTTCCTTGTAAGCGTGCTCGACCCCCTTTTCCAAGCCCGGTTGCCTCGGCAACCGGGTTTTTTTTAGCCCAAGTGGCAGGACCGTCCCCGCCCCAAGCCTCTCCCCCCAGTCTCTCCCTCTCCAACTTTCGACCTTGGACCTTCGACCTCCGACCCTCATCCTCCCAAAGTGACCTCCTTCCGCATCCTCGGCCATCTCGTGCTGGGACTGTTCTCCTACCTCGGGGAACTCTCTGGGCTCGTCGGCCAGACCTGCGAGTCCATCCTCCGGGGAAAGAAGCGCTGGCGGCAGGTCCTGGTCCAGATCGCCGAAATCGGCTACCGCTCCCAACCCGTCGTCATCGTCACCGGCGCCTTCACCGGTGCCGTCCTCGCCGCCCAGTCCCTCTTCCAGTTCGCCCTCTTCAACGTCGAGTCCCTCGGCGGAGCCCTCGTCAGCGTCGCCATGCTCCGGGAACTCGGCCCCACCATCACCGGACTCATGCTCGCCGGACGTGTCGGTTCCTCCATGGCCGCCGAACTCGGCACCATGAAAGTCACCGAACAGATCGACGCCCTCCGATCCATGGCCGTCCACCCCATCGACTTTCTCGTCACCCCGCGAGTCATCGCCATGCTCATCTCCATGCCGCTGCTCATCGCCGAGTCCGCCGCCTTCGGGATCCTCGCCTCCTACATCGTCGGCGTTCACACCTTCCATGTCCCCGCCGTCTACTGGAATGCAAATGCCGTCAACTACACCGACTACACCGACATCTCCATCGCCATGATCAAAGGCACCGTCTTCGGAGTTCTCATCGTCCTCATCTCCTGCCACCAGGGTCTCCGCGCCAAAGATGGAGCCGTCGGCGTCGGACGCGGCACCACCCAGGCCATGGTCTACTCCTCCCTCGCCATCCTCATCGTCAATTTCTTCCTCTCCCTCCTCTTGCAGGAACTTTTCCCCGCCGGATTGGTCTCCAAGGGCTAGAACCAACAACAATCCCAGTCATCCGATTCCGTGAATGCCATTCGCCTCGCTCTCGCCCTCGGCCTTGCCCCCCCTCGCCCTCGCTGACCCCGCTCCCGGCCCCCTCGGCATCGCCAAGCGCATCGTCTTCCTCCAGGCCGAGACAACCCTCGCCACTTCCCAAGCACTCATCCCCCAACTCCAAGGAAGTCTCGCCGCTACCCTCAGCAACCTCGCCGTCCTCGATGCCGAGCGCACCGTCTTCGACCGCGAAGATACGGATGCCGCCAGCGCCGGCCAGCTCGCCATCAATCACCTCTCCCTCTACCGCTCTCTCGGCGGCGGCACCAAAATGCCCAAACCGCCCGTCCTCAACGACAAGCCATAGGACGCATCATGTCCCTTCGACTCGTCCTCCTC
>JAPKDA010000223.1 GCA_028822695.1 Akkermansiaceae bacterium
GGCGTCTGTGCGTCTTGATGGCTCACTTCCGATCATTCTCTGTTCCCCCCAAGGACACATCTAAAGCGAAGCTATTGGAACAATTCGATGTTTTTGGCCACGCAGAGCCTCCGGCACCCTTTATTTTCATCAGTCCTTAACTTTAAACTTCCCCCCGGTAGGGGACGGTCGCTCCGCGCCGTCCGGCACCTTCACCGTCTCCTCCCCCCGTCGCCGTTCCCCCTGCCCCCGCCAACTCCCTAACCGCCTCTCTCAAATCAACGCCCATTCCAACCCATGCACCCCCCGGACGGCGCGGAGCGACCATCCCCTACCCTCAAAAATCGGTTCAACTGGGAGTTTCGGCCAGTTCCTCCGTATCTGACAGCCTCACACCTCCCAAATCCCCACCGAAACACCCTCGACCATCGCCCCTTCCCCGCCTAAACAGCCCCCGCCTACCGCATGTTTCTCCTCAAGAAAGCCTTCCAACTCCGGGACAAAGCCAACCCGGATAACGAAAAACCATTCCTCGAGCACCTCGAGGACCTGAGGCTGACCCTCACGCGCATGACCCTCGTCCTGCTCGTCACCACCATCGCCTGCTTCATTTTCCGGAATGACTTGATGGACATCATCAAGAAGCCGGTCGCCGATCTCTACGAATCCCGCCTCTCCGAATCCCTGAAAAACGTCGGGGTCAAACTCGACAATACCACTTGGGAAACTGCCACCAAAGCAGCCCGCGACGCCAGCTTCCTCTCCCCCGCCCAGCGCACCACCTTCTTCGAACTCGTGGCCGAGGATGGCCAGGAACTCGAGTTCCACGTCCAGTCCATCATCTACTTCCGCGCCGCCCTCGCCATCCCTGACGAGGCAAAACGTGACAAGTTCGTCGAGTCCCTCCCCGAAGTCGACGAAACCATGCGCGATCAAGTCGCCGGCCTCCTCATCGGCATGCCCGAAGCCAACGTCGACGCCAAGGGTCGCCTTGTCCTCATGCAGGCTCTCAATCCCACCGAGGGCTTCATGCTCTCCATCAAGCTGGCCTTCTTCGCCGGCATTGTTCTCGCCTTCCCCTTCCTCCTCTACTTCCTCCTCCAGTTCATCCTCCCCGGCCTCCACACCAACGAACGAAAGGCCCTCTTCCCCTCCATGGCCGTCGGCTTCTTCCTCTTCCTGGGCGGAGTCGTCTTCGCCTATTACGGAGTCCTCCCCCGTGTCCTCGAGTTCTTCCATACCTGGTCGATCGACATGGGCATCAAGAACGAATGGCGGATCGGATACTACATCTCCTTCGCCACCCAGTTCACCCTCATCTTCGGCCTCGCCTTCGAACTCCCCGTCGTCGTCATGACCCTCGTGAAGCTCGGCATCATGAACTACGGGATGATGAAGCGCACCCGCAGCTACGCCATCCTCGCCATCTTCGTCATCGCCGCGATCATCACTCCGACCCCGGATGCCTTCACCCTCTGCCTCCTCGCGATGCCCATGATCATCCTCTACGAGATCTGCATCTGGCTCGCCTACTTCATCGATAAGAAGGATCGCGCCGCCGAAGATCTCGAAGAGAAAGAGCGCATGAAACGCCTCCTCGCCACCGCTCCAAAAGCAGCTGCCGGCACCGAGACAACAGGAGACGATGTTCTCGACCACGAGGATCACGCCGACGACCACTACGATCACGACTACCACGGGGAGGATCACGATCACCACGCGGAAGATCACGCGGAAGATCAC
>JAPKDA010000019.1 GCA_028822695.1 Akkermansiaceae bacterium
GCTCTGCGGAGAAGGCCATGCCAACATGCGCGGCATGATGGAAGTGATCAGCGATAGCGCCTTCACCAACTGGGCGGAGGAGCAGTCGGCCAGCGCACTTGAGCGCAACAAGCCTGCTGAAGATCCGGGTTTGGCGCAGCGATAGAAGGGAGCGCGGGTTTTTAACCCGCTTCACTACCCCGGCTCTCCGCAGAGGCTTACAAAGCCTCCCTCCACATGAAATGCGGGTTGGAAACCCACGCTCCTTTAATGCGACAAGATCCCGCGCTTGCTGGGGTTGGTGAAGGCGGCAAGGAGTTTTGCGGCGTGTTCTGACCACTCGGTCTTGGCGGCTTCGGCGAGGATTTCGTCCCGGTTGTCGTCGCTGCGGAAGAGGATGCGGTAGAGGCGTTTGATTTCCATGCGTTCGTCGGGAGTGAATCCGGCGCGGCGGAGGCCGATAGTATTCAGGCCGGCGAGTTTTTCCTCCCGGGTGGCCATGCAATAGGGCGGGGTGTCGTAGACGATGGTGGCGTTGCCGGCGAGCATGGCGTAGTCGCCGACGTGGATGAACTGGTGACAACCCGCACCCCCGCCGAGGACGACCTTGTTACCGATGATGACGTGTCCGCCGATGAGGGCGTTGTTGCCGATGATGTTGTGGTCGCCGACCACCACATCGTGACCGAGGTGGGCACCGATCATGAGGAAATTGTCGTGACCGACGGTGGTGTTGGTGCCGGGAGCAGTAGCGCGGTTGATGGTGATGTATTCGCGGAGGAGGTTGTTGGAGCCGAGGATGACACCGGTGTCGATGGAGGCGTCGAATGGGTGAGCCTGAGGATCGCTGCCGATGATGGTGCCGTGGCCGACGGTGTTGTTTTCTCCGAGGACTGTTTTGCCGGTGATCCATGCCTGGGCACCGATCTTGCAGCCGGCACCGATGGTGACGGGGCCATCGATGATGGTGTGGGCGCCGATGGTGACGTCATCGGCGAGTTTGGCGCTGTCTGAGACGATGGCGGTGGGGTGGATGTTGGGCACGGGTAGAGGTGGTCTCATTGACCTGCGAGATTGGGGTGCATGGATTCAATAGGAACATGCCGGTGACATCAAGGACCGGTTGGGTAGTCGGAAAGACAGGTGTATTGTAGGGTGTGGGGGGACTTGAAATGGCAGGTGTCCGTGAGAGGGCCTTGCGGCGGGACGCCACAAGCACGGCCTGCGGCGGGACGCCACAGCCACTGGAAATCTCATCGGGAGGAGTGATTCTCTTTTTACAAGAGCCCTGACTCTTGGAAGGAGAAGTAGGCTTCGTGATGGGGGGAAGGGCGGCCGACGATGAGGTGGTCGAGGAAATTGATTTGGAGGAGGGTCGAGGCTTCGGCGATGCGGCGGGTGAGTTCGCGGTCGGCACGGCTGGGACTCGGGTCTCCGGAGGGGTGGTTGTGGACGAGGACAAAGCCGTGGGCGCGGTGGAGGACGGTGGGGTGGAGGATGTCGCGGGGGTGGGCGATGGTTTCGTTGACGGTGCCTTCGGAGACGGTGACGAAGCGGGTGGCACGGAGGCGGGTGTCGAGGAGGGCGAGACGGAGGGATTCGCAGGGGAGGTGGCGCATTTGCGGGGCGAAGATGTCGTAGACGATTTGAGGGGAGTCGAGCGGGGTGCGGCGGCCGCGTTCTTTGGCGACGCGGGAGCCGAGTTCGACGGCGGCAGCGAGTTGAGCGGCTTTGGCGAGACCGAGACCGTGTTCGGCGGAAAGTTGGGAGATGTCCAGCTGGCCGAGAGCGCCGAGGCTGCCGTGGGTGGCGAGGAGACGACGGCCGACATCGATGGCGCTTTCGCCCTTCACGCCGACGCGGAGAAAGATGGCGATGAGCTCGGCATCGCTGAGGGCTGAGGCTCCTTCCCGGGCCATGCGTTCTCGGGGGCGGAGGGTATCGGGGAGGTCGTTGATGCGCGTGTTCATGGTCGTATTTCTTGAATACGTTCAATTGAACAGCAATCTTGCATTTGCTTCAAGGACAGAATGGGGGGATGCTCGGCGCGATGGATGACCTGCCCAGAGTCGTGGTGTTTTTTGATGCGGAGTGCATGCTCTGCAACCGTTCGGTGCAGTGGTTGATGGGACAGGACAAGAAGGGGCGCTTGAGTTTTGCGCCACTGGGTGGGGAGACTGCTACGGCGCTGCGGGAGGCGGGGGTGCTCACGGAGGAACACATGGGAGGGCAGTCGATGGTCTTGGCCGAGCGGGGAGAGGATGATTGTTGGGGCGTGCAGATGCGTTCGGATGCGGTGATCCGGGCTTTGCAGTGTGCGGAAGGTGCGCCGGTGCGCTTGGCGATGTTGCGGATGATGCCGCGGTTTTTACGGGAGGGAGGGTATCGGGTGGTTGCGAAGTCGCGGTATGTTGTATTCGGGAAGACCGAGAGTTGCGTGATTCCCACGGAAGAGACGGCGAAGAGGGTGTTGCCCTAGAGTTTCCTGGCGGCGGCTTCGGCGCTGGCGGGGTCGGCGAGTTCGTGTTGGAGCTGGACCATGGAAGGCCGATTTCCTGCAGCGTCCTCCCATTTGAGATTCTGACTTCTGAGACCTTCCAGGACACTGTGCTCGATGTCGGCAAGGTTGGCGTGGGCCTTGCGCTCGGGCGAAGAGGAGTCCCCAGCTCCTGACGTAGTATCGATAGCCATAGCTACAGGACTAGCGTTCGGACCCTTAGGGAGCAAGCAGTTCCTATCCAGCCCCCGTAGAGCCTTGGATTGACGGGCTTTCAGTCCTTTGCCGCCTTTGGGTCCAGTGCGTCGCGGAGTCCGTCGCCGAGGAAGTTGAATGCGAAGAGGGTCATTGAGAACACGAGGGATGGATAGTAGATCATCGCCGGTTTCGTTTCTAAAAAGTTCGCGCCTTCCTTGATGAGGGTACCCCAGGAGGAATTGGGCGGTTCGATGCCCAGGCCGATGAAGGAGAGGGTCGCTTCGTAGAGAATGAAGGAGGGAATGGTGAGGGTGGCGTAGATGATGATGGGGCCGAGCATGTTGGGGAGCATGTGGCGGAAGAGGATGCGTCTGTGGCTGAGGCCGAGGGATCGAGCGGCTTCCACAAACTCCTGTTGGGCGAGCGAGGCGGCGGAGGTGCGGACGATCCTGCTCATGGTGAGCCAGCCAAAGGCGGCGATGGCGATGAGGAGGGGAAGGATGTTGGAAAAGCGGATGACGAGGTCACGATTCCAGTCCCAATGGTCGGTGAGATAGAGGCCGGCGATTTCGACCCGGGCGGAGATTAGTTCGCGGAAGAGAATGACGATGATGATGAAGGGCATGGCCAGCAGGCCGTCGACGATGCGCATCATGGTGTTGCCAAGTCGGCCGCCGACGTATCCGGCGATGCCGCCGTAGACGATGCCGATACTGACGGTGAGGCAGGTGGCGAGGACGGCGATGAGGAGAGAAATTTGTCCACCGTCGAGAATGCGGATGAGGAGGTCGCGACCGAGTTGGTCGGTGCCGAGGAGGTGCCCGGAGGAGGGGCCGGAAAACTGGTTGGAGAGATCCTGCTTGTTCGGATCGATGCCCATCTTGTGCATGATGGGGCCTCCGATGAAGCAGGCGGAGAAGATAAAGATGATGACCAAGAGCCCGAGGACGGCGAGCTTGTTCTGGAACAAGCGGTGTCGGGCATCCTTCCAGAGGGAGGTGCCTTTCTCGAGGTTGGCGGGAAGCGCGGAAGACATATGGCTAGGATCCTTCGCGGAGGCGGGGGTTCATTGCGGCGAGGGCGATATCGACGAGGAGATTGGCTCCGCCCATGAGAACTCCGTAGAAGAGGACGATGCCTTGGAGGAGGAAGTAATCCTTTGAGGTGACGGCGGTGATGAAGTGCTGGCCCATGCCGGGGACTTGGAACACGGTTTCGACCACGAAAGAACCGGTGATGATGGCCGCGAAGGCCGGGCCGAGGAAGGTGACGGTGGGAAGGAGGGCGGGGCGGAGGGCGTGACGGCGGAGAATGGTGAAGGTCGGCACGCCTTTGGCCCGGGCGGTGCGGATGTAGTCCTGCGAGAGGATGTCGAGCATGCCGCCCCGGGTGAGTCTTGCCACGTAGGCTGCGACGCCGACGCCGAGGGTGAAGGCCGGGAGGAGGATGTCACTGGGGCGTTCCCAACCGGCGACGTTGAGAGAATCGAAATTTCTCGCAATCCAGAGTTGTAGGAGTGGGCCGAGGACGAAGGCAGGGACGCAGATGCCGGCCATGGCAAAGATCATCGAGCCATAGTCTATCATGCTGTTCTTTCGCAGGGCGGCGAGGACTCCGGATGGGATACCGATGAGAAGAGCGATGATCATCGCGAAGATGCCGAGGGTGAGGGAGATGGGAAAGCTGTGCGCGATGATCTCATTCACGGAGCGTCCGAAGAGGCTGGTGGAGAGTCCGAAGTCTCCCTTGGTGAGGATGTTCTTCCAGTAGAGTCCGAACTGCTCCGGGTAGGAGGCATTCAAACCGAATGGTTCCGCGACACGTTCACGGAGGTGGGGCTGCATTGCTTTCTCGTCGGCGAAGGGGTTGCCGGGGATGAGGCGCACCGCGATGAAGGTAAAGCTCACCAGAACGAAGACCACGATGAGGGTCTGCAGGAGGCGATGGAGGATGGTGCGCAGCATGGCCTAGTTCTTCTTAAGCCGCACGAACTTGAACGGATGATTGTTCAGGAGGAGTGGCTCCCAGCCTTCAACTTCGGGTCGGAGGAGGTAGTTGGTGGTATACCAGTAGACGGGAATGACGGGGAGGTCCGTGACGAGAATAGTTTCTGCCTCAGCGAGAATTTCGAGGCGCCGTTTTGCGTCGGCGGTGTTTTCGGCTTCGCGGAGTTTGGCTTCGTATTCCTTGCTGGACCAGGCGGTGTTGTTGTTGCCGCCGTCTTTGATCCACATCTCGAGGAAGGTGGTCGGGTCGAGGTAGTCACCGATCCATCCTCCGGCGCAGATGTCGTAGTCGGCGTCGTATTGGCGTTGGAGGTAGGTGGTCCATTCGCGTTGTTCGATGCGGATGTTGATGCCGAGGTGTTCCTTCCACATGGCTTGGAAGGCCTCGGCATTGCGGCGTCCGGCGTCGCGGTCGGTGGTGAGGAATTTGAATTCCGGGAACCCTTTGCCCCCGGGGTAGCCGGCGTCGGCGAGGAGTTTCCTGGCCTTCTCGGGATCGAAATTGACCGCGTTGGGAGTGACGTAGTCGCCGAAAGGGGGAGTGATGCCGTGGGCGGGAAGTTGGCCGCCGCGGAGGACTCCGTCGATGAGGGCGGATTGATTGATGGCGGCGGCGAGGGCGTGGCGGACACGCGGATCATCGAGGGCTTTGTTGAGTGTGTTGACGCGCATGAAGCGCACTCCGACGTAGGGTTCCTGCCTCAGCATCTCGGGCATGTGCTCCTGCGCGTAGGGGATCATCTCCGGAGGGAGGGTGTAGGTCATGTGGATTTGGTCATCGAGGAACATGCGGGACTCGGTGTAGGTATTGGAGATGGGGAGGTAACGGATGCCGTTCAGGCTGACGGTCTTCGCGTCCCAGTAGTGGAGGTTGCGTTCCACCTCGATGTGGTGGGTGGGGTTCCAGCTTTTGAGTTTGAAGGGGCCGTTGGATTCCATATTACCGGGGTCGGTCCAGTCGGTGAAGGCGCTGTAGATTTTGCCGTACTCGAGGACGATGTGGCGGGGGACGGGGTACCAGGTGTAGTGTTTGGTGATTTCCGGAAGGAAGGGGGTGGGGCCGCGGAGGGTGATTTCGAGGGTGTGGTCGTCGATGGCCCGGGCGCCGATCGAGTTGGGGTCGGGATTCCTCTCCTTGTTGTAGTCCTCGGCGCCTTTGATGAAGTAGAGCATGTCCGAATACTTGGCCGGGATCTTCGGGTGGAGCATCCGTTGGTAGGAAAAGACGAAATCGTGGGCGGTGACGGGGACGCCGTCGGACCATTGGCCCTCTGGTTGGAGCTTGAAGGTCCAGACGGTGAAGTCGTCGTTGGCGGACCAGCTGGCGGCGGCGCCGGGGAGGGCGATCCCGTCCTCGGAGGGATGTTCGACGCAGAGGCCTTCGAAGAGGGCGCGGATGATGTTGGATTCGAGGACTCCGGAGACGAGGTGGAGGTCGAGCCCTTTGGGCTCGTTGGAGTTACCGATGACGAGGATCCCGGCCTCGGTGGCCTTCTCGACGGAGGTGCGATTCTCGCACGACGCGATGAGCAGGCCGGTGCTGAGGGTGAGGAGGGCCTTGGCGATGCGCATCGGGCGAAACTCTGAGACAAAATTGGAGAATTGGCAGTGATTTTTTCCCGGATGTTGTCTGGTTCTTGATTCGGTGGCGAGAGTGGGTAGAACTACCGGATCGCCGACCCCCGAAGGCGCGAATCCTGCATGAAGGTCTATTTTCTCCGACGCCTCCTCCTGATCCCGATCACCATGCTGGGGGTGACCTTTTTGGTGTTTCTCCTAACCCGGGCGGTGCCTGGGGGGCCGATGGAGCGGGCTCTGCAGCAGGCCCAGCAGGCGGCGCAGGAAGGCGGGGGTTCCGGACAGGAAGGCGGGGGCCTCACCGAGGAGCAGGTGGAGGAGTTGGAGGAGGAGTATGGGTGGGACCAGACCGAGGTGGTGGCTTATTTGCAGTGGCTGGGGGTGTGGCGCCGGGATCGGCTGGTCAGCAAGAAGGAGTTTAACCAGCAGGCCGAGGAGACGGTGGGCAGCGCGGTGGTTGAAAAACCGGAGTTTCAGACCTTGGTGGTTCTCAAGGGGGACGGTCGGGAAGCGTTGGTGGAGGGGACGAAGAAGACGGAGGTGGTGATGCGGAAGGAGTGGGTGGAAGAGAAGGACGAGGAGGGGGAGGTGAGCTTTGTCCGCGAGGATAAAGAGCGGGAGGTGGAAGTCTGGGAGGTGAGTTCGGCGAAATTTGTGAAGGGTGGCGTGGTCGGGACGGATGTGTCGGCGGAGGGTTGGGTGGTGCGGATTGAATCGCCTGACGATCGCCGGATGCGCTGGGCGGAGCGGAACAAGAAATCTCTGGATGGGGCGCGGGAAAACTATGAGGCGAGGGCGGTGGCCTCGAAGAAGCGCATGGCCGGATTAGTGCAGGGGGATCTCGGGCGTTCGACCTCCTTTGGAGATCCGGTGGTGGATCTGATCATTGATCGGATTCCGGTGGCTCTCTACTTCGGGATTCTAACCGTCCTGATCACTTACGGGGTTTGTCTGCCCCTGGGGATCCTGAAGGCGATCAAGCACCGCACGCCGACTGACACGCTGACCTCGATTTTGATTTTTGTGGGCTATGCGATTCCCGGGTTTGCCCTCGGTGGGGTGATGTTGGTGTATTTGGGGGCGCGGCTGGAATGGTTTCCGATGTTTGATTGGCGGAGCGCGAATTTTGAGTCACTGGGACCGTGGGAGAAGGTGAAGGATCTCGCGCATCACACCGTCTTGCCCCTGATCTGCTATGTGGTGAGCGGGTTTGCGATGATGACGATGATGATGAAGAACAACCTCATGGACAACCTTGCCGCGGACTACGTGCGGACGGCGGTGGCGAAGGGGGCGAGTTTCAACCGGGCGGTGTTCAAGCATGCCTTTCGGAACTCGATCATTCCGATCGCCTCCACGATCGGTCAGTTGATCACCATTTTGGTGGGCGGAAGTATTTTGATTGAGACGGTGTTCGATATTCAGGGGTTTGGACTATTGCAGTATCAAGCGCTGATCGGGCGAGACCAGACGGTGATCATGGGGACGTTGACCATTTCGGCGTTTCTTCTGGTCTTTGGAAACATCCTCTCCGATTTGATCGTCGCGATGATCGACCCGAGGGTGAAGTTCCACTAAGAAGATGAGGTTTCTTGGCATAGTGTTGGTTCTCTTTGCGGTCCTTTCGGGGCTGGGGGAGATCTATGCGATTGATTTGCCGACGGTGCGCTGGCCCTTTGCGATGAGTCGGTCTTTTGAGTGGCTGCGGGGTGAGGAGTTTCCTTGGTTCGGTTGGTTTTCGGTAGCCTTGGTCTTGTTGGCGGGGTGCTATCTTCTCTTCAAATTTTGCCGGGCGCATGCCTGGACGCCGATCATGGAGCGGCGGATTCGGCGCTTTAAATCGATCAAGCGGGGTTACTACTCGCTGTTGTTGATTGTCGCATTGTCTGGTTTGGCGTCGTTGGATCATGCCTTGGTTGGCAAGGAGGCGTTGGCGGTGTGCTATGAGGGGGAGTGGTCTTTTCCTGCTTTCACCCGGGAGATTGAAAAGGGGGAGGATTTTGGAGTGAGCGGTGATTTGGAGGAGGCGCCGGCGGACTACCGCTTGTTGAAGCGCCGGTTTGCGGATGAGGAGAGTGAGAACAAGGTGGTGATGCCGTTGATTCCGTATGCGCCGACCGGGGATAGCATTGCGGCGGTTGCGGTGTTGCTGACGGAGACGGGGGGCGTGGTCATGCAGGGTGGCGATCCTTACTCGGGGTTGGGGTCCCGGTTGTATGATCTCCGGATTCCGGAGCGGCAGCATTTGCGTTACACCTATCGTGACGGGTTGAGAACTGGCCCGGCGGACGGATGGGACGACGAGGGTAGTCCGGTCTATACTGCGGAGTTCAAGGATGACAAACAGGTGCCTGGTTCGGTGCGCTGGAACGGGGGGGGAGAGGTGGAGGATTTTCTGGCCTTGAAGTCCTCGGGTTTGACCCGGGTGCACTTCAATCCCGCGCCCCCGGTGATGGCTGGGAGCGAGCGGCATGTTCTTGGGACGACGCCGCAGGGTTACGATGTGTTGGCCTATCTCTTTGGCGGTTTGCAGGTGAACTTCAAGGCGGCCCTGCTCTACATTCCAGTGGTCTATGCGATCGGGATTACGATGGGGCTGTTGATGGGGTATTTCGGGGGGGTCTTTGATTTGGCGGTGCAGCGGATGATTGAGATTTTGGCGAACATTCCGTTTCTCTTCGTGATCATGATTGCGAGCACTTCGGTGCCGGATGTGGTGAAGGACAAGGCGGGGCTGGGCGTGATTCTGGGCTTGTTGGCGGCGCTGGGGTGGATGGGGATGACCTACTACATGCGGACGGCGGCGCTGAAGGAGAAGGCGCGGGACTATATTGCGGCCAGTCGGGTGATTGGGGCATCCACACCACGGATTCTCTATCGTCACCTGCTGCCGAATTCGGTGGCCATCCTGGTGACCTTGATTCCCTTTTCCGTTTCCTCGCTGGTGATGGCGTTGACCTCGCTTGATTACCTCGGGTTTGGTTTGCCGGAGAAATATGCGAGTTGGGGGAAGCTGTTGAAGTTCGGGTTGGAGCAGTTGTCGAGTCCCTGGTTGGTGACGAGTGCGTTCTTGTCGCTGGTGGCCTTGCTGGTGTTGGTGACCTTTGTCGGGGAGGCTGTGCGGGAGGCCTTTGATCCCAAAAAATATACGATTTACCGATGAGAAGACTGGGACAATTTGCAGGGATGATTCTGTCGGTGCTTCTCTTGACGGGATGCAACCGGGAGGAGACCTATGCCGGGGGTGGGTATGACTTCGATGGCTTTGTGCCGAAGTACAACAGTTACATCGCGAACTGGTTGGCAAAGCAGGAGATCCGCATCACGAAGGAGCAGGAGGAACTGGCGGGGAACATCGCGGCTGCCACGGATGAAGTCGAGCGGGGGCGCCTGGAAGCGGATGTGGCTGAGTTGCAGCGCGAGATGGACCGGATTTCCTTTCGGCAGGGTGCCGGGGATTACTTCTCATTCAAGTCACCCACGGACATTCCCGCCGACCTGGTTTGGGAGAATGGTCTGGAGGAACCGGAAATCGGCGACCCTGCCGCGAAGAAGGGCGGGGAGTTCCGTTACTACATGCCGAACTTCCCTGCGACCCTGCGGCAGTTCGGTCCTGATTCGAACAATTCCTTTCGGTCGGACATTTATGAGAAAGTGATGCTCGGCTCGGTGGATATTCATCCGACCACGCGGAAGATCCTGCCGGGAATTGCGCGGGAGTGGGCGACGACTCCGGACAACAAGACGGTTTACTTCCGGATGCACCCCCATGCGGAATACAATGACGGGACTCCGATCAAGGCGGTGGACTTTCTCGTGGCGATTTACGTGCGGGTCTCCGACAACGTGACGGCAGCCTATCAGAAGCAGTATTATCGGGAGCAGTTTGCGCAATGGACGGTGTTTGACGACCACACCTTTGCGGTGACCCTGGCTGATGCGAAGCCCCTGGCGCCCTTTTTTGCGGCAGCCATCCCGGCCTCACCTAAGTTCTTTGCGAAATATGGACCGGACTTCAAGGACCGCTATCGGTGGAAGGTGGAGCCGCATGCCGGGCCCTACTTCGTGCGGGACGAGGATGTGGTGAAGGGGGTCTCGGTGACCTTGACCCGCAAGAAGGATTGGTGGGCGGGGGACCACAAGTTCTACAAACACCGTTACAATGCGGACAAGGTTGTCTTCCGCGTGATCCGGGACGAGTCGAAGGCCTTCGAGATGTTCCGGGTGGGGGAGATGGACTACTACCGGGGGCTGATCCAACCGGAGTATTGGTATGAAAAGTCCGAGGTGCGCGAGTTTTTCAACGGCTACATTGAGAAGCACATCTTTCATCATCAGTATCCGCTGACTCCCTGGGGGCTCTATCCGAATGTCACGAAAGGCGTGCTGAAGGAGCGGGATGTCCGGGAGGGGGTTGCCTACGCAACGAACATCAAGAAGGTGATTGATGTCATCTTCCGGGGTGACTACGCGCAGTTGCAGGGAATTTGCGGGGGGTATGGGCCCTACACGAATTCGAAGGTCAAGGCCCGGCCGTTTTCGGCAAGCAGGGCGAGGGAAATCTTCAAGGCGGCCGGGTTCACGGAGGAAGGGGCGGATGGGATCTTGAAAAAGCCGGATGGGACACGGCTGTCAGTGTCATTGAGCTATGCGAATGTCGCGCACTATCCGCGGATGATGCCGATTTTGAAAGAGGAGGCGGCGAAGGCGGGATTGGAGTTCCGGTTGGATGGGCTTGAGCCGACCGTATTTTTCCAGAAGGCGCTCAAGAAGGAGCACGAGATGGTCTTCTGGGGCTGGGGCAGCACGCCGCCATTTCCGCGGATGTATCAGTTGTTCCACTCCAAGAACGCGTTTGATGAGAAGGGGAATCCGAAGCAGCAGACGAACAATTTGAACCTCTATGCGGATGCGGAGATGGACAAGTATGTGCTTGGCCTGAGGCATGCGACGACGCTGGAGGACCTGAAGGATTTTGCCTGGAAGGTGCAGCAGAAGTGCCACGACGAAGTGCTGTTCATCCCAGCCTACACTCCGCCGACGCGTATCGGGTGCTGGAGGTGGGTGCGCTGGCCGGAGACGGAGGATATCCAGTTCACTCCGCCTCTTTTTGATCGGCCGCGGGAAAGTTACTGCTGGTGGATCGATGAGGAGATGCAGCGGGAGACCTTGGAGGCCAAACGAAACGGGACCAAGTTTCCGGAGGTACAGGCATTGCATGATCGCTACCGTCTGGGCGGCAATGGGGAAGGAGGTTCGCAGTGAGTGAACCGCTTCTGGAACTCAAGAACCTGGTGACCAGTTTCCGGACGGATTCCGGGTGGGTGCGGGCTGTGGACGGGGTGAGCTTTGAGATTGAGCATGGAAAGACGGTCGGCTTGGTGGGCGAGTCCGGTTGCGGGAAGACGGTGACGGCGATGTCGATTGTGGATTTGCTGCCGAAGCCATCGGGGAATGTGTTGGAGGGAGAGATCTTGTTCAAAGGGCATGATTTGCGCAAAGCGAAGCACAAGCGAATGCGTGAAGTGAGGGGTGGGGAGATTGGAGTGATTTTCCAGGAGCCGATGGCGGCGCTCAATCCGGTGCACCGGATTGGAAAGCAATTGGTGGAAGCGATCAGGTTGCACAAGAAAGTCAGTGCGCGGAGGGCTTTGGAAGAAGCAGTGGAGTGGTTGGAGAAGGTGGGGATTCCCGCGCCAGAGAAGCGGGTCAGTGAGTATCCGCACCAGCTTTCCGGGGGGATGCGGCAGCGGGTGATGATTGCGATCGCCTTGTGTTGTCATCCGGATTTGATCATCGCTGATGAACCGACCACGGCGTTGGACGTGACCGTGCAGGCGCAGATTTTGGAGTTGTTGGGGGCGATGCGGCACGAGACGGGGACGGCGGTACTGATGATCACGCACGATCTCGGCGTGATCGCCGAGCAGTGTGATGAGGTGGTGGTGATGTATGCGGGACGGATCGTGGAGCGGGCCCCGGTGAAGGAGTTGTTTGCGAATCCGCAGCACGCCTACACGAAGGGTTTGTTGGGTTCGATTCCGCGGCTTGATTCGGAAAGGAAGTCTGAGTTGCAGACGATCGAGGGGCAGGTGGCGTCGATTCAGGAATTTACGTCGGGCTGTCGGTTTTGTCAGCGGATGGAGCGGAAGGGGAAGTGGGAGCACGAGCGGCCGCCGTATATTGAGCTGAGGCCGGGTCATTGGGTGGAAGCTTGCGAACTTTGTATGGAGGAGGAGCATGGAGACTGAAGAAAAGAACGAGGAAGCGACCTTGTTGAAGGTTGAAGACCTGAAGATGCATTTTCCGGTTCGGGGGGGTGTTTTTTTGAAGCAGGTTGCTGCGGTGAAGGCGGTGGATGGGGTGAGTTTGTCGATTAAGAAGGGGGAGACGCTTGGCTTGGTCGGGGAGTCGGGGTGTGGGAAGTCGACTTTGGGGAAAGCCTTGGTGCGACTGTTGAAGCCGACGGCGGGGAGGATTGATTTCATGGGGCAGGACATCACGACGATGAGCCAGCGTAGATTGCGTCCGCTGCGGCAGGATTTCCAGATGGTGTTTCAGGATCCGGCGGAGTCGCTCGACTCGCGGATGTCGGTGGGAGAGATTATTTCGGAGCCGATGGTGATTCAGAAAATGGGGAACCGTGCGCAGCGACGGGCGCGGGTGGCGGAGTTGTTGGATCGGGTGGGCATGCCGCGGACGGCAGCGGAGAAGTTTTCGTTTGAGTTTTCGGGTGGGCAGCGGCAGCGGATTGGGATTGCGCGGGCCTTGGCGGTGAATCCGGACTTGTTGATTCTGGATGAGCCGGTGTCGGCGCTTGATGTATCGGTGCAGGCGCAGGTGTTGAATCTGTTGCTGGAGCTGCAGCGGGATCTTGGGCTGAGCTATTTGTTCATTGCGCACGATCTGGGAGTGGTGAAGCACATGTCGGATCGGGTGGCGGTGATGTATTTGGGGAAGCTGGTCGAGGTGGCGGGGGCGGAGGAGATTTACAAGGATCCGAGACATGCGTATACGAAGGCCTTGTTGTCGGCGATTCCGGTGCCGGATCCGACAGTAGAGCGGGAGCGGGTGATCGTGGAGGGGGATGTGCCGTCTCCGATCGATCCGCCGGCGGGGAGTGCATTTGGACATCGGATGAGTCATGCGAAGTATGAGGAATCGGTGGGGATGGATTTGGGGCTGCGGGAGATCGCGCCCGGGCATGAGGTGGCTTGGGATCCGTGTTGTTTGAGTGAGGAGGATTTTGAGAGTTTGAGGTAGGGAGTTTTTGGAGTGCGGTGGCAGAGCCCCGGTAGGGGTGGCGACACCGCTTTGGGGGAGCGGTGGGTTAAGGCGTAAGCGATGGTGATGCGCGAAAGCGGTGTCGCCGCTCGTTCCTCGCTCTGCCACCGCAGTCCAAAATTTCGGGAGTTCGGACCGATGTTCTGAATCGGGCGGGGACGCTCGGGCTCCCAGGGGGGGAAAAGAGGAGTTGATATGGAGGCGGGAATGGAGAATCTAGCACGGTGAAGATTTTGGTCGTTGGAAAAGGTGGTCGGGAGCAGGCGTTGGTGCGGGCTTTGAGTGAATCGGGGTCGAAGCCGGAGATCTTTTGCTTTCCGGGCAGCGAGGCGATTTTTGAGCTGGCGAAGCCGGTGGATGCGGATGGGTTGCACTCGTTGGTGGAGTGGATGAAGGGGAATGGGATCGATCTTTGTGTGGCGGGTGAGGAGAGCTATTTGGTGAAGGACGAGGGCTTGGCGAATTTGTGCGAATTGGCGGGAATTCCTTGTTGGGGTCCGCCGAAGGAGGCGGCGCAATTGGAGGCGAGCAAGGAGTTCGCGAAGGTCTTCATGCAGCGGCATGGGATTCCGACGGGTGGAGCGACGGGGACGGAGACTTTGGAGGAGGCCCGGGCGGCGATCGCAGGGGTGTATCCGACGGTATTGAAATTTGACGGGCTGGCTGCAGGCAAGGGCGTGGCGGTGTGTGCGGATGAGGCGAGTGCGGAGGAGTTTCTGCACGAGGTTTGCACGGAGCGGAGATTTGGTGCGGGGCGGGTTCTGGTAGAGGAGTGTTTGGTTGGCCCGGAAGTGTCGATCTTTGCGGCGGTCAGTGGTGGGGAGTATGTGGTTTTCACTCCGGCGCGGGACTACAAGCGGATCGGGGAAGGTGATGAAGGGGCGAACACCGGAGGGATGGGTGCGGTGGCGAGTCGGGTTTTGATCGACGCGGACTTGTTGGCGCGGATTGAGAAGGAGATCGTGAAGCCGACGGTGGATGGATTGGTGAAGGATGAGTTGCCCTATTGTGGCTTTCTTTATTTTGGTCTGATGCTGACGGCGGATGGGCCGAAGATTATTGAGTATAACTGCCGCTTTGGTGATCCGGAGTGTCAGGCGGTGATGCCGTTGGTGTCGGGTGATCTGGCGACCTTCTGTTTGGAGGGGGCGAAGGGGTCGCTGAATGCGGATCTGCTGGCCTTTGATGAGGGCTGGAGTGTTTGTGTGATTTTAGCCTCGGCGGGTTATCCGGCTTCGTCGAGGAGCGGGGATCAGATCAGCGGGCTCGGTGACGTGGAGGGTGCGCGGGTTTATCACTCGGGAACGAAGATTCAGGATGGGGGCTGGGTGACGAATGGGGGACGGGTGTTGGCCGTGGTGGCTGGCGGGGAGAGTCGGGAGGAAGCGGTGGAGAAAGCGCATGCGGAGGCTGGGAAGGTGGACTTTCCGGGGAGTCAGCGGCGGGCGGATATCGGGCGGATGCACTTTGAGTAGGGGCAGGGTCGGTGGATGGGTGGAGTAACGGGGGGGCCGCGCGAAAGCGGTGTCGACGTTGGTATCCTCACTCCCTACTTCGCTGCAGGGACGAAGGGCAGGCTGCCACCGCAGGCCAAAAAGCCCTTTGAACGGCGCAGGGCGGATTTTGATGCTGGCCGAGGCCCAGGAATTATCGGAATGTCGGGGCACTGAAGTGATGGGAAAGATCCTTGATGAAGCAAAGATCGCTGAGGCGGTCGTAGCGCTGGCGGCCCAGATCCGGGAGGGTGTGGGTGAGGGGAAGTTTGCCATTGTGGGCATTCGCAGCCGAGGCGACGAGGTTGCAGAGCGGGTCAGTGCGATCCTCCGGGAGGCTGGGGTGGAGCATGACAGCGGGATGCTGGATATTTCGCTCTACCGGGACGACCTCTCGCATTTGCAGGAGAACCCGAAGCTGCAGAGCAGTGAAATCGAGTTTCCGGTGGATGATGCGCGGGTGATTTTGGTGGACGATGTGCTCTTCACGGGTCGGACGATCCGGGCGGCGCTGGATGCGCTGACGGACTACGGTCGGCCGCGGCGGATCGAGTTGGCGACCCTGATTGACCGGGGGCATCGGGAGTTGCCGATTGCGGCGGATTACGTCGGGATTTCGGTCGAAACGGAGCGGATGGACCATGTTTTGGTCCGCCTGAAAAATACTGATGGCGAAGACGCTGTCGAGTTGGTAGAAGAAAGGTAGCGAATGGCACGCAAGGACTTCCTCGATATCGCCTCGTTAAGTCGGGAGGAGGTAGAGCTTTTGCTGGAACAAGCAGTTCCGTTCAAGGAACTCTTCACACGGTCGGTGAAGAAGGTGCCTGCTCTTAAGGGTAAGTCAGTTCTGATGCTTTTCTACGAACCGAGCACGCGGACGCTCTCGTCGTTTGAGGTGGCTGCGAAGCGGCTTTCGGCCGATGTGACGGTCTTTGATGTGCCGCATTCCTCGGTGGTGAAGGGGGAGTCGGTGAAGGATACGATTGATACGCTGCAGTCGATGCGGACGGACTACATCGTGGTTCGACATCAGCGGGCTGGATTGCCACTGGCGATTGCCCGGCAGACGGGGGCATCGGTGATCAATGCGGGAGACGGGGCGCATGCGCATCCGACGCAGGGTTTGCTGGACGCGTTTACGTTCAAGGAGGTCTTTCCGGAGACGGATGGGAAGAAGGTGCTGATCGTGGGGGATATTCTCCACAGTCGGGTGGCGCGGTCGACTTGCACGGTGTTGCAGAAGTTGGGGGTGGAGGTGGCCTTCCTGGGGCCGGGGTCGCTGGTGCCGAAGAAGGGGCCGGAGGGGGTGAAGAGATTTACGGATTACGAGGAGGCGATGAAGTGGGGGCCGGATGTGGTTTATCTGCTTCGGGTGCAAATGGAGCGGCAGGATGCTCCGTTCTTTCCGAGTCTTCGGGAGTATCACAAGGTCTACGGGATCACGGAGGAGCGGTTTAAGCGGATTTCGGGTGAGGGGACCTACATCATGCATCCAGGGCCGGTGAACCGCGGGGTGGAACTCTGTCACGCGGTGATGGATTACGAGCGGACTTTGATCAATCAACAGGTGGAGAACGGGATCGCGGCGCGGATGGCGGTTTTGTATTCGCTGAAACCGGGAATCTAACAGTACTATGAATATCATATTTCAAGGCGGCTCGGTGGCGAGTGAGGATGGAGCACCGGTGAAGGCCGATGTGTGGGTGGAGGATGGAGTGGTCAAAGGAGTGGCGACGAATTTGCCGGTGCCGGATGGGGCGCGGGTGGTGGATGCGAGCGGGAAGATTGTGGCGCCAGCGATGTTTGATGCGCACGTGCACTTTAGGGAGCCCGGGCAGGAGCATAAGGAAGAGATCGCGACGGGAACGGAAGCGGCGATCAATGGTGGGGTGACTGGGGTGGTGATGATGCCGAACACGACGCCGGCGATTGATACGGCGGCGGTGGTGAAAATGGTTTTGGAGAAGGCGGCGGCGGTGTCGCGGATTCCGGTCTATACCTCGGGGTGTATCACGAAGGACCGGGCGGGGAAGGAATTGGCGGGGATCGACGGGATGCGTGATTTGGGGGTGGTGATGTTGACGGACGATGGTGATCCGGTGGCGGATCCGGCGGTGTTGAAACGGGCGATGGAATATGCGACGGAGTTCGGGATGTTTTTTGCGAGCCACTGTGAGGTGGAGGAGTTGTCCGGGCCACGGGCGCTGAACGAGGGGAAGAAGAGTTACCAGTTGGGGATTCAGGGGAGTCCGGCGTGTAGCGAAGAGATTTGCATGGATCGCGATATCCGTCTGGCGCATGCCACGGGGGCGCATGTGCATATTCAGCACGTGTCTTCGGCGATCGGGATGGAGACGATTCGGTGGTGGAAATCAATGGGTGCGCGGGTGACGGCGGAAGTGGCGCCGCACCATTTGTTGTATAACGAGGAAGACATCGGGGATTACAACACGCACTATAAGATGAACCCACCGCTGCGGACGGCGGCGGACAATGCGGCGCTGATGCAGGGTTTGAAGGATGGGGTGTTTGATCTGATTGCGACGGATCATGCGCCGCATACTGAGTTTGAGAAGGCGCAGGATTTTGTGACGGCGCCGAACGGGATCACTGGGTTGGATATGGCTTTGGTGGTGTTGTTTCACAACTGTATCGCGAAGGGCGAGTTCGGTTGGGATTTGCTGGTGAAGCGTTATAGCGCGGAACCGCGTCGGTTCATGGGCCTGGAGCCGGTGCCGGTTGAGGAAGGGAAGCGGTCGGAGTTGATTCTGTTTGATCCGAATGGGGAGACGACGTTTACGAGGGAGTTCATGCAGTCGAAGAGTAGCAATACTCCGGTGCTGGATCAGACGTTGAAAGGGCGGGTGGAGATGGTGGTGATGGGGGATGAGATTTTGTTGGAGCGGTAGGTTATGGATTCTCGAGATCTCGAAGGGATGGAGGCTCGGATGTCGCAGGCGAAGAGGGTGGGATGTGCGGAGGAAAGGTCAGGATCGGCAGAGTGTGCTTGAGTGTTTTGGCGTATAGATGATGAGGGACTGAGGAGCCCGATCGTTATGGAAGACATTTATGGACATGATGCCTACGCTCCGGATGAAATTGCGGAGCGGGTAGAGAGAGTGGGTATGGCCAAGGTGCGTCTGCCGGTCATCAAGTTAGTGGCGTTGGGAGTGTTGGCGGGAGGTTTTATTGGATTGGGAGCGATGTTTTATACGATCGTGGCGGCTGATCCGCATTTGAGCTTTGCGGTGGAGCGGGTGTTGGGAGGGGTGCTGTGTAATGTTCTCGTTTGTCTGGCGGTTTGGTTGGCGATGGCGGAGAGGACGTGACATGGGGTGCCTTTGTGGTGAATAATCTGATTCCGGTGACGATGGGGAATGTCGTGGGCGGGGCACGGGGAGGCAGGGTGATCGCTGTTTTTGGACTCATTTCTTGACCCTCTGTTTGGAGGGTATTGGATGATGATATGTCCTACAAATCCTTCGCGATCGCCTTAGGGGTTCTCAGCAGTCTCTCAGCTGTGACCGTGTCCGGGGCGGAGAAACCTGCCGACAGGCCGAACATCGTGTTCATTCTCTCGGATGACATGGGGTGGAATCAGCCGGGGTTTAATGGTGGGAAGAAGGAACTGACGCCGAACATCGACAAGCTGGCGGGGGAGAGTTTGAAGCTGACTCAATTTTATACGCATTCGGTGTGTGCGCCGACGCGTGCGGCATTCTTGACGGGGCGCTACGCGTTTCGGACCTGGGCGGATTGGCGCTCGGAGGATTTTGGAAAGCCGAGTTACTTGAAGGCACTGGGTTTAACGTTGGCGCATACGAAGGATGGTGAGCCGACGCGGCGGATTCATGCGCTGGATACGGAGGAGCGGACGATTGCAGAGGCCTTGAAGGATGCGGGGTATTTCACGGCGCTGGTCGGGAAGTGGCATTGCGGGGAGTGGTTGCCGGAGCATTTGCCGATGGGACAGGGCTTCATGCATCAGTATGGGCACTACGCGTGGGGGATTGATTACTACACGAAGACGATCGTGCATAACGCGCCGGCGCGGTTCGCGGTGTATGATTGGCATCGGAATCAGAAGCCGCTGAAGGAGGAAGGTTACGCGACGGATTTGTTTGCTGCGGAAGCGGGGCGGGTGATCGCGAAGCAGACGAAGGAGAAGCCGTTCTTTTTGTATGTGCCGTTCAATGCGGTACACGGGCCGCTGAATGTGCCGAAGCGCTATGAGGGCAAGTTTGAGCCGCGGGAGGCGATGTTGAAGGCGCTGGATGATGGGGTGGGTCGGATTCTGGGTGCCTTGGACAAGCATGGGTTTGCGGAGAACACGCTGGTGGTGTTCACGAATGACAATGGCCCGGTGCTGGAGGAGATGAGCACGCCGTATCGGGGGACGAAGAATACAACTTTCGAAGGTGGGGTGCGGGTGCCGTGTCTGGTGCGCTGGCCGGGGCACACGAAGCCCGGAACTTCAAACGACGGGATGATGTTTGTGTCGGATTTCTATTCGACCTTCATTAATCTTGGTGGCGCGAAGGAAGAGCAGGAGCGGAAGGTGGATGGGATGGATATGACCGGGATGATGTTTGGCGGGAAGAAGAGTCCGCGGACGGAGATTGTTTTTGAAGTGAAGGGGAGTGTGCGGCTGCCGACGGTGCGGAGTGGGGATTGGAAGCTGATGGGGGAGATGTTGTTCAATGTGAAGAAGGATCCGTATGAGAAGGTGGACGTGGCGAAGGAGTATCCGGAGGTGGTGAAGCGCTTGGCGGCGCGGTTGAAGAAAGTGGGTGCGGAGAGGCCGCCACTGGGTGACAAGCCGTTGTTGATGGAGCCGCCCTTGCCTTACGTTTACGGACAGGAGGAGAATGTGAATCCGCCGGAGTGGTTGGTGAAGGAAGTGGATGCGGTGAGGGCGAAGCAGAGGAAGGAGTGGAAGCCGGGCGAGACGCCTTGGCCGCAGGCTCCGGTGGGGGCGAATGCGGCGAAGCAGTAGGGGCTGCGCCCCTGTTTTTAGTGATCAGGAGTAAGTCGTCAGTGATCAGTAGTCAGGCTGATGGGCACTGCCGGATGCGGCTTAGGTTTGGGCGGGTGGGAGATCGCGGGGCGGAGGTGAAACTGCCGAAAGCACGAAGTGCTTCCGCTACGGGGGAGCTGAGGGCTCCGGGGCAGGCTGAAGGTCCGCGGTCCCAGGATTAGGCTCCGCCCGGTGGGGTGCGGTGGTCGCCAAAGTATTTTTCAGAGCGGTAGCGGAGCCAGACGCGAAGGGTTTGGGGGATCTGTTCTTTCTCGGCTTCGGTGAGGCGATTGTAGAACTCGAGGGCGCGGTCGCGTTCGCGGCGGCAGGATTTGTTTTGGTGGGCGTCCCAGTGGGAGCGGGCGAGGCGGATGCGGCGGGCGGTTTCCTTGACGAGAGCCTTGCCGGTGAAGTCGGAGTCGTCCTTCTTGTGCTTCTTGGCGGGCATGGGGGAAGTTGTGGGTGGGCGGATGTTGGGAAGGTGCTCTTGGCGCGGAAACGGGGTGGGGAGGCGGGGTGGCGCAAAAGCGGTGTCGACGTTCGACGCTCACTCTGCCACCGCAGTCCAAAAATCGGGTCCTACGCGGTGGGCGCGAAATTTTGGCTTAGCTTGATGCCGGCCCAGACGGCGGCGAGGCCGAGGAGGACGGAGAGGGCGATGTTGGCGACGGCGATGAGGGGGAGGCCGTCGCGGAAGGATTCGAAGGTGTCGCGGCTGAAGGTGGAGAAGGTGGTGAAGCCGCCGAGGAAGCCGGTGACGAGGAGGGGGAAGACCCAGGCGGGGTGTTTCTGGGTGAAGTAGCCGAAGACGCAGCCGATGAGGAGGCAGCCGAGGAGGTTGCAGGTGAGGATGCCGAGGGGGAATTTGTGGAGAGAGGTCTTGAGAGCGAGTTTCTCAATGCCCGTGGAAAGGCCCCAGCGGGAGAGGGCGCCGAGTCCGCCGCCGAGGAAGATGAGCAATGCTTGCATTGAGTTATCGGTTATCCGTTATCAGGGATGAGGAAGAAAGAGCACCCCTGTGGTCAGGACTGTTGGCGTCTTGGGAGGCGGGAGAGAAGTCCGTAGCGTGGGGAGAGGAGGAAGGCGAGGAGGAAGAGGGAGCCGAGGACGAGGACGATGGCGGGTCCGGCGGAGATACCGGTGATCCAGGCGATGATGAGGGCGAGGACGGAGCCGAGGGCGCCGAGGAGTCCGCCGCCCCAGAAGAGGAGGTTGGTGCGGTTGGTGAGGAGGGAGATGGTGGCGGCGGGGGAGACGAGGAGGCCGACGGAGAGGACACAGCCGACGGCTTGGAGTGAGGCGACGAGGGCAAGAATGAGGAGGCCGAAGAAGAGGTAGTTCATGCTGCGGACCGGGACGCCCTGCGCGGCGGCGACGTTGGACTCGAAGAGGGTGAGGAGGAGGGGGCGGAAGAAGATGGTGGAGGAAAGGAGGACGAGGACGGCGATGCCGAAGGACATCCAGAGGTCGTTGTCGCTGACGCTCATGATGTCGCCGAAGAGCCATTCTTCGAGTTCAGCGGGAGTGGAGAGGTAGCGGAGGATGGCGACGCCGAGGGCGAAGGCGGTGGTGTAAAGAATGGCGAGTGCGGTGCCTTGGGAGACGCGGGAGTTTCGGGAGACGACGAGGGAGCCGAGTCCGACGATGAGGGCGGCGGTGAGGGCGCCGATGAAGGCGTTGGCCTGGGTGAGGGCACCGGTGAGGAGGATGGCGAGGGCGATGCCGGGAAGCATCGTGTGGGAGAGGGCGCTGACGGAGAGAGCGGTTCGTTTCAACACGACGAAGCCGCTGAAGTATCCATTGGTGAAACCAATGAGGACGGCAGCGAGAAGGGCGCGTTGGAAGAAGGGGTCGGAGAGCATTGGGGAAGTGATCAGTAGTCGGAAGTCAGTGGGGAGTGAGGAGGGATCAGTGGGGAGGGGGAGATCTATGATTTACGATTGATGAGTTTGGAATTTTGAAGTCAGAGGTCGGAGATTGGAACCGCGAATGGACGCGAATTTGGAGAGGTTGGGGTTGGGGGGCGGAGGTTGGGAAGGTGGGAGGCCTGTGACCGAGACGGTCACGCCACTGTGGGTGAGAAGGCGTTTTGGAGATTGGACTTGGAGAGGACTTCGGGGGTGGGGCCGAAGGCGATGGGGAGGTGGTTGAGGAGGAGGGTTTGGTTGAAGAGGGCGGGGGCGGTGCTGAGGTCGTGATGGGCGGCGATGATGAGGCGGCCTTCCTCGGAGAGTTCGTGGATGAGGGCACTGAGGGATTGGGTGGCGGTCTGGTCGAGGCCGGTGAAGGGCTCGTCGAGGAGGAGGACGTGGGCTTCCTGCGCGATGGCGCGGGCGAGGAAGGCGCGTTGCTGTTGGCCGCCGGAGAGTTCGTGGATCTGGCGATGGTGTAGGTCGCTGATATTGAGGGTCTCGAGGGCTGAATTGACGGCTTTGGTGTCAGCGGGAGAGAAGCGCTTGAGAAGGCCCAAATGTGGGTAGCGGCCCATTTCGACGAGGCCGCGGACGGTGATGGGGAAGTTCCAGTCGACATCCTCGCGCTGGGGGAGGTAGGCGAATTCGCGGGACCATTTGCGGACGGTGGTGCCACGCCAGGAGATGGTGCCGGCGCTGCGGGGGAGGAGGCCGGCGATGGCTTTGAGGAGGGTGGATTTTCCGGCTCCGTTTGGGCCGACGAGGGCGATGCGGTTTCCGCAGGAGGTGGCGAAGTCGATGTTCTCGATGGCGAGGATCTTGCGGTAGTGCACGGTGAGACCTTCCACGAGGAGTTCGTGGTGGTGGTCGTGGTGGGCGCAGCAATCGTGATCGTGCGCTTCTGGGTGGGCGTGTTCCACGGGTGAGATTAGTTGTCCAACCAGTCGAACTCGATGGCGTGTTGTTCGAGGTTGGCGGGGGCGTGGAGGAGGAGTTCGCGGGACTCGAGTTGTTCGGGTTCGAGGCGGAGGCGGAGGAAGTTGGTGTTGCCGGGAGTTTGCCAGGTGACGGAGAGGAGGCCGGTGAAGGCGTTGGCGGTGACGGGAACTTGGAGGGGGTGCTCGGAGTCGAGGGAGGGGGTGTCGAGATGGAGGAGGGTGGTCTTGCCGTCGAGGGAGGTGAGGGTGACCTTGGTCGCGGGGGAGGAGAGTTGGAGGGAGAGGATGGCGAGAGTTTTGGTGCCTGGGGTGGTTACCGGTGGTGGTGTGGGGTCGCTTTCTTTGGTTCCGGCGACGGCGGCAAGGAGGAGGCCCACGACGGCGAGGGATGCGGTCAGGAGGAGGGCGCGGAGGAGTGGGCTGCCGTGCATGGTGGTCTTGGGGGCGGGGAGATGTTAGGGTGGAGGGGCTCTTAATGCAACTAATTTGTGTTAAGGGACTGGGGGATTTGGGCAGGGTTGGGGGGTGGGGAGGGAGGCTTTGTAAGCCTCTGGGGGGGAGCCGGGGTTGTGAAGCGGGTTAGAAATCCACGCTCCTGTTTGGGGGCAGGCTGAGCCTGGGGAGACTTTTACAGGCTGGAAGCCTGTACTACTTTCTGGAGGGCGGAGACTTTGGTGAAGTCTTTGATGCCGGGTTCGGATTCGGAGCCGGAGGCGACGTCGAGGGCGGCGGGGCGGACGGTGGCGAGAGCGTCGGCGGCGTTGTCGGGGGTG
Source organism: Akkermansiaceae bacterium (assembly GCA_028822695.1). Lineage (GTDB taxonomy): Bacteria > Verrucomicrobiota > Verrucomicrobiia > Verrucomicrobiales > Akkermansiaceae > JAPKDA01. Next base: position 23,677 of record JAPKDA010000019.1, read on the forward strand.
ATGCCGCCGGCGAGGATGAGGGGGAGGTCGGGGTGGCTGTCGATGAACTGTCGGGCGAGAGTCCAGTCGATGGTTTCTCCAGTGCCGCCGTAGATGCCGGGGGCGTGGGCGTCGAGGAGGAGGCCGGCAGCGCGGTAGTCTTCGGAGTGCTCGAGGGAGGCGGCGCTGTTGACGCCGATGGCTTTGATGAAGGGGATGTTGAGGGCGGCGAAGGCAACGCAGTCTTCGGGAGTTTCGTCGCCGTGGAATTGGATGAGGTCGATGAGGCCATCCTGGAAGAGCTGGGCGGGGAGTTCGGGGCCGGAGTTGACGAAGACGCCGACGCGGAGGATGCGGTCTTGGAGGGAGGGAAGGAAGTCGGCGGCGGACTCGGGCGGGCAGTAGCGTTTGGACTGCGGCCAGAAGTTGACGCCGAGGGCAGGGACGTCAAGGGCAGCGAGCTGCTCGGCATCGTCGGGGATGGTGACGCCGCAGACCTTCAAGGAGGGGGTTGTGGGGTTGAGGAAGTTTTGGAGGAGCGAGGGCACGGGATTATTGGTAATGGAGTTGGTGGGGGTTGGCTACTGGATATTGGGGGGTGGAGGATGAGGCGGGGGTGATTTCTGACGCCGAACTCGCTCAGGCGCTGGGCCTGGCTTCCGAACAAACCAGAGATTAAGCCAAATTAGGGGGCCCATCACGGAGTCGACATCCCGTGGGGCTTAGCGACCGCGGACCTCGGCAACTGTCGTCGAGCAGGACGTGGCGAGGATGATGAGGCCAATTGGCGCGATCGGGGGGCGGATTTTTAGTCGATCCCAATTCTGAAGCCGATGCCATGCCGAACACCACTGGTTAGAAGCCCACGCTCCCTTTTGAGAAGCGGGGGGAAAACCGGCTCTTCATATTGGGGGGGATGGTGTAGAGGGTGGGAGTGGACGTGATTCGGATCCGGGGAGCCCGGCAGCATAACTTGCAAAATATCGATGTGGATATTCCGCGGGGGAAGCTAGTCGTGGTGACGGGGCTGAGTGGGAGCGGGAAGTCGAGCTTGGCGTTTCATACGCTCTACGCGGAGGGGCAGCGGCGGTATGTGGAGAGTTTGAGTGCTTATGCCCGGCAGTTCTTGGATCAGTTGGACAAGCCGGAGGTGGATGCGATCGAGGGGTTGAGTCCGGCGATTGCGATCGAGCAGCGGGGTGGTGGGGCGAATCCGCGGTCGATCATTGCGACGGTGACGGAGATCCATGATTACTTGCGGATTTTGTATGCGGCGGTGGGTGTGCCGCATGATCCGGTGACGGGGGAGGCGCTGGAGCGGATGACGGCGAAGGATATTGTGGAGAGCTTGGGGGCGCGGGAGGAAGGGGCGAAGGTGATTTTGTTGGCGCCGTTGGAGGTGGAGGCGGCGGTGGATGTGTCGGGGTTTTTGCGGGACTTGCAGCGGCAGGGGTTTGTGCGGTTGCGGGTGAATGGGGAGATGTTGGAGGTGGAGGAAGCGGAGAAGGATTGGCCGGAGAGGGTGGAGAGTTTGGAGATCGTGGTGGATCGCTTGGTGGTGCGGGACGATGCGCGAAGTCGGATGGCGGACTCGGTGGAGACGGCGCTACAGATTTGCGGAGCGGAGGCGCGGGCATTGGTGCAGGTGCCGGGTGGGAAGACGTGGGAGGATGTGTCGTTTTTGACGAGCTATCGGAATCCGGAGACGGGGTTTGAGCTGCCGGCGTTGTCGCCGAAGCATTTTTCGTTCAACAGTCACGTGGGGGCTTGTGAGTGTTGTCATGGTTTGGGGACGCAGATGTTTTGTGATCCGGACTTGGTGGTGCCGGATCAGACGCTGTCGCTGAACGAGAGTGCGGTGAAGCCGTGGAGTGGTGGCGGGGCGAAGAAGAAGAGTTGGAATCAGAAGCAGACTGCTTCGTTGGCGGAGCATTTTGGGGTGTCGGGAGATGTGCCGTTCAAGAAGTTGCCGAAGCGGTTTAAGGAGGCGTTGTTTTATGGGATGGGCGGAACGAAGATTGAGATGGTTTGGGAGAAGGACGGGGGGGAGTCGGTTTGGATGCGGGAGTATGAGGGAGTTTGCCGGGTGGTGGAGCGGCATTCGCGGGAGAGCCCGAGTGATTCGGTGAAGCGGGCGATGAGTCGCTTCATGACGTCGCAGGTTTGTCCGGACTGTGAGGGGCTGAGGTTGAAGAAGGAATTTTTGGCGGTGAAGTTGGCGCGGAAGTCGGGGGAGGGGCTTGGGATTCATGAGTTGTGCGGGTTGCCGATTGCGGAGGCGGTGGGCTTGATGGAGGAGTTGGAATTACCGGAGGATCGGGCGGAGGCATGTGGTCCGGTGGTGGGTGAGGTGAAGAAGCGGTTGACCTTTCTGGCGGAGGTGGGGTTGGGCTATCTGACCCTGGACCGTTCGAGTGCGAGTTTGTCGGGAGGGGAGTTTCAGCGGATTCGGCTGGCGACGCAGCTAGGGGCGGGCTTGGCGGGGGTGCTGTATGTGTTGGATGAACCGAGCATCGGGCTGCATCCGCAGGACACGGTGCGGTTGATCGGGGCGCTGAAGAGGTTGCGGGACCTGGGGAACACGATCGTAGTGGTGGAGCATGATGAGGAGTTGGTGCGGGCTGCGGATTGGGTGATCGAGATGGGGCCGGGGGCCGGGCCGCATGGAGGTGAGTTGGTGGCGGAGGGGACGGTGAAGGAAGTGTCGAAGGCGGACACGCCGACGGGGCGTTGGTTGCGGGGAGAGACGGGGGATGGGGCGACGGGTGGGGTGTTCGGGATGGGGCAGGGGATGCTCGTGGTGCGGGGGGCGCGAGAGCACAATTTGCAGGATGTGACGGTGGAGTTTCCGTTGGGGAAATTGGTGTGTGTGACGGGACCGAGCGGGAGTGGTAAGTCGACGCTGGTGGATGATATTCTGCGGCGAGCTTTGGCGCGGAGTTTGACGAGGGGGAAGGCGGTGCCGGGAGCGCACGACGGGATTGAGGGGGTCGAGTATTTGTCGCGGATGGTGGTGGTGGATCAGAGTGCGCTGGGGAAGAGTCCGCGGTCGAATCCGGCAACCTACACGGGAGCGTTTGATCTGATCAGGGCGCTGTTTGCACAGCTGCCACTCTCGAAGCAACGGGGGTACACGGTGGGGCGGTTTAGTTTCAATGTGAAGGGGGGGCGTTGTGAGAAGTGTCAGGGTGGTGGGGCGATCCGGATCGACATGCATTTTTTGAATGATGCGTATGTGAAGTGCGATGCTTGTGATGGTCGGCGGTACAATCGGGAGACGCTGGATATTGCGTTCAAGGGGCGGAGTATCGCGGATGTGTTGGAGATGACGGCGGAGGAGGCGGCGGCGGTGTTTGGTCCAGTGCCGAAGCTGAGTGCGGTGTTGACGGCATTGTGTGATGTGGGGTTGGGGTATGTGCGGTTGGGACAGGCGGCGAATACCTTGTCGGGTGGTGAGGCGCAGCGGGTGAAGTTGGCGACGGAGCTTTCGAAGAGTTCGGCGGGTGGGGTGCTCTATCTTTTGGATGAGCCGACGACGGGATTGCATCATCAGGATGTGCAGGTGTTGATGGGGGTGCTGACGAGGTTGCGGGATGCGGGGCATTCGCTGGTGGTGGTGGAGCACAATCTGGACGTGATTCGGCAGTCGGACTGGGTGATTGATTTGGGACCTGGAGGGGGGACGGATGGGGGGCAGGTGGTGGCTTGTGGGACGCCAGGGGATTTGGCGAAGAATGAGAGGTCGGTGACGGGGAGGTGGCTGGGGAAGATGAGGTGAGTTGGGGAGGTTGAGATTAAGGAGGGGTTTGCGGCTTTGCCGGGTGGGTTTGATCATGACCGAGACGGGTCACGCCACAGGGGGGGGAGATAGGTCTTTGAAGATGGGGGGAAAGTAGGATAGGGTCCGCGCGACCCGGCATGAGTCGCACCAACTCCATGGCAGCATCTGCAACACCTACGCCCTGGCGAGCTTGGCTCGAGGAGCATGGGGGTAAGCTGTTGCTGTTTGCCCGTCAGCAGACGCGGCGGGCGGGGGACGCGGAAGATGTTCTGCAGGAGGCGCTGGTGAAGCTGGCCAAGAAGGTGGAATTGGGGGTGTTTGTGGGTGGTCAAGAGGCGTGGATGCCATTTTTGTATACTCAGATCCGCCGGGAGGCGATTGATCTGGGACGTCGGAACGACCGGCGGAAGAAGCGGGAGGATGCGGTGGTGGGGGATGAGTTGATTGCTGAGACCGGCACGGATCGCTGGTTTGAGGGGTCTGGATACGAGGAGGAGCGCAAGGCCATGATGGAGGAAGCCTTGAAGGAGCTGCCAAAGAAGTTTTCGGAGGTGATCGTGATGAAGATCTGGGCTGGCCGGACTTTCGCTGAAATCGGCGAAATTTTGGACATTTCGATGAACACGGCCGCTTCCCGGTATCGCTATGGAGTTGAAGCCTTACGTAAGCAGCTGGCTGCGGCTCGGATCCGAGGAGACCTCTGAAGACAACGCTTACGACCCCATATTACGGCATCATGGATGGAGAACTAGAACAGCTTGAAGAAGATTTGGAGCGTCTCGCACCTGCGGGAATGCCTGAAGGATTGATCTCACGGATGGAGGCCGCAATGGCCGGATGGCAGGATGCGGCGTCTGACGAAGAGGAGAAGGTAGTTCCGTTTCCGAAGGTGGAGGAGGAGCGCCAAGGAGGATCCTCTCGAGGCTTTTGGTCGGCGGCCGCAGCTGTTGCGCTTTTTGGAGCGGTGGTGGCTTTGGTGTTGCCCGACAACAAGTCCAAGAATGAGGTGGCTGCTCCGGCAGTGGAGTCAAATTACGCAGCGGTGTCTTTTGCTCCGACCAACATGGATCGTAACATCGTCCAAGCCTCGGACCGGGGGCTGGTGTTTACGAGCGACGATCGACCGCATCGTTTGGTGCGGGTCCAGTATGTGGACCGACTGGAGTATCGCAATGCGGTCGGAGCCGAGTTGCATGTTGAAAAGCCGATCGTGAATTTTGTGTTGATTCCGGTTGAGACAGATTAGTTGAACAAGAATTTCCGAGTCCGGCGCTTTGCCGGATAAACATACCCCACACCAGCCAATGAAAGTTCCCGTGATTAGTTCCCTACTGTTGATTCTTGGAATCGCCTCGCCGCTTTCGGCGATCGAACGCCCCAAGGCCCTCGATGACAGAGTTCAGGAAGAGGCGCCGGCTGATCGTGCGGTGCAAGCGCAGCTTGAAGGAGAGTTGAAGCAGGTCGCGCCGAGTGCGTGGCTTGGTGTGTTTGGTCAGGAAGCTGACGAGGCGCTTGTGGCGCAGTTGGCAATTGAGGGTGGCGTGGTGCTGCGTTTTGTGATGGCGGGAAGCCCGGCGGCTGATGCGGGACTGAAAGTACATGATGTGATTTCCAAGGTGGATGGAGAGACCGTGCGTTCGCAGGTGGATCTCCGTGAGGCCGTGCTCGAGAACGATCCGGGTGCCGAGTTGACGATGGATGTGGTGAGTGGTGGTGTGAAGAAAGAGGTCGCAGTGAAGCTTGGCGAGCGGCCGGCAGAAGTGCCGCATGTGCCGCATGTGCCGGGTGGTAATCCGCTGGAAAAGTTTCCCGAGTTGCGTCGTCAGATGCGTGAGTTCAATGCCGGTGGTGCCTTTGAAAAGCAGATGGAAGGGCAGCTCAAGATGATGGAGGAACAGCTGAAGAAGTTGGAGCTGCAGCCCGGATTTGGTGGGCTTGAAGACTTGCTCGACAATTTACCGAAGGACGGGCGGATGATCGATATTCAACAGACCGGCAGCGTGAAGTTGATGGACGATCAAGGGAGTGTGACCAGGAAGATGCGTGATGGCGGGACCGAAGTGGAAGTGCACGACAAGGAAGGCAAGTTGCTCTACGCCGGTCCTTGGGACACCCCGCAGGATAAGGCGGCGGTGGGACCTGAGCTGCGTGAGCGGATTGATAAGCTGAGTTTCAACAACAAGAGGGGTGGCTTGAAGCTGGAGTTCCGTCATGGTGGCCCTCTCGCAGTGGAGGATGCTCCGGAGCCTCCCAAAGAAAAGGTTGAGGATGTTGAGTAAGAATTTTGTGTGCGATTGACTGTCGAAGAAGAGCCCGGAACCCGGAGAAGGGAGTGGCTTGCGGCTGCGCCGGAGGGGTTTAGTGGCGACCGGGACAGTCACCCGACTGTCGCGGCGGGACGCAGCGGGAACGGCCTGCGGCAGGATGCCGCAGCCACGAGGGCGACGGAAGGGACTGGAAAGAGTGGGGCGGACTGAAGGCTGCGGTCCCAGCACGGAGGTTGGAGGGAGCGGGGAGAAGGGGCGGGTGGTTTGACGCTATACGGTGGCTAGGATTGATTTGAGGTAAGGGTCGC
>JAPKDA010000107.1 GCA_028822695.1 Akkermansiaceae bacterium
CCACCGCAGTCCAAAACTCCCCCCCTTTCGGATCAACTCATTCAGCCTTCCGCCTTCTCCTCCAAAATCCCCTCCTCCCCCTCGCTCTTCCCGATCACCACCGCGGCACACGAATCCCCAAAGACATTCACCGCCGTCCGACACATGTCCAGCGGCCGATCAATCGCCAGCAGCAAGAATGCTGCCTCTGTCGCATGCGGAATCCCTGAGTTCTTCATGATCAACAAAATCGCCACCAAACTCGCCGACGGAATCCCCGCCACCCCGATGCTCGTCAGTAGCGCCGCCAGCACCACCATGAACTGCGCCCCGAGCCCCATCTCAAAGCCCACCACCTGCGAGACAAAGATCACCGCCACGCACTCATAAAGCGCCGTGCCGTCCATATTCACCGTCGCCCCGAGCGGCAGCGTGAAACTCGCCGTCTTCTTCGAAACCCCCGCATTGTCCTGCACACATCGCATCGTCACCGGCAGCGTCGCCGAGGAACTGGACGTAGAAAACGCCGTCAACAAGGCCGTCCGCATCGCCTTGAAGTGCGCCAACGGATTCACCTTCCCCATCAGGGACAAAATCAACGGCAGCGTGATGAAAAAGTGCACCGCAAGCGCCGCAAGCACCGTCACAAAGTAGAGCCCCAGCTTTTGAAACAATTCCAACCCCGTCTCAAACACAATCGGCACGATCAAAGCATAGATTCCAATTGGCGCCACCATCATCACCCAGCGCGTCATCACGATCATCACATCGTTCAACGACTGAAACACGTCCCGCAGTGTCGAGATCTCCTTCAACGGCAATCGCGTCATCGCCAGCGCAAACATAATACTGAACACAATCAACCCCAGCATCTGTCCGTTGTCCGTTGCCGCCTTAAAAATGTTTGGTGGAAACATCCGCTTGAAAATACCCCACACATCCGACGCCTCCCGTCCCTCTGCCGCCGCGATCTTCGCCTTGTCCGCTTCCGTGGCATTCGCCGCCTGATCATCAATCGCCATCCGGATCACCTGACTCGGTTTCCCATCCTCCAATCCCGGCTTCACCAGATTCACCAGAAGCAAGCCCACCACGATCGCCGCGAAACTCGTCATTGCGTAAAACCCCACCGTCTTTCCTCCCAAACGCCCAAAGCCCTCCATCCCGTGCAAACTCGCAATCCCCGCCACCACCGAGGTGACAATCAGCGGCACGATCAACATCTGCAGCGCCCGCATGAAAATCACCCCCACGAATTTGCAGGCCGACACCGCCCCGGCGATGAACTTCGCGCCCTCACTATCCTCCGGCAATCGCCCACTCAACTCCCGGAACACCACCGCCGTCAACACCGCCAACAACAAGCCCACCAATATTTGCCAATGCGCCTTTCCTTTCATGAGTTCAGGATCCTAAACCGCCAAATATCCTCTTAGCGAGACGAAACCAACGCCCCCACCGCTCACTATCCCATTGCGCCCACCCAAACTTCGCGCTAAGTGTAGCTGAACTCGCATTCCTGCCATGATCCTCATCGCCCTCGCCATCGTCGCCGTCATCCAACTCGGCATCCTCATCCATCTGGGCAAGAAGCAGACCAAGCGCCTCGATGCTCTCGAAGCACTCTTGGTGACCAACAGTGAGGAGAGCTCAGAGCTCTCCCGAAAGCGGGCGGAACTGATCGCCGAACAGGAACTCTACAAACAGTTCCTCCAGGACGACAAGCATCGTGGCGAACTCCCGCCAAAAACACGCTTCGCCGAGTTCCGGAAGTGGAAAGAGGAAAAAATTTACGGCCAAAAATCGACCAGCCTCCCGGCATAACCCCGCCCCCAATCAGGCCCCATGAAATTTTGGATCATCCTCGCCGCCCTTCTCGCCAGCCCTACTGCCTTCGCAGAAATGCGGGAGTGGAAAACCGCCGACGGCGGAAAGACCATCACCGCCGAGTATATCCGCTCCGAAGACGGCAAGGTCACCATCCTTCGCAAACGAGATCGCCGCACCTTCACCCTCGACCTCGATAAACTCTCCGAAGAGGACCAAGCCTGGGTAAAACAAAAGGAAGAGGAAGCCCCCGCCGGAGAGGACGGCAAGGAAGCCGACGAGGAATTCTCCAAACTCCTCAGCGGCGAATGGGAACGCCACGAAGGCCATGACCTCAAATACCGCATCTTCGGTGACCGCAAGCTCCGCAAATCCAAGGACGCCGGCTACCCCCTCCTCATCTACCTCCACGGACGGGGCGGCGACGTCATGACTCCCAAAGAACCCTGGCAGGCGAACGTCTTCAGCAAGAAGGACAACTACCATAAACGCGAGTGCTTCATCATTTCTCCCCAATGCCCCGATGTGAACGGCTGGAACGGGGACAAAGCCAACAACGTCGTGAAGATCATCGAGGAACTCGTCAAAAAACTGCCCATCGACGAGAAGCGCATCTACCTCACCGGCTACTCAATGGGCGGCTTCGGCACCTTCCATCTCCTCGCCCAAGAGCCCAAGCTTTTCGCTGCCGGCATCCCCATCGCCGGGGGAGGTCATCCCTCCACTGCCGAGTCCTTCAAAAAGGTCCCCGCCTGGGTCTTCCATGGCGCCAAGGACCCTACCGTGAATGTCAACCTCAGCCGCCTCATGGTCGAGGCCCTCAAGGAGGCCGGTGGAGAGCCCAAGTACACCGAGTATCCCGACGGCGATCACGGAATTGCCGATCAAGTGCTCAAAGACGAAGATGTCCACGAATGGCTCTTCGCACAAAGCCGCTGACCGTGTCTAAATTCACGAAGGCCGCCCTCTAAATTCTTCCCGCAACCACGACAAGGAATCTCACCTGCTGACGCCGCGACTCAAACCGATTCACAAATCCCAGCGCCTGACTCGGAGGAATCTTTCCGGCAATCGACGTTGCCATCGAATCCAACGCTTGCTCCCGGGTCTTCTCCTTCTCAATTGCCTGCGCCGTCTGCTCCGCGAGATTAAGATTCGCCACGGTCGCAAATTTCCGCGTCAACTGCTGGTAAGCCCGATCCCTCATCGCCGAGTTCCCAATACTCGCCGCCGTCGATAACGCCGAAGTATGATCATCCGCCTCGGCGTACGCCGTCGCCAAAAAAACCAATGCCTTCTCCTGATTCTTTTGTGCCGAAATTTGCTCCACCTCGCGCATCGCATCCTGCAACAGCAAACGGGCCGGACTCACCGCCCCATAGCGTGCCCGCCACCGCGCCAACTCCGCCAAAGCCGAAGCCCGCACTTCCGGCGCATCAATCCGATAGACCGTATCCAAGGCATCCTTCGACCACCCCAGGGATGCCGAACGCTCCGCCACCCGACGATAGGTCAAATCACGGTCCTTCTGATTTTCGATGAGCTGCGCCACATAAAGTCCCGATGCAGTCCCCTCTTTCCCTGTCATCCCCAGAGCGACCACCTGCAAAGCACGCGACTGCGATTCATCCACCACGATATCGCGGGCCCGTCCCAACGCACCGGCCAAATCACCCGACCGCACCTGCAAACTGACCAACGACTCCATCGCCAGAGACCGCTCCACCTCATTCGTGATCTGGTAAGTCATCGCCTTCGCCTCATCAAATTTGAACATCGATACCTGCGCCTGCACGATCCGCCGCAGCGTTTCGTCCCTCAAAAACGGATCGTGCATCGCGGAGAGCAGGATCTCAAGCGACCCCGATTTCCCCGAACGTGCCTGGGCCTCCGCCACCCTGATGCCGGCCAGATCCCGGGTCCGGTCATTGGAGATCCGATTGAGAATCCCGGCAGCACCCGCCGCATCCCCCACCGCAGCCCGCGCCAATGCCACCCGCACCCACGCATCGTCCTGTAACTTGCCGGGCGCGATCTGCATCACCGTATTCACGGCGTCATTCAACTCGCCATAGCGGGCCTGCGCATCAGCCACCCCGCGCAAGGCAAGCGCATGGGCACCGGGATCCACCAGGGAACTTGCAATCTGTTTGGCTTCCGCAAAGCGCTTCTTCCGCGCCAAAGCCGTCGCCACTTCCGCGCGGCCAAGATCACGATACTTCTCCAGGGGAATCTGCTCCACCAACGACTCAGCCCATTCAAACTCACCCACCCCCAACAAACCTTTCACAACATCACGAAGAGCAATGGAGCTGTTTGTCGTATTGTCAGGATCAGTCGCCATGCGCGTCGCCTTCTCAAACCACTTGAACGCCGCCACCTGATCTCCACTGCGGCAGTAGGTCTGCGCAACCAGCACCAGATTCTTGGCGGGGTCCTCCCCATGCAGGGCCAGATGACCGGCCTGCTCCAGCAATCGGCGCCGCAGTCTCGCCAGATTGCTCTCCGACTTCTTCTTGCCCGCCGCTTTCGCATTCGCTTGCTTGATGACCTCCTTCGTCGCTTCGCTATCCCTCTCCGACTTGGAAGCCGTCAACTCCGATCCCAACCCATCTTCACCAAATTGATTCAAAACATGCCTGACTTTAGCCGCCCTCTCCTCAGCTCCGGCCTGATCCAACCCACCTGACGAGCGATCCGTCTTGGTCGGCAATTCCGCCACATCCCCACCCTGTTTCGTCGACAACTCCATCGTCCCAACTGCCACAAAAAGAAGCAGAAGAAGAACCACCCCGCCACAAACCAGAACCCCGGTCAGGGCGAAGCGCTTGGGTGAAGAGAAGCGCACGAGGGAAATTACGGAAAACAAAAGCAATTCTTTCACCCACCAGCCATTGCCCGTCGCGGGCCCCAACGCTATAGAAAGTCCTATGCCGACACCCGTCCGGACCCGATTCGCCCCCTCGCCCACTGGCTACCTGCACATTGGAGGGGCGCGCACCGCTCTCTTCAACTGGCTCTACGCCAGGAAGCACGGCGGAAATTTTATTCTCCGCGTCGAGGACACCGACGAAGCACGCAACACCGAAGAAGCCCGCCAAGCCATCTTCTCCAGCCTCGAATGGCTCGGCATCGACTGGGACGAAGGCCACGAGGCCGGCGGTGACTGCGGACCATATTTCCAATCGCAGCGACAGGATATCTACGCCACTTGGTTCAAAAAACTCCAGGACGCCGGCCGCGTCTACGAAGACGACGGCGCCTGGCGCTTCCGCTTCGAACGCAAACCAATCACCATGCAAGACCTCGTCTGCGGTGAAGTCACCATCGACTACACCGACGAATCCAACACCCCCGACATGGTTGTCCGCCGATCGGACGGATCCTTCGTCTTCCACTTCGTCAACGTCGTCGATGATCTCGAGATGGGCCTCACCCACGTCATTCGCGGCGAGGACCACCTCATGAACACGCCCAAGCACCTCCAACTCTTCGAGGCCTTTGGCAAAGTCCCACCCGCCTACGCACACATCCCGCTCATCCTGAACGCGGACGGCTCCAAAATGTCCAAACGCGACACGGGCGCCGCGGTCCACGAATACCCCGACCGCGGGTTCCTCTCCGATGCCGTCATCAACTTCATCGCCCTCCTCGGCTGGTCACCGAAAGACGACAGCGAGATCTTCCCGCTCAGCGAACTCATCGAACGCTTCAGCCTCGAAGGCATCAACCGCTCCCCCTCGCGCTTCGATTGGGACAAGGCCACCTGGATGAATCAACAACACCTCCTCAAACTCCCCCCGGAATCTTTCGCCGAGGCCGGTCTTCCCTACCTCCAGTCCGCCGGCATGGAAACTCCCGACAACTTCACCCTCATGGCGAAGAGCGTGCAGGAAAAGGTCCAGCTCCTCTCTGAAGTTCCCGAAGCAATCCGCTTCTACCTCGGCGAAGGCGTCGAGTTCGACCCTCCGGCCCTCGAAAAACTCTCCGGTAACGAGGCCGCCCCGAAACTCCTCACCGTCCTCGCCGAAAACTTCCGCGCTCTCCCTGACTGGACCTCACCCAAGGACGCCATCGCCACCTCCGCAGAAGCAGAGGGCCTCAAACCCGGGAAACTCATGTTTCCCCTCCGCGTCGCCCTCAGCGGCAAAACCGGTGGCCCCGACCTCGGCGACATCCTCTCCATCCTCGGCCGCGACGAATCCATTCGCCGAATCGAGCAAACCATTGCCACACTCCAAGACGCATGAAAGACGTCTACACCTTGGAAGACCTCGTCAGTCGAGCCCACCTCGACTCGGGCGCGGATCAACCCGCCCGGATCGCCGTCCTCGGCCACCCAGTCACCCACTCCCTCTCCCCCCAACTGCATCAACCCGCCCTCGACGCCACTAGTGCAGGCATGCGCTACATCCGCCTCGAGGTGGAGCCCGGAAATATCCGCACGGCACTCCAAAAACTCCGCGAACTCGACTTCGTCGGCGTCAACGTCACCGTTCCACACAAATTTGAAGCACTCGACACCTGCACGGAAATTGACGCCAACGCCAGAGCCCTCGGCGCCATCAACACCATCCTTTTCGACGGCGACGACACCCTCGGCTTTAACACCGACGGCCCAGGATTCGTCCGCGCCATCCACGAAGACTTTCTGGTCGATGTCAAAGACCTCCGCATCATGATCATCGGCGCCGGCGGAGGTGCCGGACAAGCGATCGCCACCCAGTGCGCCCTCGAAGGCTGCCAACGACTCATCCTCGTCAACCGCTCCCTCGGAAAAATTCAACCGTTCTCAAAACGCCTCGCGCCCTACTTCTCCTCCGAACAACTCGAAGGCCCCGGCGACCGCCTACGCATCCTCCCCCTCGACTCCCCGGAGCTTTCCAGCGAATCCGACCACATCGACCTCATCGTCAATGCCACCTCCGTTGGCCTCAAACGCACCGACCCCTCCCCCCTCCCCGGCTCCTGCCTGCAACCCCACCACCTCGTCTACGACACGATCTACAACCCACCGCAAACCCGACTCCTGCAGGATGCCTCCAACCACGGCGCCCGTACCGCCAACGGCCTTTCCCTCCTCCTCCACCAAGGCGCCCTCGCCTTCGAACTCTGGTTCCCCGGCACTAATCCGCTAAAAACCATGCGCTCCGCCCTCCGCTCCGCCATCAGCTGAGTCACTGATTCCATCTCCAGGAAGGGGGTGCCCCCCTCTCCCGCCACCACCGGGCTTGCCCCGGTGGCCTGCCCCATCGCTCGGAGAGCGACGACGGGAGCGATGGTCACCCAGCTATTACGGTGCCACCCAGTCCACGGTCGTCAACTCCGTGATCTCAAACTCGTTCTCCCGGAATCCCACCGTGGGTTTCGCCAAACGAATCGTAGCCCGCTCCTCGTCCGAACGCTCCCCCACCATTCTTCCATAAGAAAGAATATCCCGGAGCCGCTCATCAAGCTCAGATTTGGCAGGAGCGTATGCCCATACAAATTCCTCTTTGGCCGGCTCCAAAATCACATACCAAGAGCGCGTCGACGCATGCCCCTTCTCCACATCATACCGTGGCTGCTTCCCCACCCAGCACCGCACCAAGGTCGAGCGGTTCGTCGCCTCTTTGACCAATGATGGCACCGCGATGTCGGACATGCCATGGGTCGCCATCCAGTCGAGCCTCAAGCCCCCGTCGGTCTTCACAAAATACGCCCGGAACGGCGTGTGATCCGCCCTCCTGCCCATGATCACCATGTAACCCGTCTCGCCTGCAGCTCCGTATTCCCAAGACAAGGTCCTGGGATCACCCAAACTGAAATCAGAAGCTCGCTCCACATCGGTGATGGTCAACTTCTGTAGCACCCGTTCCGCATCCCGAACCACCGCATTCAGCTGGTTGGGATGGGCCGCTTCGTTGCATTCTGCCAACAATCCAATCGCCAAATCAAACGCCTTC
>JAPKDA010000020.1 GCA_028822695.1 Akkermansiaceae bacterium
CCTGCCGCTGAGGCACCCAAAGAGGAGGCGCCTGCCGCCGAGGCTCCAAAAGAAGATGCCCCTGCTGCTGAGGCACCCAAGGCAGCCGCCGACCCATCACTTTCTCCAGAGGCGATCGCCAAGGCTGAGGCCACGGCTGCTGAAGAGCAGAAGACCAAGGACGTCTTCGCGGAGATCATGGGGGAAGGGGACCAGGAGAAGGTCAAGATTCACAAGGCCAAGACGAACAAGAATGTCATCAAGGGCATCGTTCACATCACCGCCACTTTCAACAACACGGTTGTCACCGTGACCGACTTGAACGGCAACTCCATCGGTTGGTCGAGCGCCGGCAAGATGGGCTTCCGCGGAAGTCGTAAGAGCACCGCATACGCAGCACAGGTTGTGTCGCAGGACTCTTGCCGCCAGGCGATGAGCCACGGACTGAAGGACGTCGACATTCGCGTGAAAGGCCCTGGTGCCGGTCGCGAAGCTGCGGTCCGCGCCGTGCAAGCCCTCGGACTTGAGGTCGGTGCGATCCTCGACGTGACTCCAGTTCCCCACAATGGCTGCCGCCCGAAGAAGGCTCGCCGCGTTTAATTCTTAACTACTAACGACTTTCCCAAATGGCACGCTACACTGGTCCCAAGGATAGAATCGCCCGGCGCTTTTTGACGCCGATTTTCGGCTCTTCACGCGCCCTCGAGCGCCGCGCTTACCCTCCCGGTCAGCACGGTCTTCGCGCCGGTCGCCGGAAGAAGTCTGAATACGCAGTCGCTCTCGGTGAGAAGCAGAAACTCAAGTATCAGTTCGGAGTGCTCGAGAAGCAGTTCCGCGGATACTACCACGAAGCCGTCCGTCGTCGTGGCGTGACCGGTGAGATTCTCCTGCAACTTTTGGAACTCCGTCTCGACAACGTTTGCTACCGCCTCGGTTTTGGCAATACGCGTCAGGCAGCCCGGCAGTTGGTTGGTCACGGTCACGTTCTCGTGAACGGAACCCGTCTCGACGTGCCAAGCTACACGGTGAAGCCCGGTGATGTGATCAAGCTCGGCGGCAAGCCCTCCTCACAGCAGCTCGGCCTCCGCATGCTCGATTTGACCCAGGCAGTTCCGATGAAGGACTGGGTGACGATCGACCGTGAGAAGATGGAAGGCGTCGTGGCCCGTCTTCCAGACATGGACGACATCGATCCATTGGTGAACGTCCAGCTCATCGTCGAACTTTACTCCCGATAAATTTACTCTGGATAGCCAGACGAGAGAGACCAAACGAATTTCAAACGCCCCGTGGGAACACGGGGCGTTTTTTGTGGGGGTCTGAGGCGGTAGGACTCAGGCGAAGTGTAAGATCGTGAAGTTGATTGGTGGGATGGATGCCATCCATGGTTTGCTGACTCTGGAGGTAGGGCCGTGGGATGGGGAGATTCGGGTGCGGGAAGATCGGTCCCTGCCTTGGGAGAATTTGGTTTGGCGGTTGGAAAGCGCTGCCACGAGCTGTTTGCCGTTGCAAATGGCGGGAACTTGCTGTTTTTCAGGGTCGCACATGGCGGACGAGAAAGAACGGAAGACTCTGGAAGAGCGGCATCAGATGTCGGATTTGGAACGGCTACGGCATTCTTGTGCTCACGTGCTGGCCACGGCAGTCAGCCGGATCTGGCCGGAGGCGCAGTTTGCGGCGGGACCGCCGGTGGAAGGTGGGTTCTATTATGACTTTGAGTTGGAGCATCGGATTTCGCCGGACGATTTTGAGAAGATCGAGGCGGAGATGAAGAAGGTGGTGAAGGAGAACCAGACCTTCGAGAGAGCGGTGGTGAGCCGGGACGAGGCAATGGAGTTGGCTCAGAGTGGTCGGCTGGCATCGTCCGGAGCGCGGGACGTGCCGTCGAAGTTCAAGGTGGACTTGCTGGGTGATATTCCGGAGGGGGAGGAGATCTCGCTCTTCAAGAATGGCGAGTTCTGGGATCTTTGTGCGGGGCCGCATGTTGGGCGCACGGGGAATTGCAAAGCCTTCAAGGTGATGAGCGTGGCGAGTGCTTTCTATAAGGGAGACAAGGACAACGCACAGCTGCAGCGGGTTTACGGAACGTGTTTCAAGAACAGGACGATGCTGGAAGAGCATCTGGAGCGTTTGGAGGAAGCGAAGAAGCGTGATCACCGGAAGCTTGGCCGCGAGATGGGCTTGTTTCACATCGATGAGATGGTGGGGCAGGGCTTGCTGTTGTGGAAACCGAAAGGCTCGATCATTCGTCGTGAGCTGCAGCGGTTTATTTCCGGGGAGTTGGACAAGCAGGGCTACTTCGAAGTCTTTACGCCGCATATCGGGAAGCTCGATCTCTACCGGACGAGTGGACATTTTCCCTACTACGAGGACAGTCAGTATCCGCCGATTGCGGAGCGGGATGTGTTGAAGAAGCTTTCAGACGAGGGAGCGACTTGTGCGGAGTTGATGAATATGCTGCGCAGCGGCGAGGTGGAAGGCTACATGCTGAAGCCGATGAACTGTCCGCACCACATTCGGATCTATGCGAGTGACCACCACAGCTACCGTGATCTGCCGGTGCGGCTTGCGGAGTTTGGGACGGTGTACCGTTGGGAGCAAAGTGGTGAGCTCGGTGGGATGACGCGGGTGCGTTCGTTCACGCAGGATGATGCGCATTTGTTCTGCACACCGGAGCAGGTCGCAGAGGAGGTGCAGGGATGCCTGGGTCTCGTGAAGACCGTGCTCGGGAAATTGGGCATGGAGGACTACTCGGTGCGCCTGTCGCTGCGTGATCCGGATTCTGACAAATACGTTGGTTCCCCGGAGAATTGGGACAAGGCGGAGGCGGCGCTGCGGGAAGCGGTGCAGACGCTCGGGGTGGAGTATACCGAGGAAGAGGGGGAGGCGGCGTTCTACGGGCCGAAGATCGATTTTGTGGTGAAGGACGTCATTGGCCGCGATTGGCAGTTGGGGACGGTGCAGGTGGACTACAATCTGCCGGAGCGCTTTGACCTGACTTACGTTGGTTCTGACAACAAGCAGCATCGGCCGGTGATGATCCACCGGGCGCCATTTGGGTCGATGGAGCGCTTCACGGGGCTGCTGATTGAGCATTTCGAGGGAAAGTTCCCAACTTGGCTGGCACCGGAGCAGGTGCGGCTTCTCCCGATCTCCGAGAAGCACAATGCTTATGCCGATCAGGTGGCCGAAGCCTTGAGCTCAAAGGGGGTGCGGGTCTCCGTGGATCGGACCGGTGACAAAATTGGCGCTAAAATTCGCCTTGCGAGGATGGATCGCATCCCCTATATGGGTGTCCTTGGAGCACGCGAGGAAGACGCCCAGTGTGTCAGCGTGCGCCATCGGGACCGAGATGATCTTGGTTCCCAGCCCCTGAATGATTTCGTTGATCAAATTGTTTCTGAAATTCAGACCCGGTCTTTGTGATCCGGGCATCGACTATTTGCCTGAGTATGTGGAAGCTCGATAGTCGGCCGGTCGCCATGTTTTTGGCGGACCATTGATCAATACCCTTTTTCCAACCCAAGAAAACTACAGCCATCGCTAAGCCTAAAAGAAAGCCATATCGTACCCGGCGGGACATGACCCGCATTAATGACCGTATCCGTGCACCCAGAGTGCGCGTGGTCAGTGCCGGGGGAGAGCAACTCGGTGTGATGAACACTCGGGAAGCAGTTGAAAAAGCCAAGATTTTGGGACTCGACCTCGTGGAGGTCACCTCGAGTACTGATCCGCCGGTCTGCAAAGTTGTGGACTACGGAAAGTACAAGTACGAGCAGTCCAAGCTGAAGAAGGGAAAGAGCAAGGCGGCGACCAAGATGAAGGAGGTGAAGTTTCGCCCCCGGACCGAGGAGCATGACTACAACGTGAAGTTGGGTCGCGCCGAAGCGTTTTTGGAAGGCGGTCACAAGCTGCGGGTTGCCCTGCAGTTCCGTGGTCGTGAGAATGCGCACCGCGAAGTTGGTTTCGTGGTCATGGAGCGGATCAAGAAAGATCTCAAGTCCATGGCTAACGTTGACCAGGACGCACGGTTGGCGGGACGGAACATTTTGATGATTCTTTCTCCCTTGCCGAAGGCGCAGCAGAAGCGGCACTTCATTCTGGATCACGGTGAACTCATCGATGAAGACGACTTTGACGAGATCGAGGATGACGCTCACGAGAACCTCGACGAAGCGGACGATGCCGCCGGTGACGGCGACGACTCCGGCGAGGATTCCAAGGAGTGATGAAAGAGCGCTTGGTGCTCTTCGATATCGACGGGACGCTCGTTGATACCGGAGGAGCGGGAATGGCGGCGTTGCGTCAGGCGGCGCAGGAGTTGTTCGGCGGGGACGGGCCGAAGCTGGATTTGGCCGGCTCGACTGACTCTGGGATCGTGATGGGTATTCTGAAGCACTTCGGCGAGGAATCGACGCCGGGGCGGGTGGAGGAATTCTACGCGACCTACCTGTCGTTCTTGGCGGAGAATCTGGCTGAGGGAAATTTTGGTGGTCGGGTGTTGCCTGGGGTGGAGGGATTGCTGGAGTCTTTTGCGGAGGGTGGGGCGACCTTGGGATTGCTGACGGGCAACGTCGCGTTGGGCGCAGAGTTGAAGGTGCGTCACTACGGCTTGGGGGACTACTTTGGTTTCGGGGCCTACGGTGACGACCATCATGACCGCAACAAGTTGGGGCCGATCGCCTTGGCGCGGGCAGAAGAGAGTGCCGGGCGGAGTTTTGTTGCGGCGGAGTCGCTGGTGATTGGTGACACGCCGAAAGACATCGCCTGCGGTCAGGCGATCGGAGCGGTCACGGTTTGCGTGGCGACGGGAGTGTTCAGTGCTTCGGAATTACGAAACAATGGAGCCGACCATGTCTTTGAAGATTTTTCGGATGTTGGGGCGGTTATTTCCGGGGTTTTTTGCGAAGGGCCGCAGCATTGAGAGAAAGCGCGATTGAAAAGTGTAGTCTATAGGCTACCTAATCCCTTCTTGCCCGATGACTCAACTGCCCTATCCCGTTTATCCGAATTCCTGGCCCTTCGTGATGGAGAGTCGGGTCGTGGAGTCGGTGAGTCCTGAGGAAGTGGATGGATATTGGGCGGATGGATGGAGGCACTTCGGGTCCGACTTTTTCCGTTCCAGCTTGATGGCGGAGGAGGTTGGCATCAAGCGGCAGATTTCATTGCGTTTGGATTTGAGTGAATTCAAGGTGAGCAAGAGCCAGCGGCGGACCTTGCGGAAGAATGAGGATTTGACCTTTGAGTTTGCGCCGGCCCGGCCCGGTGATTTGGAGGAGGAGCTTTTTGAACTGCACAAGGATCGCTTTGAGCGGAACGTGCCGCATTCCCTGAATGAGTTCCTGGGGGATCGTCCCGATGGCAAGCCGTGTGCTTGTGAGCAATTGAGTGTCCGGAGTAAGGGGCGATTGGTGGCGGTGAGTTTCCTGGCGCTTGGGAAGTCAGCGTGCTCGAGCGTCTACGCGGTGTTTGATCCTGAGGAGTCGCGTCGGCGATTGGGAATTTTGACGATGCTGCTGGAGATTGAGCATGCTCGGAAGCGGGGCTTGGAGCACTATTACAGTGGCTATGCGACGGTGGAGGAGAGTTGTTACGATTACAAAAAACAGTTCGACAGCCTCTCCTATTTTGATTGGTCGGGAGAGTGGCGATCCATTGACGAGCTCGTGCTGTAGATGTTCATGCGACGTGCGTTTACGTTGTTGATATGATGAGGCGACGAATATTTTTGAGAGGCTCAGCTTTTGCCGGGGCGGGAGTCCTGTTGCCGCGGGGTGGCTTTGGCCAGGAAGAGGGAGTGCATGAGACGGCGACGATTTCGATCCTGCACACCACGGATTTGCACGGGCATGTGATGCCCACGAGTAACTACAGGGGGGAGGGGGATCTTGGTGGGTTGGCGCGTTGTGCGGCGCAGATCCGGACGTGGAGGAAGGAGAGCCCGGCGAACCTGTTGATTGATATTGGCGATGTGTATCAGGGCACGCCGGTCGGTTGGCAGACACGGGGGAGGTTGATGATCGATCTCTTCAACAAGCTTCATTACGACGCGTGGGTTTTGGGGAACCATGAGTTTGATTGGGGCCCGGAGGTGGTTTTGGATGCCTTGACGAGGTCGAAGATGCCGGTCTTGACGGGAAACATGAAGTTGGAGGGGAAGTTGGCGGGGACTTGGGAGGATGAAGGTCATCCCTTTGCGCAAATCCTGCCGCATATGGTGAAAGAGGTGGGTGGATACAAGATCGGGTTGGTGGGGATGGTGACGCCGGGCTTGCCGTATTGGCTGCGTCCGGAGTTGCTCAAGGGCTTTGAGGTGTTGCCGCCGGCGGAGATGCTGAAGGCGAGTGTGAAGTTTCTGAGGGAAGAAGCGAAGGTCGATGCCGTGGTGGTCTGTGGTCACATGGGATTGCAGCAGAAGGATGATTTTGCGAATCCGACCCGGAGCTTGTTGGAGGGGGAGAGTGGGGTGGATGTGTTCATCGGAGGTCATACGCACCGGCATCAGGAAAGTCGGGATGAAGGCGGGGTGTTGTATACGCAGGCGGATTATTTTGGGATTCACTGTGGGCGGGTGGACCTGACCTTCAATCTCGGCACTGGTCAGTTGGTGGCTAAGAAAGCGGTCACCGCATTGATGGATGCGCGGATCAAGGCCGACCCGGTGGTGATTGAAGCGTCTGCGAATGATGTCGAGGACGCGAAGACCTATATGAGTGCCGAGGTCGGGGTGGTGGAATTGGATATTTCACACAACTCGGGAGGCAAAGGTAAGACGAGTCCCTTGCAGGAGTTGATTTCATCGGCGATCGAGCATGGTGCCGCGAAGGATGGATTGGTGCCTGACGGAGTGTTTCACGGGACCTTTGGCAGCGGGACCTTGGACGCGGGGAAGAAGTCCATGGCAGATTTGTGGAAGGTGCTACCTTACGAGAACAGGGTCGTGGCGCTATATTTGACGCGGGAGGAGATCACGGCGGTGTTGAATGAGTCGCTGCAGGTGAGGTCGGATCGGGCGCTTTATGGATTCGAGGTCGAGTTTGCGAAATCGGAGGCAGCCAAGTTTGAAGACCGGGGCGAGACCTTTGTCCGGTCGCTGCGGTCCTTGCGGAGTCCGGGGAAGGAGATCGGGCATCGCTATTGTATTCTCTGCAATGCGTATGATGCGCAGTCGGGCGGTAAGCGCTTGATGCGATTGCGCGCTCTGGCGGAGAGCCCGGAGTGCAAGGCAACATTGCTGACGTTGTCGAGTCGCGAGGCCCTGATCGACTATTTCCAGGATGCGGGGACGGTGCGGCCGTCGGCGTTGAAGGCAAAGGGGGACTAGAGCGCCTCGTTGGCAGCAACAAGGAGTCGCTCGGTAGTGTCCCAGTCGATGCACTTGTCGGTGATGGACTGGCCGTGGACGAGTTGGTCGAGCGGTTGGGGGAACTTCTGGTTTCCGGCGACGAAGTTGCTTTCGAGCATGGCGCCGATGATGGCTTGGTTGCCATTGACGCGTTGGGCGACGATTTCCTCGAAGACGCCGGGCATGAGCTTGTCGTCTTTGCCGCAGTTGGCGTGGGAGGCATCGATCATGACGTGGGGAGGGAAGCCGGCCTTCTCAAGGATAGCCACGGCGGCAGCGACGCTTTCGTTGTCGTAGTTCGGTCCGTCCGCTCCGCCGCGGAGGATGACGTGGCAGTCGGGGTTTCCGGAGGTGGAGACGGCGGAGGCGACGCCTTGTTCGGAGACGCCGAGGAAGGTTTGTGGTTTGGTGGCGGCGCCGATGGCGTTGACGGCCGCGACGAGGTCCCCGCTGAT
This sequence comes from Akkermansiaceae bacterium, assembly GCA_028822695.1. Taxonomy (GTDB): domain Bacteria; phylum Verrucomicrobiota; class Verrucomicrobiia; order Verrucomicrobiales; family Akkermansiaceae; genus JAPKDA01. Next base: position 7,780 of record JAPKDA010000020.1, read on the forward strand.
GGTGTTTTTGAATCCGATCGGCATGGAGAGGCCGGAGGCCATTTGGCGGTGAGTCTGGCTCTCGCTGGTGCGGGCTCCGATGGCGGACCAGGAAATGAGGTCGGCGATGTATTGTGGAGTGATGGGATCGAGAAGCTCGGTGGCGGTGGGGACGCCGAGTTCGATGATCTCACGGAGAAATTCCCGCGCGATGTGCAGTCCCTTGGGGATGTTGTCGGTGCCGTCGAGGTCGGGATCCATGATGAGCCCTTTCCATCCGACGGTGGTGCGGGGTTTCTCGAAGTAGACCCGCATGACGAGGTAGAGTTTGTCGGAGACGCGGTCGGCGAGGTCCTTGAGGCGTTTTGCGTATTCGAGGCCAGCGGCGGTGTCGTGGATGGAGCAGGGGCCAACGATGACGAGGAAGCGGGGGTCCTTGCCGGAAAGGATGTTGCGGATCGTGTCGCGTGAGGAGGCGACGAAGGCGGCTTGTGCGTCGCTGCGGGGGTATTCCGAGATACTGAACGCGGGGGCGGGGAGTGGGATATTCCGGACGACGTGGAGGTCCGTGACTTTTGGGGCGTTGTTCATGGGCTGGGACGGGAAGTGAGAACCAGATGGATCAAATAATCGAGTCCGAAGGCGTGATTTTTGGCTGTTGGTCAGGCTCTGGCGGCCTATTTTCAGCCCATGAAGCTCAAGGGAGAAAAGTTGCTACGACAGTTGACCCAGGCCCATGCGGTGCCGGGATACGAGGGCGAGGTTCGGGAGATCTTCTGCAAGCAACTCGAGGGGGCGGGTAAATTCAGTACGGATCGGAATGGTTCAGTGCTGTGCACGCTTCCGGGGAAGGGGCCGCGGGTTTTGTTGGCGGGGCATATGGATGAGGTGGGGTTTCGGGTGCAAAGCATTACGGCGACGGGATTTTTAAAGTTGGTGCCTCTCGGAGGGTGGTGGACGCATACGCTCATGGCACAGCGCCTGCAGGTGAAGACGAGCGGGGGTCGCAAGATCATGGGGGTGGTGTCCTCGAAGCCTCCCCATTTTCTTTCCGAGGCGGAGCGGAAACAGGTGATGTCGTTGGAGAACATGTTTCTTGATTTGGGTGCGACGTCTCGCGAGGAGGTTCTCGGCTGGGGGGTGAGAGTCGGTGATCCGGTGGCGCCGCTGACGGACTTTGCTGCGTTGGAGCATCAGGGGCGATTTCTGGCGAAGGCTTTTGATAATCGGGTGGGCATGGGCGGCACGATCGAAGCAGGCAACAAGCTTGCGGCCGCGAAGTGCAGCAACACGGTGCTCCTCGCGGGAACGGTACAGGAAGAGGTGGGGTTGCGCGGGGCACAGACACTCGCCGCGATGGCCAAGCCGGATGTGGCGGTGATTTTGGAGGGAACACCGGCGGACGACACGCCGGGGTTTACGTTAGATACGAGTCAGGGGATCATGGGGCGCGGGGTGCAAATCCGCATGCATGATCCGAGTGCGATCATGAATCCGAAGTTGGCGGAGTTGGCGATTGATACGGCGGAGAAGGAGAAGATTCCGTATCAGGTCGCGGTTCGGGCTGGTGGAGGGACGGATGCCGGTCGCTTGCATCTAGCGGGAGAGGGGGTGCCCTGTGTGGTGTTGGGGGTGCCGGCTCGGTACATCCACTCGCACCAGAGCATGATCGAGTTGGCAGACTATCAAGCCACCGTCAAACTCGCGACTGCGCTGGTGAAGCGGTTGACTGCGGCGGAGGTCAAGAAGCTGACGAAGTATCTCTAATTTCATCTGTCGCCGTGATTAGCATTTTTTCATTGTTCGCCGCCGTTCTCGTATTGGGGACATGGGTCCATAATTGGGATCCGGTGCTTCTGCCGATCTGGGGGCCGCTGCAGTTGCGGTGGTATGGCTTGGCCTATCTGGCGGGGTTTGTGGCGGCGTATTTCCTGCTGAAGCGATTTGCAAGGCGGGGGCTCTGGGTGCTGAAGGAAGACCAGGTGGCGGACTTCATTGCCTATGGTGCAATGTTCGGAATCTTTGTGGGTGGGCGGTTGGGGTATGTGCTGTTGTACATGATTCCCGATGAGGGATTGGGGAGTGTGCTGAGTGATCCGGCTAAGATCATCAGGGTTTGGGATGGTGGGATGGCGAGTCACGGTGGATTTCTCGGGGTGATGTTCTTCACGTTGTTCTATGCATGGCGGAAGAAGCTTTCGTGGCCGGGGATTGGGGATTCCTTGGTGGTGGCTTGTCCGCTGGGTCTTTTGTTCGGGCGCGTGGCGAATTTTATCAATGGCGAGCTTTATGGGAGGTTGGCGGAAGGTGTGCCTTGGGCAGTGAAATTTCCGGCGTCGCTTGCGGATACCGTGACGAGAAATCCTGAGCAGTTTGAAAAAGCGATGGATGCGGTCATCGCGGTCGATCCGAGCACTTTTGGGGCTTGGGGGCGGGACTACCATGGATGGATGGTGCAGGGAAATGTGGAGGAGGCGCAGCGGGTGGGACGTGGATTTGTGCAGCATGCGGAAGCGGTGGCGAGGGATGTGCCGGAAGTTTCCGGGGCTCTGTCTCCCTACCTTGAGCCGCTGCATCCTTCACAGCTGTATGAAGCGCTGCTTGAAGGTGCGGTGCTCTTTGCGGTGCTCTACTACATTCGGATTCGTTTTCCGAATTTGGCGCACGGTGTGTTGACGGGGCTGTTCTTTATTCTCTACGCGGTCTTTCGGATCGTGGTGGAGAAGTTCCGTGAGCCAGATGCGGCGTGGGTGATCGAGGGCGTCCTGACGAAGGGGCAGTTTTACTCGATTTTCATGATCGGGATCGGAGCGGGTTTTTTGATCTATGCCCGGTATCGTGGTGGTGCGGCAGCGGAAGCTGCGGCGAAGCTGCGGGAGGGGTAGGATTTAAACGCCGATGTTTCCTCCTGTGGGCTGAGGGGGTGGGGTTTAGAGGCGACCGAGACTGTCACCTTACGGTTGAGACAAGGCCTGTGACCGAGACGGTCACGCCACGCTGATGCCGCGATCAGCGGGGGATGACGAGGGACTTTCCGGTGACGATGGTCGTGCCTTTGAGGCCGTTGGCTCTCTGAATGGCGGAGATCGAGGTGCCGTATTTGCGGCCGAGCGAGTAGAGTGTATCACCCTTGGAGACGGTGTGCCGTCGGCTGGGGGTCTTGGGCTTCACGACGACCGGCTTGGGTCTGGCGATGGGAGGAGGAGTGAAGACGGGCTTTGGCGTGTAGGTCGGGCGGGGAGGGTCGACGCGAGCGACAGTGGGAGCTGGCTTGGTGGGGAGATTGGGGGTGGGCGGCCGTTTGTTGACTGCGGCGATGCGGGGATCTTCCTTCGGTGGTGTGGTTGACTTTGCGGCAGGCGTCTCGGTCGGCTTGTTGCCCCACCAGTGCTTCTTCGCGGGTTTGTCAGCCCAGGCCTCGACGTAGTTTCCTCGTTGGTCGAAGGGGCCGTAGCCGGGGTTGTAGGAGTTGCCGCTGATTCCGCCGCCGGCACCACATCCCACTAAGCTGAAGAGACCCAGAATCAGGCCGCAACAAACCATAAAACACCGCATGTCCGGGACTATGGCACAGGGGTGGGAAATCTCAAACGTTAGTTAGGGAAACCGAAGGATGGGAAGGCTCTGGCTGGGAGAAGCTAGAGCCTTGATTCTCGATCAGTCTCCACCGAGGAGGCCCTTGAGTTTGTCGATAGCGCCACCGCCATCGGAGCCGTCAGAATCGTCATCCATGAATTTGGCGACCATTCCCTGAAGATTTTCAGGGAGCTTGTCTTTGACGAATCCAAGGACGATTTCAATGGCCTTGTTGCTGCGCAATTCGTCGAGGTCGAGTTGCTCCATCAGTCTCTTTTTGAGTTCTCCCATTTGCTGGAGGTTTACTTATTGAAAAGTACCGGGAACAGGGATCGAACCTGCACGCCCAAGGGCACGTGAACCTAAATCACGCGTGTCTACCAATTCCACCATCCCGGCTATGTGGGTAGGCTAGAAAGGGGCGGGTGAGGTGGCAATGGAAGAATTGCAGAGAGATTGGTGAATTTGGTGAGAATCGGGTGCTTAGAGCAATTCGAGGCCCTTTGGGTCGAACTGAAAGGGTTTGAGGCAGGGTGTGGCGTCGCCTTTGAGGAGCTCGAGCATGTGGAAGGAACCGCCGAGCATGGAGGGGTGGGTGAGGGTGCGGAACTGACGGACCGTGCTGGTAAACTCTTCGGATTTGGGATCGAGGCCTTCGAACAATGCTTCCGCGAAAACGGTGAGGTAGCGTTCCTGACGAATGAAGCCGGTGGGGGTCAGGCCGAGGGCGCGCCCGGTGTCGGCGAGGCGGGTGAAGTTGGCGTGGGCAGTGAGGTCTTGTGATCCGGGAGAGGCGAGGGGGTTGTCGGTGGCTTTGTGCTGGCTGAAGGTTTGGAGGGTGCCGGTGCTGCGGGTGGAGCTGTAGTAGTCGGCTTCGGCGTGTCCGTAGTCGATGAAGAGGAGCAGGCCAGAGTGTAGGGCGGTAGATAGGGGGGCGAAGAAGTTGTGATACTCGAGGGAGATCTCGGTGAAGTAGCCGTCGTCTGGGGTCGGTTGGAATTCCGGTAATGCCTCGCGAAGACCAGGAGTGGAGATTGGACTCGTCGACCAAGTGAATCCGGTGTCGTCGCAGGTGACGCGTCGCTCGAGCCACTGGTCTTGTTGCCATTCGATCAGGTGGACGGGGAGGGCGTCGATGATTTCGTTGGCGAGGACCGCGCCGAAGGGGAAGTGCAGATCGTTGGCGGAGGGGTGAACGAGGAGCCGGGTTTCGTCGGTTTGCGCGAAGCGGGATTGGAGCGCTTCCCGCTTTGCGGTCATCGGCTCGAGGGCGTGATAGTGGATGGCGGCGTGGAATGCTGGATCGATCGTTTTGGCGGCACTGAAGATGTCGAGGGCGAGTTGGCCAGACTCTGGACCGGGTTCAAGGAGGTGAAATTCCGGGGGGCTGGCGTTGGCGGCCCAAAAGGCATGGAGCCTGAGGGCGAGGAGACGACCGAAGGAATTTCCGACACTGACGCTGGTGATGAAGTCGCCCTTTGTTCCCACCCTGGTGCGGTGAGGGGAGCTGTAGTAGCCCCATTCCGGGTGGTAAAGAGCTTCGGCCATGAAATCGGCAAAGCTGAGGGGGCCATGCTGCTGGATCCGGCTCTGCAGGTGAGAGGCCAAGAGAGAAGTTGCCCCATCCTCGGATGAGGGGTAAATAGGCGGTGGAGCAGGGTCGTTCATGGCGGCCGGTGGACTCCGAGGCACAGATGGCGAAGTCGAACTCCAGAAACAGACGGTTTTGGCGCCTTTTCAAGCGGAAAGGGTTCTGGGTCTTCGTGGTTCTTTGTGGCGTGGCGGGTTTGGTCGGGTTTTCCTGGCTCAACAGCTATTTGGACCCCTACCGGGTGCGGGCGGCGGGGTATGACATCCCGCGCTATATCAATGACATCGAGGGGCCGAGTTTGATCCTGGACCGGAATGGTGAGGAGATCGGACGGATGTTTGTGGAGAACCGCAGTGTGGTGGGAATTGAGGAAGTGCCGCAAAAATTGATCGATGCGCTGAGGGCGCAGGAGGATCAGCGTTATTTTGAGCACAAGGGAGTGGACTGGGTTGGTGTGCTGCGGGCCATCTATTTGAACGTCAAGGCAGGTGAGGTGAACCAGGGGGCGAGCACGGTGACGATGCAGTTGGCGCGGAATGCGTTCGACCTGAAGGCGGAAGCGAGGGAGCGAGGTGAGGGCGGAGTACAGCGGAAGATCGTGGAGGCTTTCCTTGCCTTGCGCATCGAGGATTACATCAACGAGGAATTTCCGTCGGAGGACGGGAGGCGGGCGAAGAAGCAGGTCCTCGAGTATTACTTGAATCGTATTCCTTTTGGCAGTGGTTACTACGGAGTGCGGTCGGCAAGCTTGGGATATTTTGGAAAGGAGCCGAGGAATTTGACGACCGGGGAGTGTTGTTCGCTGATTGCTTGCGTGAAAAATCCGACCGGGCTGACGCCGTTGCGATATCCTGAGAAAAACAAGAAGGCACGGAACCATGTGCTCAACCGCATGAAGGCGGAGGGCATGATCACCAGAGAGGAATGGGCGGAGATGACCACCAAGGATGTGATCGTGAATCCACGTCCGTTGCAGCGAGGAACTTCCCATCTTTACGAGAAGGTTGCTCGATTGGCGCGCTCCAAGGTTGGGATCGAGGCGATGTCGCGAGGGGACTTTCGGATCTACACGACGATCGACCGGAGCTTACAGGAAGAGGCGGAGCGGTCTTTGGCGGAGCAGTTAAAGAAGACCGAGCAGGTCAGTGGTTATGTGCATCCGACCTATGAGGGGTATGAGCACACGGATGGGGTTGCTCCTCCTTATTTGCAGGGGGCGGCGCTGATGATCGAGTCTGACTCGGGCCATGTTCTGGCGCACGTGGGTGGGCGGGACTACGAACATAACCAGTATGACTTTATTGAGAAGGGCCGGCGGCCGTTGGGGACCGCGTTTTTACCGTTCATTTACTCCGCTGCCTTTGCGAAGGGCTGGAGTCCGGCGAGTTCTGTTTCGGACGAGCCGATGGACAACCGGGCGGTGATGGTGGGAGGCCGCGAGGGGATTCTTGGCGAGTGGGGGATGGAGATCGATAAGCCGGTCTATGAAGGAAGAATCACTACGCGCCGCTCTTTGGCATCCTCAAAGATTGCCGCGTCGGTGCGATTGGGCAGGCAAGTTGGACTGGAAAATGTCGTGGAGCACAGTCGGGAGTTCGGATTGGACTTCAAGGATGCGAAGATGTTGAACCGGCTCTACCTCGGTTCGGAGCCGATGTCACTTCGTGATGGAGTGATGAGTTACTGTGCATTTTCAGAGGGTGGGAAAATTCCTGCGGGACTGCGGTATATTGATCGCATTGAGAATGATCTTGGTGAGATTGTTTATCAGGCGGCCCGCAGTGCTGATGAGATGCGGGATGTCACTGCCTGCGATGCGGCCACAGCCTATCAGGTGCATACGACGTTGAAAGATACCGTGCGCACTGGAAATCTCAGTGGGGAAGAAGTTCGCCTGAGTGCAGTGCCGTTTCCCGGAGGGGTAAAAACAGGGACGACCAACAGTTTTTCCGATGGATGGTGTCTTGGTTATAACGGGAAGGTTACGCTGGGGATGTGGGTTGGATTCATGGAAGGAGGAAGCCGGCCGATCCATGAGGGGGCATTTGGTCGGCTGTTGACCTATCCGGCCTGGGTATCGGTGATGAACGTTGCGGAAGGTATTTACCCGTCGGCCAAGGTTGAGGTGCCGGATACCTTGGAGTTGGTTTCTGTTTGTGAACATTCGGGTCTGTTGGGAACCCGGTATTGCTATGATACTATTGAGGATTTGGAGAAGGGTGCGACATTCCGCTCGACGGTTTACAAGGAATATCAGCGGAAGGGGCTGCGATTGGGTTCCTGTGATGTTCACGGCGAAGGTGGGGTGGCCGTGGAAGATGTGCTCAAAACCTACGGGCCTCAGGTGGGCGATGGTTCCGTGCAGCAGCGCTTGCCGGTGAGTCCGATTCGGCCTCAGGCGCCAGTCTTGATCGGGAGTGATCCCTACGGCTCGGTGGTCCTGTCGCTGGCTCCGGGGGATGAGAGTGGTGGGGGGTATATGGCGCCCAGCCCGGTGCTTTTCCTTGATGCCAACGTGCGCGGGGAGGAAGAGGCGAGTTTGAAGTTGCCTCGGCCGAAGAAGCTGGAAATCAGAGTGGATTAGTCGCGGTCCCGGGGCTTAGACTTTGTTCGGTCTGTGACTAAAATCGTTGAGGAGGATCTAGGGAGCGGCGCAAAGCGTTGGTTGGGATACACGTGCCCGGAGTGCTTTGCGATTTTCAGGGTTCCGGTGGAGACCCAGGGTAAGGTTGCGTCTTGTCCGCATTGCGAATTGCCGGTGCTTCTGGGTCGGCGTGGACAATCGGAGCTGAAAGAAGCCGTGCCTGAGAAATCAGCGGACGAGGGGCTGTTGGAAGATGGCTGGGAGGGTTCTGAACGGTCCGGTCGATTAGAAAAGAGGAAACGAATTAAGAAAAATCGCGGCGCGAAGAGTCCGAAGTGGGATGGCTCCGGCGATGAGCCTCAGGAACGTGAGGGGCCGTTGTTTCTGTTGGTCGTTCTGGTCGGACTCTTGTTCCTGACTGCCGGAGTGGGGGTGTTTGTGAAAGGTGTTTTGGAGTCGATGAACGATGCTGCTGTTCTTCAGGGGCTGCCCGGCATCAAAATTGCGGAGCTCAAGATGACTGATGAGGGTGACCCTGCCGTGCTTCCGCAGGATTTCAATATTGATGCGGAGCTTGTGGTAGTGATAGAGGCGGTGGGAAATTTTCTCAATGCGGGGGATGTGGATGAAATGCTGAAGTATGTCAGGGAAAGGCCTCGGGTTGGAAAACAGGTGAGGAATTACTATTCTGCAGGTCTCTTCAGATCGACGAAATTTCGAAAAATTGGGATCTCCGGCGGGCTTCAGCTGAAGGGTTCGTTGGTGACGGTGACGGTGGAGTTGGAAGATTTTTCCGAACGGCCGATCGCGTTGGAAAGGACGGCAGATGGCTATCTGGTGGATTGGGAAAGCTGGGTCGGTTGGGGGGAGCTATCCTGGGATGAGTTCCAGACAACGAGGTCTACGAGGCCAACTTTGATGCGGGTGAGTGTGATAAACGTCGAATACTACAATTTCGCTTTCTCCGATGATCGCAAGTGGCAGTCGTATCGGCTGGAGGACGCATCGGGGGAGCGGTCCTTCTTTGGGTATGCGCCAAAGGGTTCCTTGCAGGCATCCAGGATGATTGCAGTCGGGAAGGAAGATGAGTCGCGGAGCATGATTGTTCGCCTCCGGTATCCCGAAAAGGCGATGAGGCGAGATCAGGTCATCATTGACGAAGTGATTGCACATGGTTGGATCTCGCCCAAGGTCAAGACCCCGTCGAATCCCTGATTCCAGAATATGCCTGTATCCACTCCGCAATCCACCTACGAGAAGGTCCTCGCTCTGAATCTGAATCCGTTGGTTTATGGGACCTTTGCCGAGATTGGTGCGGGGCAGGAGGTGGCGAATCGATTTTTTCGGGCATCGGGGACGGCGGGGACGGTGGCCAAGACGATCTCTGCCTACGACATGACGATGAGCGACGCGATTTACGGCGGGTCGCAGCGTTACGTTTCTCGACAGCGGCTTTCGGCGATGCTGGAGCACGAATATGGGATTTTGTGTGAGCGTTTGTCACCGGAGCGGGGGGATCGTTCCACCTTCTTTTCCTTTTGCAATACGGTGCGGGCCAGGGGTTATCAGGATGACGGGGAGTGCCACGGGTGGCTGGGGATTCGATTGCAAGTGCGGCCGGGAGGAGAGTCGAATGACATTCTCCTTCATGTCCGATTGTTGGATGCGGAGAACGTTGACCAGATGGAGGCGCTGGGGATCCTGGGTGTGAATTTCATTCATGCCGCATTTCATCATCGGGAGAGCCTGGCGAATTTCGTGGAGTCCTTGATTGATGATCTGCCGGGCGGGCGGATCGAGGTCGACATGTTGAAGTTTCTCGGCCCTGATTTTTCGTTCGTGGACAACCGTCTGTGTTCGCTGCAGTTGGTGCAGAGTGGATTGACGCCGGCAGCGATGTTCCAGCCTGATGGGGAAGTGGTGCAGCCTGCGGAAGCCCTCTATCGGCGACCGTTGATTTTGTTGCGAGGGAGTTTCCATCCGGTGACGAAGCTTCACCTCGACATGTTGGAGCAGGCCCGAGCGATCTTCCGGGAGGAGTGTGCCGAGGGAGGTGATGAGGGGATCGATCTGTGTGAGATTACGATGCACAATTTGTTGCGCGGGGGGACGGAGATCGACCACGTTGACTTTCTGGACCGTGCCGATGCCCTGCAGGCGGTTGGGAAGCACGTATTGATCTCGGGCTGTCCGGAGTTCTACCGGGTGGTGGGGGTGTTGAGCCGCTATACTGCGGAGTCGACCGGGGTGTTGCTTTCGATCGGTTTGCTGAATGAACTCTTCAAGCCGAAGTGGACGGCGCATTTGGAGGGGGGGATGCTCGAGTCCTTTGGGCGACTGTTCAAAAACAAGGTGCGGCTCTACGTCTATCCCTGGCAGAACCGGAAGACCGGGGAGCTGGTCACGGCAAAGAGCTTTCGCCCACCGGAGACGTATCACCATCTCTACAAGCACTTCCTGGACCGGGGTTTGTTGGTAGATGTGCCGTGTGGTGACGAATCGCTGCTTGAGTTTACGAGCCGGGATTTGGAGCGGATGAAGGAGTCGGGAGATGAGCGATGGCATGATTTCGTGCCAGAGCAGGCTTTGACTCAGAGCGAGGAGAACTGAACAGCGACGACGACCAATGGGACTTCTTGATACTGCCGCCATACTTCTCAGCCTCGCCGCGGTGTTCGGTTGGGTGAATTACAAGTTCATCAAGTTGCCCAACTCGATTGGCATCATGTTGCTTGGCTTGGCGCTGAGTTTGATTCTCTTGCTTCTCCGTGGAGTGGCGCCGGCGATCCCGGCTGCAGCAGCGGAGTTTGCCATCAGCATTGATTTTAGCGAGGCGCTGATGGAGGGGATGTTAAGTTATCTGCTGTTTGCGGGTGCGCTTCATGTGAACTTCAATGATTTGCGGAAGCAGACACGACTGGTGGCGTTGCTGGCGAGTGTCGGGGTGGTTCTCTCAACGTTCCTGGTGGGGACGGCGGCTTATTATCTCTTTCCCTTGTTTGGGTTGAGCGTGCCTTACATCTGGTGCTTGGTCTTCGGGTCGTTGATTTCGCCGACTGATCCGGTGGCTGTTCTGGGGATTTTGAAGACGGCTGGGGCTCCGAAGAGTTTGGAGACGAAAATCACGGGCGAGTCGTTGTTCAACGATGGGGTAGGCGTGGTGATCTATTTGGCCTTGCTGGGAATCGCGGTGGGCGGAGCGGCGCACGGTGCGGATCAGGGAGGAAATGGTGCCGCGGATATTGCGAAACTATTCGCGGTGGAAGCGGGGGGCGGGATCTTGTGGGGGATCGCGATCGGGCTGGTCGGATTTTACCTGTTGCGGTCGATCGACAATTACCAGATCGAGGTGCTCATCACGCTGGCCATGGTGACGGCGGGCTATCGTTTGGCCTCGGAGTGGCATCTTAGTGGTCCTCTGGCGATGGTCGTGGCGGGCTTGATGATTGGGAATCATGGTCGGTATCTGGCGATGAGCGACAAGACGCGGGAGCGATTGGATGTTTTTTGGGAGTTGATTGACGAGGTCTTGAACGCGGTGCTGTTTCTGTTGATCGGGATTGAGCTGTTTGTGGTGAACTTTACAGGAGCGTCGATCGGGGTGGGGGTTGTTCTGATCGGAGTGGTTCTCGCCTCTCGCTTTTTGGCGGTGCTGCTGCCTGTGTCGATTCTGAAACGCTGGCGGACCTTTACGCCGGGGGTGGTGACAATATTGACCTGGGGGGGCTTGCGTGGGGGGATCTCCGTGGCGCTGGCGTTGGGGATACCGAAGACTCCGGAATTTGCGGCGGAGCGGGAGATCATCCTCGTCTGCACCTATATCATCGTGGTGTTCTCGATTGCGGTGCAAGGGCTGACCTTGAAGCCGTTGATCAAGCGGGTGGTGAAGGAAGAAGCTCAGGGACCCGGAGACCGGAAATCGGCGGTTTGAGGTCGAAGGTCGGAGGAGAGGGGAGATTGACTACTGATTGCTCTGATTTTTCGAGGAGGGAAGGGGGTCGCGGCTGCGGCGGTGACGGAAAGGTAGAAGGCGATCGTGAAGAGAATAGCCACGACGAAGGGGCGCTTGTAGGGAACCGAGCGGGCCTGCCGGCGGAGGTGGATGTGCGGTGTTTCTGGATTGGCTGGTTCGCTCATGGAACCGACCGCGGAGAAGGCTACTACACTGAGGCTAAGCAAGTAGAGGAGCGATGACAAGACTGACGATGGCCATGACATTGATGAGGATATTCATGGATGGTCCAGACGTATCCTTGAGGGGGTCACCGATGGTATCGCCGACTACGGTGGCCTTGTGGGTCTCGGAATTTTTGCCGCCGTGGTGGCCTTCTTCGACGTATTTTTTGGCATTGTCCCAAGCGCCGCCGGCGTTGGACATCATGAGAGCGAGGAGGATGCAGACCAGGAGTGCGCCGCAGAGTGTGCCGGCGAGGGCGACCGCGCCCTCTGCTCCGAAGCCGAATCCGACGACGAGTGGGGTTCCGACGGCGAGGAGGGCAGGGAGGACCATGCGCTTGGTGGCGGCGGCGGAGGCGATGTCGATGCACTTGTCAGAGTCGGGCTCGACGGTACCTTCGAGGATGCCGGGGTTCTCTCTGAACTGGCGCCGAATCTCAGCGATCATTTCTCCTGCGGCGATCCCGACGGCGTCCATGGTGATAGCACCGTTGAGGAAGGGGATGACTCCGCCGATGAAGAGGCCCACGACGAAGGTGCGCAGGATATCAGAATCGCTGAGGTTGAGGGAGACGCCGGTCTTTTGGATGAACGCGGTGATGAGGGCGAGGGCGGCGAGACCGGCCGCACCGATCGCGAATCCTTTGCCGATGGCGGCGGTGGTATTGCCAACCGCATCGAGTCCGTCGGTGATTTTGCGGGTTTCCTCTCCCATGTCGGCCATTTGGGCGATGCCGCCGGCGTTGTCCGCAACAGGGCCGTAGGCGTCGATGGCCATGGTGATCCCGACGGTGCCGAGCATGCCGACGGCGGCGAGGCCAACTCCGTAGAGGTCGCCGAATTCGTAGGAGATGAAGACGGTGGCGGCGATGGTGAGGAGGGGGATCGCCACGGATTTGAGACCGAGGGAGAGGCCGGCAATGGTGAGGGTGGCGACGCCCATCTCGCCTTGTTTCGCAATATCGCGGACCGGTTTGCCGGCGGTGTAGTGTTCGGTGATTAGTCCGATGATGATCCCTCCGACGGCACCGGTGAGGATGCAGAAGGCGACGGCGTTGTTGAGGCCGAGAAGATTGGCGGTGACGAAAGAGGCGACGATGAAGACGAGGGCGGAACCGATCGTTCCGATGCGCAGTGCTCCGGCGGGTTCGCGGGAGGCCATGAGCTTGACCATGAGGATTCCCAGCACCGAGCAGACGAGGCCCACGGTGGTGAGGATGAGAGGGAGCTGCATGAGCAGGGAGACATCGGTGGTGCCGACCTTGGTGAGGAATGCGTGGGCAGCCTCGGCGGACTCCGGGTCAGCGAGGCGGGTACCGACGGCCGCGGCGATGGCGATGGTGGCGATTTGGGCTCCACAGTAGGACTCAAAGATGTCGGAGCCCATGCCGGCGACGTCACCCACGTTGTCTCCGACGTTGTCGGCGATGACGCCGGGGTTGCGCGGGTCGTCCTCGGGGATTCCGGCTTCCACTTTTCCGACGAGGTCGGTTCCGACGTCAGCGGCCTTGGTGAAGATGCCGCCGCCAACACGGTAGAAGAGGGCGACGAGTGAGGCGCCCATCGCGAAGCCTTCCATGATTTCGGCGACGTGGTGACTGTCGGAGAAGAACCAGAAGAGGCCACCGAGTCCGACGAGGCCCATGGCAGCGACGGTGAGTCCCATGACGCTGCCGCCGAAGAAGGCGACCGAGAGGGCGGCGGCGGCGCCTTCATTTTTTGCGGCGAGGGTGGTGCGGACGTTCGCCTTGGTGGCGGTGAACATGCCGATGAATCCTGCGACGGAGGAGCTCAGGGCGCCGAAGAAGAATGCCGCGGATTGTTGTTTGCCATACTCGTCGGGTTGGAAAATGAAAATTGCGGCACCGATGAGGACGGCGAAGATTGAGATGAGAAGGAACTCGCGGCGCATGAAGACCATGGCTCCCCGGTGGATTTTCTCGGCAATTTTGGCGACTTTTCCTTCTCCACCGGAACGCTTGGCGATTCCCAAGTAGAGGACGAGAGCGATGCCCAAGCCTACGAGGCCGGTGATGGGGGTAGCGATCGGATCAATAGTCATGTTTCTATGGTTACTGCACTGAAAATGGAAAAGGACGCCGTCAAAGACAGCGCCCTCTCGGGAAGCGCGCCGGAGTCTAGAAATCCGGCGTTGTTAGGCAACGAAAAAGGGGGCGCTTTTGTGCTCTCCTGGAAATTTGTGTGACTGATTTTTGACACGGTTTCGAGGCGCCGGGGCGCGGGGTGTCGTCGCTGGAGGCGCGGGGCTATTCTTTGGGAGCGATCCAGCTGGGGAACTCGCTCTTGAGTTGGGCGCGGACCTTCGCTGCCTCGTCGGGGCGGGAGCCCTTTTCGTAGGCAAGTGCGGCTCGGTGTAGCGCGAAAGGCTTGATCTCCGAGTCATCGACGAAAAGCTCGGCAGTCTTGATGAAGTTGGCGGCGGCGCTTTCGAAGTCGGCACGTTGTTCGGCGAGGGTGCCGAGGGTCATGAGGAGGCCGGCGCGAACGGTACCTTTCGGATTGAGGGCGAGGCCTTCGTGGGCGTGGGTGCGGGCTTCGTCCCATTTTTCAAGGCCCATGAGGATATGGGCTTTGTCGAGGAGGGCGTCGGCCCGCCAGAAATCCTTCTCCTCCCGAGCGAGGACGTTCTCCGCGGCAGCGAGGGCGCGGTCGTGGTGCCTGATCCGGAGGCGGGCTTTGGCCAGGTGACGCCAGATGATGAGCTCGGTGCGTTCGGGGTCGTCGTAATTGCTGGCAAGGGTGAGGAAGTTGTCAGCACCGGAAAAGTCGTTGTCCTGGAAGAGTTGAAGTCCAAGCCAGGTGAGCATTTTCCGGGGGAGCTTTTTGTCGGGGTTGGATTTGAGGAATAGCGCGGCCTCTTCTTTGAGGCGCTTGGCGTCCTGGGCGGAGTAGTTGGCGAGAATGAGGTGGGTGGTCGCCGGGGTTGTGTAGAATTTGGGGACAAGGGTCCGGGAGATTTCAAGGTGTTCGATGGCTTTCTCCCATTCCTCAAGTTTGAACCATCCCCAGCCGATCCAGTAGTGGGCGTTGGCGATGGTGTCCTCCCGGAGGATGCCGTACTCGGTGAGGAGGGAGTCGTAGTGGGAGATCATCGGCCGGTATTCTTTTTGTTCGCGACTGATCCGGCCGCTGTGCTGACGGGCGAAGGCGGCGAGTGCGCGGGGTGGGTCGGTGTCGAGGAGACGATCAAAATCCCTTTTGGCGGTGCCGAGTTGATCGAGTTCCAGATAGGCTTTGCCGCGTTGGGCGAGCGCTTCGAGGAAGTGTTCGTTGTCGGGGTGTTTTTCGATGAAAAGGGTGAGGCTCTGTGTCGCGCCGTTGTAGTCACCGGATTCGCTCAGGCACCAACCTCGTCGGAAGAGGAGTGCGGCGCGGTTCTTTTCCTCGACCTTGTCGCTGTCGATCTCGGAGTAGGCGGTAGCGGCAGAGGTGATGCGGCCGACGTGGAAGAGGGATTCGGCTTTGAGGAGTTTGGCTTGGTGAAGCCATTGGTGGTCCTTGAATGATTCGCCGTAGATGCGTTCGAATCCTTCGCATTGGGCGGGGATGTTGGGGTTATCGACCTGGTAGAAGCTGACGAGGCGGCGGTAACTGGCTTCGAATCCTAGTGCGGAGAGGGGAGCGAGTCGTTCGACATTGAAGAAGTGGCGAGGGGCTTCGTGGTGGCGTCCCAACTTAGCCAAGCTTCGTCCGGCGAGCATGTAGGCTTCAGCTTGGCGACGGTCGTTGCCTGGGAACTCCCCGCGTTGCATGAGGAGGAGGACGGTGGTGTAGTCCTTTTCCTGGAAGCGGGCTTCCATCAGGCCGATTTGGGCGCGGGATTTGTATTGGGGGTCGAGGCCGACGGTATCGAGGACCTGGTTGAGGTAATTTTCGGCAAGAACGACTTTGCCCAGCTTGGTGGCGGACTCTCCGGCCGAGATCATGGCCTGGGCGCGTTCTTGCGGGGAGGTTGAGGGACCGAGCAGTTGTTCGAATTGTTTGAGTGCTTTTTCGTGTTTTCCGGCGGAGGCGTGGAGTTGGCCGATGGCCAGTCTAGCGTAGTCGATGTAGGGATTGCCGCGGTCGGCGATGATTGCCTCGAGACGTTTGACTGCGTCGGCGGGGCGTTTGCCGAGGATGAAGCAACGGGCATCGTAGTAGAGAGCCTTGTGCCGGAGTTCGTGTTTATCGGACTCCCTGGCGGCCATTGCGAACCAGGGTGCGGCGCCGAGCCAGTCCCTGTCATTGTAGCGTTGTGCGGCGAGTCGGTAGGCGGCGGTGGCGACGTAATGTCCTGTCCGATACTTGTTGATGACGAAGCGGAAGTTGGCGTCGGCCTGTTCGAGGTCGCCGGTGAGTAAATAGGCCATACCGAGTCGGTAGTTTGCCTTTTGGGTGTATTCGTGTTGCGGTGCCTTTTGAAGGAACTCGCGGAGCATGGGAATGGCGGCGCGCAGGGCGTGTTGGCTTTCCTGGTGGTCCTTGGAGTCCCGGCCGTACTCGTAGATGCGGTTGGCCCGCAGGAAAAGATCTCCGACTTGATCGAACTGTGGGACGCCGCGCGGGATTTGGGCGGAGACGGTGTTGGTTGAGCCTGCAAAAGCGACCATCGCGGTAAAGAGGACCACGAGGTGTTGGACGGGGAGGGAGGTAAGATCCCTGCGCCCGAAGGATGGTTTGCGGAGAGTCGGCACGGATTGGCGTTGGGTGGTTTTAGGCACGAAGGAGGAGGAATTCAACGATCGGAAGGCGGAGAAGGGGATTCCAGGGATTCGAGCTGTTTGCGGTAGCGTTCGGCGTCGGCGCGGCCTTCCGGGGTGCCCAAATCCTCCAGAGCAGTGGCGGCGCGGCGGAGGGCGGAGATTTGAATCTCGGGGATGGTGGTGGAAAAGAGCTCGGCGACGACCACGTAATATTTGGCGGCGTTTTCGGGGTCGTCTTCGGCCAGGGCGATGTCGCCGAGGAGGAGGCGAATTTCGGCGTTGAGACGGCCTTGGGGCTTCAATCCGAGGGCATCTTCCGCGGCGGTGTGGGCGTCCTTGAGGGCGTTGAGGCCGAAGTGGCTACGGGCCGTGAGGTAGTGGGATTCCGCTTTGAGATAGTCGTTTTCATCCCGCTCGAGGAGGATGATAAGGGCGGGGATGGCGCTGGGGAACTCCCCGATTTCTACTGCGGCTTTTGCGTAAGAACGCCATACAACCGTTTTGGTTTCTTTTACTTTGGAGAGGTCGACAGCGAGGGGGAGGAGTTTCCAGGCGCGTTCGTAATCTTCATCGTTGTTGGCGATGGTGACCCCTGCCCAACCGAAGATATTGCGGCCAATTTTGTCGGCAGTATCGTTGTCGAGGAGGCGGAGGAGTTCCGGCTCCAAGCCGGGGAGGTTCTGGAGGGAGTAGTGGGCGAGGGCGAGGTGGATGGTGGCCTCGTGTCCGAGATTTTTGGGGTCACCCTGGCGGGCTTTCTCGAGGTGGGGGATGCACTCCTTGAAGTTGTTCATTCGGAACAGGGTCCAGCCAATCCAGAATTCCGAGGCGTTCTTGCTGGCCGCGCTACGGTTGGGAAAGTCGGCGAGGAGGTGGCGGTGGCATTCGAGGAATTCCTTCAGTTCCTTGGCCTCTTTGTGGAGGCCGGCTTTCTGGGCCCAGGCGTACTCGGCGAGGTTGGGGTCGGCGGTCTTGATGAGGAGGCTTTCGTAGTCCTTGAGGGCGGCCTCGCGATTGCCGGCAGCGGCGTAGGTGTCGGCACGTTTGGCGAGGAGGGTGGGGGCCCGTTTGTCGGTGACGTGGTGGCTCAGAAAGTCGGCGATGGTGGCGAGGGCTGGTTCCTGTTGCTTGGTTTCGAGGAGGGCATTGGCGAGGCGGTAGCGGACACCGACATGGTTCTGGGGGTCGAGGTGTTTGAGATCGATGGCGGCGTAGGTTTCGGCGGCGAGGGCGAAGGCTTTGGCTTTGTATTGGGTTTCGCCAAGCATGAGGCGCACGTTGTGGGTGCGTGCGTCGTTGGCTTGTCCCTTGCCGTGAGTCTTGAGGAACTGAGCGGCACGCGTTGAAAAATCTTTGGCGCCGGCATGGTATTGGCGGGAGAGGAGGATGTAGGAGGCTTCGAAGCCGGTTTTGCTTTCCGGAGAGAGTTTTTCGAGTTCCTGGTAGAGGGCGACTGTTTCCTCCTCCTTGCCAGTGGCTTGGTAGGCCTTGATGGCCATCAGGAGGCGGCGGACTTCCTGTTCCTTCTTGAGTTTGTAGCGACCCTTTTGGAAGAGGGCGATGACCCGGGGGTGATCTTCGGCGCGGGATGCTTCGCTGAGGAGGGAGAGTTGTGCTTCGCCGCGCCATTGTTCGAGGCCGGGGGTATCGAGGATTTTTTCGAAGTAGGACCGTGCCAGATCGGGCTTCTTGAGGTCCCTGGCGAGGAGGGCTGCTTGCAGGGTGGCATCGGCGCTGGTTTTGGGGTTCGAGTGGTTCGAGAGCTTTTCGAAGACGGCGAGGGCGTCGGCGGGGCGGTCGTTTTGTTTGTAGTAGTGGGCGAGGGCGATCTCGGCGCGGTCGCGGAAGGGGGAATCGGGGTCTTTGAGGACCTGTTCGAGGACGGCGATCGTCTCGACCGGTTTCTCGAGTTTCTGCAGGCAGAGGGCGCGGCGGTAGAGGGCGAGCTGGCGGGTGGCGGCGTTGTCGCTCTCGTTGCTGGCGAGGCCGAAGAGGGGTTCGGCTTCTTTCCATGCCTTGGTGTCGTAGTAGTGCGTGGCGAGTTGATACGCAGCGGAGCCGACGAGAGCGCCGCTTTCGCCATCTTCGATAACAGCATTGAGGCAACGTCGGGCAGCATCATCTTGATTGGTCTTCTGATAGGACACGGCGGAGTAATACCAGGCCTTGAGGGCGTTGTTGTGCTTGGGATGGAAGCGGAGGAATCGGCTGAACTGCAACAAGGCTGCATCGAAGTTCGCATTGCGAAGTTTAGGGTCCTCGGTGTCGAGGGCTTCCTGGTAGGCGAGTTGGGCGACGAGGAATTGATCGGCGGCGGGGTCGGCCTGCAGCGGTTTGGCGGGAACCTGAGCGAGGGCGCTCCCCGCAAAGGCTGCGGAGAGGGCGACGATCAGGAGGGCTCGGATGCGCATCGGCTTATTGGTAAAGCGTCGCCGGGGAAGGAACCTTTTGAGCCATCCGCGGGAAGGGTTTAATTGGGGCCGGGTCGTTGGGTGGCGAAGGAGATGTTCCAGATGCCGGCCCGTTCGACGATGTCGATGACCCCGACCATTGTTTGCCAGGAGGCAATGCCGTCACCGCGGAGGCGAACCGGTTGGTTTTTGTCGACGCGGGAGATGGCGGCGAGTTTGGAGAGGACCTGTTTTTTCGTGAGGACTTCACCATCAACGACCATTTCTCCGGATTCGCGGACATTGACGATGATTTCTCTGAAGTTGCGTCGTGGATCCTGTCCCTCGGTGGAGGTTGGAACCTTCACCTTCAAGTCCATCTCCGAGCGGGAGAACTGCCAGGTGACGATGAAGAAGATGAGGAGCAGAAAGACGATGTCGATCATCGGGGCCAGCTGGAAAGCGGCCGGTTCTGCTGTGTGGGTACGGAATTTCACGCGGGAACGGAGTGGTTCAGGTGCCGTAGACGTCGTCGGGATTTTGGCGGACCGGAGCAGGTTGTTGGCTGAGCGGGACGTCGTAGGCTTCAGGTGGCATGGTGGGTTGGCGTGCCGGTTGAGTGGTTCGACGTTGGAATTGGGCAGAGAGGAGAGCCATCAGGTGGGTGGATGCGGCTTCGAGTTCAGAGATGTAGCGTTGGACCCGACCGCGGAAAATGGAATAGAAGATCATCGCGGTGATCCCGATGACCAGTCCGCTGGCGGTGGTGACGAGTGCCTCGGAGACGCCGGCCGCCAGTTTCATTTGGCGAGGGCCTTCGAAGTTGCCGCGGGAGATTTCGAGGAAAGAGCGGATCATTCCAATGACGGTGCCCAAGAGGCCAACCATGGGGGCGATGGTGCCGACGTCGGAGAGATACGTGATGCGTTGGCTGAGGATTCCGGCCTGACGTGATCCTTCCGCTTCGGCGACTTCGCGGATTTCGTTGAAGGAGGCGTCGGAATTTTTTGTGGCGAAGTCGATGGACTTCTGCGTGATGCGGGCCACGCACTCGCCGCGGCGACTGGAGTAGTTGACGAGGCCCATGTAGTCGCGTTTGCGGATGAGTCTTTCCGCGGTGCGCATGTATCTATCGCTGACGACGGTGCCGCGCCGGATGGTGATGAAAAAGAGGAAGATGAGAATGACCGCGGCCACCGAGAGGAGGGCGAGGGGATACATCATGATACCGCCTTGAGAGACGATTTCCAGGAGATTGAGATCCTCGGGAGGGGCGTCGGTAGCGGATTCCTCCGCGGATGCCGCGGCAGTGAGGGTCAAGAGAACGAGGCCAGTAAGGGGGCGGAGCTTCATGAAGTGATTGGGGCGAGTGTAGCCGTGATCGGGTGGGGTTCAAGTCCGAGAAAACGGGCGGAGAGGGCGGGTTTCAAGGCGTTTGAGAGAATCGGACAGAATTCACAGAATTTAAATTCTTTAAGGAGAGGGGCTTGGGGTGCTCATCTCTGAGTGAGGAGCGGCATTGGGGGCGGAATCTGTCGGGAAAACTGAGCGATTTGGTCTCCAAGGGGTTGTCGGGAGGCGGGGGCTGCATTACGAATGGGGGAGGGAATTTCCACGCGGATGGGCGAAGAAACGAATCTCAGGGGGAAACTCACCAAGGTGCCCCACAAGCCGGGGGTCTACCTGATGAAGGATCGTTTGGGGTCGATCATCTACGTTGGCAAGGCGCGGGATTTGCGGAAGCGCTTGGGGAGCTACTTCATTCCGTCCCGGAAGGCGCAGGCGGATGTGAAGACGCGGGCCCTCTTGGACTCGATTCGGGACTTTGAGATCCATCTCGTGCGTAATGAGCAGGAGGCGCTGTTGTTGGAGGGGAAGTTGATCAAGCAATACCGGCCGCGTTACAACGTGGTGTTTCGTGATGACAAGCGCTTCCTCTTGCTAAAGATCAACACGAAGGATCCTTGGCCGCGGATTGTGCTGACGCGTTTGAAGAAGGACGACGGGGCACGGTATTTCGGACCCTTTGTTCATTCGGGTGCCTTGAGGGCCACGGTGGAGTGGTTGAACCGGGAGTGGGGATTGCGGACCTGTCGGCCGAGAGTTCCCGGGGAGAAGGATTACAAGCACTGCCATGCCGATCGGATTCGGAATTGTTCGGCACCGTGTGTGGCGAAGATTTCGTCGGAAGATTACCATCAGAACATTGAGGAGATTTGTGCGTTGTTGGAGGGGAAGGGGAAGCGCGATCGATTGCAGAAGCTGAAGACGTCGATGGAGAAGGCCTCGGCGCGAATGGATTTTGAACGGGCGGCGAAGTTCCGGGACATCATTCAGAATCTGGAGCTGACCTTGAGTCCGACACGGTCATTCGCACGGGGGCGAGGGGTGCCGACGACGGTGAAGCCGACGGAGGATCTTGCGGAGTTGGGTGAGGAGTTGGGGTTGGCTGGTCCGCCGCATCTAATGGAGTGTTTTGATATCTCGAACGTTTCGAGCAATCACATCGTGGCGTCGATGGTGCGATTCAAGGACGGGGTGCCGGACAATCAGGCCTATCGGCGGTATCGGATCAGGACGGTCGAGGGGCAGGATGACTTTGCCAGCATGGCGGAGGTGATCCGGCGGAGGTATGCGCGGATTCTGAAGGAAAGTGCGAAGGCGAATCCGGAGATCGCGGAGGCCAGTCAGGAGACGGTGGTGGAAGCGTTGCAGCGCCTTGGGCGGGAGGGGAAGGCGCCCATTCATTTGCCCGACCTTGTCATCGTGGACGGAGGAAAGGGGCAGTTGAGCAGTGCGATGAAGGAGTTGCAGCGATTGGGATTGCAGGAGCTGCCGATCATCGGTCTGGCCAAGCAACGGGAGGAGATCTTTCGACCCGGGAAGAGTGAACCGCTGTTGCTCTCCCACGAGACCGGGGCCTTGAAGTTGTTGCAGCGGATCAGAGATGAGGCCCACCGCTTTGCCAACAACTACAACGAGCTGTTGTTGCGGAAGCGGATGAAGGAAAGTTTGCTGGACGATTGCCCGGGGATGTCGGCGAAGAAGAAGGAGCAGTTGCTCAAGAAATTTGGGTCGGTGCAGAGGCTGCGGAAGGTGAGTGCGGAGAAGATCGCGGAG
>JAPKDA010000108.1 GCA_028822695.1 Akkermansiaceae bacterium
CCCTACTTGTAGACGGCGTGGGCAGTGTACCAGTAGCGGGTGCTGGAGGGGGCGCCGCCGGTGGCGCCGGTCAGCTCTTTGGGGAGCAGGATGTCGTAGATGCGGTCGGCCTCGGGTTTGGTTTTCAGGACGACGATGAGGACGTCGTCTTTGATTTCGATGGAGTCGACGGCTTCGTCCCGTTTGTCGATCTGGGGGGAGCCGTATTTCTTGTGGTAGGCGAGCTTGTAGGAGCCGATCTTGGGCATGGCGTCGAGCGCCTTGAGCTTCTCGTTGAACTTGAAGGCGAAGCCCTTGGGGGTGAGTTTGATCTGCCCGGCGAGGAGGTAGGGTTTATTTTTGTAGGTGACCTTCTTGATTCCTGCGTTGCCGGCCCAGCTGAGGTGGGTTTTGCCGATGAGCATCGTCTTGCCATCCTTCGAGTAGACCATGCGGTTGTTGCCGTTGCGGAGGGATTTGGTGTTGAGGAAGTGGGTTGCGGTGCCCTGCGGGGTGCCGTTGACGGTGTCGGGGATGTAGCGGACGAAGCGGGCGCTATTCATCTCGCCGATGAGGAGGTTTCCGGGGAGATCGGCGGGGGTGAAGGTCTTGTTTCCGGGGACGGGCAGGATCTGGGTCAGGGAGTTTCCGCAATCGCCCTGGGGGGTGAGGAGGGCGGAGCGGGTGCGCATGCCATCGAGTGTCTTCGGGTCGATGATGGAGGGGGTGACTTTGGGAGGTTTTGGTGCCCAGAGGAGGGAACCCGGGTGGCCGTGGAAGGCATTCGGTTTGACGCGGAACATCTTCGAAGCACCGAGCCAGTCGCCTTGGTTGTCGCAGACCCAGAGGTGGTCCTGCTCATCCATGTGGAGGCCGTTGGGGGTGCGGAAGCCAGTGGCGTAGACCTCGGCCTTGCGTGAGCCGGGGGTAATTTTGACCACGCAGCCGCGGGAGGGGACGCGGGCATACATGCGGGGGATCTTGTTCTTGCCCCTGATGCCGCCCCAGTCGCCGTGGTCGCCACCGTAGAGGAACTTTTCATGGGTCAATCCGCCGGCGTCGTTCCACTCACCACGGACTTCTTCCCGTGCGCCGGAGCCGTTGGAGGCGGTGCCGAGGGCGATGTAGATGTTCTTCTTGGAGTCCTTGACGATGCCGAAGGCGAACTCGTGGTAGTTGCCGGTCATGCCCCAGTCGTCGCAGACCGTTTCGTAGAAGTCGGCGACGCCGTCTTTGTTTTCGTCGTGCAGGCGGGTGACCTCGGAGCGTTGGACGATGAGGACGGTGCCTTCGTCTTCGACCATGAGTCCGAGTGGTTCGTGGAGTCCGGTTGCGAACTCGGACCAGATTTTGGTGGCGTCGTTGTAGATCATGACCTCACCGCGGTGGAAGGCGGCGACGAGATGGCCGTCGGCAGTGATATCCATGCCGCCGACTTGCGGGTCGATGCCGGCCGGCGGGACGATGTCTTCGAAGGTGTAGTGATCCTCCCAGGTGAATGCCTGGGCGGTAAGGGGGAGGGCGAGGAGCAAGCTGAGAAATTTCATGGCCGAACGAAGTTATTTCTTGGTGTGAGTAATCGTGAAGCCGTCCTTTCCGGAGAGTCCGAGGACAGGGGAGAGGGGGGCGGAAGTGGCTGTTTCGAAGTCGATGAGTTCGTGGTCTCCCTTGATTGAAATTGTTCGGATAATGGCCTTGTCGGAACCGGTGATGGTTTCGACGAACTCGATGGGTCCGATCGTGTAGATGAAGGTCGGAAGGCCGTCGGAGTTGATGCGATAGCCTTTGAATGTCGTCGTCTGGTCTTCGGAGGTGGAGAAGAAGGGTCGCTTCTCCTCGGTGTAGAGAGACTTGCCGACCGTGGCGAAGGCATTGCCGTTGCTGCGGAGATAGGGCCAGTCATCGTGTTCACCTTCCGTGATGTAGCGGAGGCGGCAGAGGGTGGTGTCCCAAACCAGGTTGAGTTTTGCCTCGCCGGGTAGGGCGACGTAGAGGGAGGCCGGGCCGGTGTTGGGGAGGAAGGTGCGCTGGACCCGGGGGCGGCGGGTGGTGTGCGGGTGATTGGCGAAGGGATCGCCGTTCTTGGATTTTTTTTCGGTGACTCCTTTCGTGGCCGCGACGATGTAGGTGTAGATCGTGTTGATGTCTTGATCCGAGACGTGGGCCATGGAGGGCATCTGGATCATCTTGGGCCGCTTCTTGCCGGGAGCACGGGTCCACTTCAGAAACTCCTCGGGCTTGCCTTTGTAGATCTTGGAGAGTTCGACGAGGGAGGGGCCGACGAGGGCTTGATCGAGGATGTGGCAGGCCTTGCAGTTGATGGCGAAGGGCTGTGGTTCCTCGACGCCCTGCGAGGTCGAGATGAGGGCGGTGGCGAGGCCCAGGGTTGCGAGAAGGGGAAGTGGAAGGGGTCGGGGCATGGAGGAGAAGTTGTCCGTTATCGGTGATCAGTTATTTGGGGAAGGGGTCGGAGGTCGGAAGGGTGGGGCGGACTGAAGTCCGCGGTCCCAGGTGTCGGCTGGGCTTAGAGTTCTTTGACGAGGATGTTGCGGAACCAGACATCGTTGCCGTGGTCCTGGAGGAGGAGGGGGCCGGGTTTGGCGGCGAAGTCTTTGATCTTCTTGTATTTGCTTTTTGCAAAGCGTTCGTTCCAGTCGTCGCTGCTGATTTCGATTTCGATGACTTTGACTCCGTTGAGCCAGTGTTCGAGGTGTTTGCCATTGGCAACGATGCGGGCGCTGTTCCATTCGCCGACTGGTTTGAGCACTTTGTTGTCCGGACCGGGGACGAGGTCGTAGAGGCAGCCGGCGCGGTGGGAGTCTTTGCCTGCGGCACCGGAGGTGTCGTCGATGACCTGGAATTCGTAGCCGAGGGCATTGGTGGTGCGGTATTTGAGGCCGCTGTTTCCTTTCTCGGAGATCTTCCATTCGAATTTCATTTCGAAGTTGAAATAGTCCTTTTTCGTGAGGAGGTTGCCGCCGGCCTCCTTGGATTTGTGAAAGTGGAGGATGCCGTCGGTGAGGGTCCAGGCTGCGGTGACCTTGGCGTTCTGGTCGTGCTGCCAGTGGTCGAGCTTGCCGCCTTCGAGAAGGTTGGTCCAATCGTTGGTGGGGACGGGATTTGCGAATGCGGTGAGGGGGAGGAGGGCGAGAATGGCGAGAGCTTTCATGGTTTGATTGTGGAGGTGTTGTATTTACGGGTGAGGAGGCCGGAGTTTTTCGTCGAAATGGAATTAGCGTCGTCTGCTGCGCCGGAGCAGGAGAGGGGCCATCACAAGGGAGAGCAAGAGTGGAGTGGATGGTTCGGGGACCGGGGCGAAGGTGCCGACGTCTACTTTGGGGTCAGATCCGGCGCCGGAGAGGTGGGTGAATTCGTCGGCGCTGCTGGGCAGGACGAGGCAAAGAATGGCGCAGATGGCAGCGAGGGAATTCATGGGCTCAGGTTTTGCGACGCATTGATATGATGAGCCGGAAGATGCCGAAGGCGAGAAGGAGAATGACGATGGTGGCGAGGGACCAAGCCCACCAAGGGAGGGGGAGGAGGAGGCTGGTGTGGAGAACCATGGGTGTGCTGACGTGGTCCTTGAGTTTGAAGGACCAGTTCAGGGTGGTGCCATTGTCACTGACGGAGGTGGCGTTGTGGGTGGAGGGTTTGGCGGGAAGATGGAGGATGTAGTTGAAGGAGGAGTCGCCGAGCATGGCGGCGTTGTCCTGGACGGCGGCGGGGAGGATGGGGGACAAGTCCACGTTGCGATCGAATTTGAGGGTGAGTCCGTTGAGGCGAAGGTTCATTTTGCCGAAGAAGGATTCTTCTGCGGATGGTTTGTCGGGTTTGTTGGGGTCGCGAAGGTGTTTTTTCGGGAGGCTGATGAAGCTCCTGGCATCATCGAACTCGGCCTTGAGGGTGAAGACCACTTGGGCGCCATCGATGTGGTTCGAGATTTCCTGAATCCGGATGCTCGGTTCGTTCTTGATGGCGTCCTCGAGACGTTGTTGGAGTTTGGCCGCGCCACCGAAGCGGTTCATGATGGCGGGGGGCATGCGGTAGGTGGCTTCGATGCGGCCGGAGCCGTTGCGGTTGAGCCAGAGTTCTTCATCGCCCTCGATGCAGGAGGTGAGGGTGAGGACCAGAGCGAGGAGGAGAATGCTGCGCATCGGTTATCAGTTATCAGTTATCGGTTATCAGGAAGAAGGGAGTGGAGGAGGATCCACGAGCGATTCATGGTCAGAGGAAAACAGGGGGCGCGGGAAATGACGAGGCAGGATTGTCGGCAGTTCTCGGAACAGGGTGGCGCAATTTTGGGAAGCTGGTGTAGGCTGCGGTTGTGGAGCGAAGAGTGGACCCTGAAATTCTGGATGGATTGGCGCCGGACGATCCGGAGGCAGTGAAGAGTCGTCGGGACTTACAGAGGATCAACAGGTTGATGGGGAACTCGGCTTGGATGAGCCAGGCGCTGGAATGGGCGGGGGAGAAGACCGGTGGGCCGATTTGGGAGTTGGGAGCAGGGGACGGGGTGATGTTGGATCCGCTGGTCGACGCAGGGTGGGAAGTGACGGGGGTGGATTTGGCGGAGCGACCGGGGGATTTGCCGGAGGGGATCGGATGGCGGCAGGGGGATGTTTTTGATGTTTTGGGAGACGGGGTAGAGGGGGTGGTGGCGGCAAATTTGTTTTTGCATCACTTGAGTGATGAGGAGTTGGAGAAGTTGGGTGGCTTGGTGTCGAAGTGTCAGGTGTTGTGTTTTTCGGAGCCATGGCGATCGCGTTGGGCCTTGCTGGAGGGGGCGCTGCTGTGGCCTTTCGTGGGTCGGGTGACGCGGCACGACATGATGGTGAGTATCCGGGCCGGGTTTCGGACGGGGGAGTTGCCGACGTTGCTCGGGTTGGGGGATGGGTGGACGATTCAGGAGCAGTGCACGAAGTTGGGTGCTTATCGTTTGTTGGCGTGGAAAAAATGATGAAGCGAATCACGATTGCAGGTGGAGGATTGGCGGGCTTGTCGGCGGGAATCGCGCTGGCGGAACGAGGGGTGCCGGTGATGCTTTGTGAGGCGGGGTCGTATCCGCGGCATCGGGTGTGTGGGGAGTTTATCAATGGGGTGGATCAGGGGACCTTGGAGGTGCTGGGGATTGCGGATATTTTGGGGACGGCGCGTTTGTTGAGTTCGACGACTTGGTTTGTGGGAGATGAGAGGGTTTATGATGCAATGTTGACGGAGCCTGCGATCGGGGTGTCGCGGCATTCGCTGGATGAGCGTTTGGCGGAGCGGTTTGTCGCGAGGGGCGGGGAGTTGAAGGAGAAGGCGCGGGTTGAGAAGAAGGAGGAGGAAGGTTTGGTGTGGGCGGCGGGGCGCCAGGCGGATCGGGAGAGTGGGTGGATCGGGTTGAAGGTCCATGCGCGGGACATGGCGACCGTGGCGGATTTGGAGATGCATTTGGGGACGGCGGGCTATGTGGGAACGGCGCGAGTGGAGGGTGGACGGGTGAATATTTGTGGGTTGTTTCGGCGGCAGAGAGGGATTGGAGGGAAAGGGGTCGAGTTGCTGCTGAACTATCTGAGGGAGAATGGCTTGGAGGATCTGAGAGGGCGCATGGAGCTGGGGGATTTGGATTCGGCGGCGTTTGTGGGGGTGAGTGCGTTTCGGCTGGGGCGGCAGGTGCGGGACGGGCTGTGTCGCGTGGGGGATGCGGAGAGTATCATCCCGCCATTCACGGGGAATGGGATGTCGATGGCCTTTGAGGCGGCGGAGACGGCGATTGATCCGCTGGTGGAGTTTTCCGAAGGGAACGCGTCGTGGGGTGAGACGGTGTCGGGGATCGAGGCGCGTCTGGAGAAGAGATTTGCGAAACGTTTGTTTACGGCACGCTTTTTACATCCATTGTTCTTCCGTGAACTGGGTCGGATGATGTTGGCGTCGAGTGCGCGATCAGGTGTGTTACCCTTTCAATTTCTCTTCAAATCCCTCCGCTAAATTCATGTATCTGCAATCAGTCACCAGTGCCTTTCCTCCGCATTCCTTTACTCAGCGAGAATGTTGGGAGCTTACCTTGCCGGTGGTGAAGGAGTTGAAGCCGCGGTCGCAGTCTTTGATGGAGAAAATTCTGTTGGGCGACTCGGGGATCGAGAAGCGTCACTTCGTGACGGAAGATCCGGGAGTGTTGTTGCGGGCCGGGGCGGAGGATTTGAACAAGGGGTTTGAGATGGCGGCGCCGCGCTTGGCGGGAGAGGCGCTGAAGAAGGCCTTGGATGAGGCGGGGGTGAAGGCGGATGAATTGGATGCGTTGTTTGTGTGCACGTGCACGGGGTATCTTTGTCCGGGAGTGTCGAGCCACGTGGCGGAGCAGTTGGGGATGCGAGGGGATGTGTATTTGAGTGATTTGGTGGGGCTGGGTTGTGGCGCGGCGATTCCGACTTTGCGTGGGGCGGAGGGGTTTTTGGCGGCGAATCCTGAGGCGGTGGTGGCGACGGTGGCGGTGGAGGTTTGTTCGGCGGCGTTTTATATCGATGATGAGCCGGGGGTGTTGATCAGTTTGTGTTTGTTCGGGGATGGGGCGGCGGCGGCGATTTGGAAAGGGAAGGGGAGCGAAGGGCAGTATCGGGCGGAGGGGTTCCAGACGGTGCATCAGCCCGAGAGTCGGGAGAAAATTCGCTTTGTGAACAAGGAAGGGAAGCTGAAGAACAAGCTGCATCGGAGTGTGCCGGAGGTGGCTGGGGAGGCGGTGAAGGGCTTGTTTGAGAAGCGGTTGGGGGATCCTGATCAGGTGATTGCGCACACCGGGGGACGGGATGTGGTGGATGCGCTGGAGGGGGTGTTGCCGGGGTTTGGGTTGGGGGAAACGCGGAAGATTTTGAGGGACTATGGGAATTGCAGTAGTCCGTGCGTGTTGTTTGCACTGGAGGAGAGGATGCGGAGTGAAAGGGATGATGAGAGGTTGTGGCTGACGTCGTTTGGGGCGGGGTTTTCGGCGCACTCGATGGAGTTGGTGCGATGAGGCCGCGGGGCGGCCAGTATTCAGTATTCGGTGGGGAGGGAGATGGGTGAGTTCCTGGGTGGCGGGGGATTGCGTAGCGGAAGCACTGCGTGCTTTCGGTGGTTGGGCAGTGGCTTGAGGGGCCACGGTGGGGTAGGGATCAGTCGCGGTTGAACTACCGAAACATCGAAGTTGTTTCGCTATGTGGGAGGAGATCCGCGGCGGGACGCCACGGGCACGGCCTGGGGCGGGACGCCCCAGCCACGGGAAGAGCTAGGTGGCGGGGGCGAGGCGCTGGAGGAGGAGGGCGAGGAGGATGGCGGCGAAGGGGAAGGCGAGGATGAGGGTGGGGGAGATGGTGGGATTGTCGCCGGCAGCCTGGCTGATGGGGGCGAGGACGATGAGGTCGATGAGGGGGATGATGGCGAGGAGGGCGGACACGAAGAGACCGAGTCCTTTTTTTCGGATGATGGTGATGACGGGGAGGAGGGCGAGGGCGAGGAGAGCTGCAGCGGCCAAGGAAGGAATGTAGTGCCAGGGAATCCACATCCAGGTGTGGGTGAGGATGGGGGCACCGAGGAGGAGGAGAGCGAGGAGTTTGGTGTTGCCGATCAGTTTGCCTTTGCTTTCGAAGCGGGCGGCAAGGGAGAGGCCGGCGATGTAGGCGAGGAGACCGAGGGTGAGAGATAGGAGAAGGGCGCTGGCTACACCGATATCA
>JAPKDA010000224.1 GCA_028822695.1 Akkermansiaceae bacterium
GCCCGGCGAGCAGGGTTTGAACGCGGCGCTCAACGAATGGGCGATCGCCCAAGAGTTGAGCTTTCCAGCCAAAAGAAATCCGGAGGAGGATTTCTCAAACTCGCATAAACGGAGCGGAGCGCAGTCAATCCCCCCTCGAGCACCATCTTTTCTCGGGCCCCACGCTTGTGTGACCCTTTTTCGTTCTTTAGCGACTCCTCTGGCTGGCCACTTCGGGAAACCCTTACAAAAATATCCATTTCCCTCACCCCATCTCCTTCACCTCATCCCGCACCATTTTCTTCAGCTCCGGCGGCCCCAACACCTTCGCCTTGCTCCCCCAGCTCAGCACCCAGCGCACCATTTCCTCCAGACGGCTCACGTGGAAACACAACTCCACTCGCGTCCCCGCATTGTTGAGAACCTTCAGCTCCTGAGTCGGATGCCAACGCCGTTCCTGGGCCATGCGCGCCGCGTAATCCCGCAACTCGACCCGCACGATGTGCAGAGCCTCCTCACTCGCCGCGGTCCAAACCCCGAAGGAATGACGCAAGTAATTCGTCCCATCAAAGTCATCGGGCAGCTCAAACCGCGTCTTGCCAACCTTGAGCCGCGAAAGCCTCGGTAGCGCGAAGGTCCTCAACGCCTCCCGATCGAGATCCATGCCGATCACATACCAGCACCCATCGACCTCCCCGAGATGATAGGGCTGGATCCGCCGCGCCTCCGCCGCCTCCGCGCCCAGCTTCCGATAGTGAAAGCCAATCTCGTGCCGCTGCAGTAACGCTTCGGCCAAGCGCCCGAAGAGCTTCAAGTCCGCCTTCGCCACCCCCGGCGTCTTGCGCGAAAAGGCCCGATCCATTTCCGACCAAGAGAACTGCACCTGGCCCTCGATCATCTTGGTCAGCTTCGTGAAGACCTCCCGCATCGTCTCCTCCAACCCGGTCCCCCGCACCGCATCCAACGCATGCCGGGCAAGGAACAATCCTGCCAACTCCGCAGCCCCCAACTCGAAGACCGGAAAGTCACTCACATCCTGCGAATAGCTGTAGCCGTGCACCTTGTCGTCGTATTCCAGCGGCAACTGCAACTCATCCCGCATGAAGGTGATGTCCCGCTGGATCGTCTTGTCGGTGACCTCCAGCCGCTCCGCGAGGGTCCGGCAATTCGGGTAGGTCCCCTCCAGCACCGCCTCGTGGATCACATAAATTCGCTGCATTGGCCGCCGGGTCGCCCCAGCCCTCGCGTCCCTGATGAATGCCATGGGCTCATCCTGCATCAACATACCCCACCTTGGCAAGCCCCCTCACCCAGTCTCTGTCCGACCCCTCTCTTCATACTTACCTCATGACCTACCAAGCCGCTACCATTCGCCTCCAAAACGGAGAAGCGCTTTTCGTCCACACTCCGGAACCTCCCAACCAATCCTTCTACTTCTTCGCCTCCCAGTTCACCCCAATCTCCCTCGCCGTCGGACGGCGCCTCCGCAAACTGAAGGGCATCGTCATGCTCATCAAGAACACCGCTGAGCACCTAAACTCGCCCTACTTCTATTGGAAACTCCCAGCCGACGTCACCCGAGAGGAAGTCCACTACAGCGCAGACCTGTTCTGCCGATTCGACCGCTTCGAAGACGCCCACACCCTAAGAACCCAGTTCCCCACCTAC
>JAPKDA010000021.1 GCA_028822695.1 Akkermansiaceae bacterium
GATTTTTTGGGGAAAGTGCCGTGCGTCCCGGAGGGACAGGGGACGGTAGCCGGTGTCGAGGAGGCGCTGTCGGAGGGCTTGGATGGAGGATCGAGGCACGAGGTAAGTTTAACGATCGAAGTGGGGATGCGGAATGAGGAAGCTTCCGTCGGAATAGTCAAATTACATCAAACTTATCCATCGAAAGTGTCAGACTATTGATTTTGTCTTATTAACAAGTTTAAGGCATAGACAGGGCCTCCGCATGGCAGAAAATTTATTTGGGACGGATGGGATCCGAGGTGTAGCGAATGAGTATCCGATCACGCCAGAATTGGCGTTGAAGGTGGGGCGTGCCGTGGCGCGGGCCCTCAAGGCGGGTAAAAGTGGCAAGCACAAGGTGGTGATTGGCAAGGACACCCGGATTTCGGGCTACATGTTGGAGACGGCGCTGACCAGTGGGTTGGTGTCGGAGGGGGCGATGGTCTTGTTGACTGGTCCGATTCCGACGCCGGCGGTGGCGCATCTGACGCGTTCGATGGCTTGTGATGCGGGGATCATGTTGACGGCGTCGCACAATCCGTATGTGGACAACGGGATTAAGATTTTCGGGCCGGACGGCTACAAGCTGGGGGATGAGTTGGAAGCGACCGTCGAGCGGATGTTGCATGACCGACGTTTGGAAGGCCCGGAGCCGGGGGTGAGAGTAGGCAAGGCGGTGCGGGTGGACGACTCGGTGGGTCGTTATATTGAATTTGCGAAGAGCGCGGTGGGGGCGGGTTCCCTGGAGGGGTTGAAGGTGGTGGTGGATTGCGCGAATGGAGCGGGCTACTTTGTGGGGCCGTTGATTTTTGAAGAGTTGGGGGCGGAGGTCATCAAGTTGGCGACCAAGCCGAACGGGCGGAACATCAATGAGGGGTGCGGCGCGTTGCATCCGGAGTTGGCGGCGCAGGCAGTGAAGGAACACGGTGCGGACATCGGAATTTGTTTTGATGGTGATGCGGACCGGGTGATTTTTGTGGATGCGAACGGAGCGGTGATCTCCGGGGACCGGGTTTTGTGTTTGTGTGCGAAGGCGCTGCATGAATCCGGTGAGCTGCGGGGGAATACGCTGGTGGCGACGGTGATGAGCAATCTGGGGTTGCGCGATGCGCTGGCGGCGGATGGAATTTCGTTGGAGACGACGGGAGTGGGTGATCGGCTGGTGTTGGAGCGGATGCGGGAGAAGAACTATGCGCTGGGCGGAGAGAATTCCGGGCACATTATCTTTGCGGATCACGCGACGACGGGGGATGGCATCATGAGTGCGCTGAAGGTGTTGCAGGTGATGAAGGCGAAGAGTGCGACGCTGGCGGAATTGGCGGATTGCATGAGCGAGTATCCGGCGCAGTTGGTGAACCTGAAGGTGAAGGAGAAGCCACCGATCGAGTCGATTCCGGCTTTGGTGGAGGCGATCGGGGCGGCAGAGGCGGCCTTTGGCGACGAGGGGCGGACGCTGGTGCGCTACTCGGGGACAGAGAAAAAGATTCGAATTTTGGTTGAGGCGAAGGATGCGGTGCTGGCTGGTGAGCAGTCGGCGAAATTGGTCGCAGCGGTGCAATCGACGATTGGCGTTTAGAAATTTCAACGCTCCAGAAGCAATGCAAACAGAACAAGGGGGAACAAGCCGATGAGCGTGGTCAGCATGGTGGCCGCGGAGGGAGAAGTTGCGCTTTGGCCGTTGAGTGGTGGAGTGGGCGAGCAGTTTGTGGGTGGGGGTGAGTTTCGGGCGTGGCAGGAAGAGTTGGCAGGTGGTGCGGCGGTGAGTTTGGTGGAGAATGCGTGGGTGTCGGCGGCGGATTGGAGTTTGCTGCTCGGGACAGATGGCCCGGCGGTGTTGGAGTCGCATGAGGGGGATGTGTTGGCGTGGACGGGACGTGGTGATCGCCCGGCGGATGCGGTGGTGGCGATGGGTTCGGAGGAATCGTTTTTGGTGCGTTACGCGTGGGATTTGCTGCGGGTGAATGAGTATGTGGTGCCGCGTCAGGAAGCGGGCCCGAATGAGCGGGTGATCGAATTTGATGAGGGGACCTTGATCGTGGGTGAGGGGACGAAGGTGTTGCCGGGGGTGTATGTGGAAGGGAAGGTGTTGATCGGGAAGAACTGCAAAATCGGGCCGAACTGTTATTTGCGCGGGAGTATTTCGATCGGGGACGGCTGTCATGTGGGGCAGTCGGTGGAGGTCAAGAACTCGATCATCGGGCACGGGAGTTCGACGGGGCATTTGAGTTATTTGGGGGACACGATTTTGGGATCGAAGGTGAATTTAGGAGCGGGAACGATCACCAGTAATTTGCGCCACGACGGGAAGAACCACCGGAGTATGGTGGCGGGGGAGTTGGTGGATACGGGGCGGCGGAAGTTTGGAATGATTGCGGGGGACTTCGTGCATACGGGGATCCATACTGCGATTTACCCCGGTCGGAAGATCGGTCCGGGGGTAACGACGAGGCCGAATGAATCGGTAGAGAGAGATTTGATGTGAGTAAGAAGAATCTGGGGCCCGGAACCCAGAGAGAAAAACAGAGATACCAGAAAGATAAGAACCATGTGTGGAATCGTTGGATATACCGGAATGCGGCCCGCAGTGCCGTTTTTGATGAATGGTCTGAGACGCCTGGAATACAGGGGTTACGACTCGGCTGGAGTTGCTTTGCAGGCGGGAGAAGGGCTGTTGCTCGAGAAGCAGGCGGGGAAGGTGCAGGGGCTGGCCGATGCACTGACAGAGAGGGCATCGGTTGATTTGGATGGTTCTGTTTGTGGGATCGCGCACACGCGTTGGGCGACGCACGGGCCACCGACCCAGAACAATGCGCACCCCCATCTTTCCAAGGAGCGGATCGCGCTGGTGCACAATGGGATCATTGAGAATCACAATTCGTTGCGGGAACGCTTGCGAGCTGACGGGTATGAATTTTTGTCGGAGACCGATACAGAGGTCCTCGCGCATTTGGTGGAGAGTCACTATGAAGGTGATCTACTGGTGGCCTTGACTGCGGCGTTGAAGGAGGTCCAGGGGACCTTTGGAGTGGCGTGTATTTCGGCTGAGGAGCCGGGGGTGTTGATCGTGGCGCGGCGCGGGTCGCCGATCGTGATCGGGCTGGGGGAAGATGAGACGATTGTGGCTTCGGATGCTTCGGCGATCATCAAGCACACGCGGCAGGTGATCTATTTGGATGACAACGACGTTGCCCGGATCGTGGCTGGGGATGTGGAAATCCGGACTTTGGATTCCACGCCGGTGTCACGGGCTACTTCTGAGATCGATTGGTCGGCGGACGCGGCGGAGAAGGGCGGATACGAGCACTACATGCTCAAGGAGATCTTCGAGCAGCCGGAGACGATTCGGAATACGATTCGGGGTCGATTGGATTCGGATCGGGGGACGGCGATTTTGTCGGGATTGAACCTTGAGGCGCGTGATCTGGCGGACATTCAGCGGATGTTGGTGGTGGGTTGCGGGACCTCGATGAATGCCGGCATGGTCGGGGAGTATGCGGTGGAGGACTTTGCGGGATTCCCTGCGGAGGTCGAGCAGGCGGCAGAGTTTCGGTATCGGAACCCGATCGTGGGCAGCAAGGACCTCGTGATTGCGATTAGTCAGAGTGGTGAGACGGCCGACACGCTGGCGGCGGTGCGGGAGGCGAAGGACAAGGGGGCGACAGTGGTTGGATTGGTCAACGTGGTGGGATCGACGATCGCGCGGGAGACCGGGCGGGGGGTTTATCTGCATGCCGGACCGGAGATCAGTGTGGCCTCGACGAAGGCGTTTACTTCACAGGTGTCGGTTCTCCTGATGATTGCGTTAAAATTTGCGCGGAGCAGGCGGATGTCGCGGGAGCGCGGGATGGAGTTTGTGCGCGAGATCGAGGCGTTGCCGTTGTTGGTGGAGAAGGTTCTGGAGCAGAATGATCGGATCGCGAAGGTGGCGGAGCAGTTTGCGGACTTTGAGAACGCGTTCTACATCGGCCGGGGGTATATGTATCCGGTGGCCTTGGAGGGGGCGTTGAAGTTAAAGGAGATTTCTTATATTCACGCGGAGGGTTATCACGCTGCGGAGTTGAAGCACGGACCGATTGCCTTGTTGCAAGACAATGTGCCGGTGGTAGCGCTGCTGAACCACGGGCCGGGAAAGGACAAGACGCTTGGGAACGTGGCGGAGTGTCAGGCGCGGAGTGCGCCGATTTTGGGAATTATCACGGAAGGGGATGAGGAGGCGAGGTCGTGTGTGGATTCATATATTGAGGTGCCTTATGCTCCGTTGCATGCGGCGGTGATTCCGGCGACGGTGGCGTTGCAGTTGTTCTCGTATCACGTGGCGCGGTTGAGAGGCTGCGCGATTGATCAGCCGAGGAATTTGGCGAAGTCGGTGACGGTGGAGTAGGGCGCCGGAGCGCCGTCGAAGGTCGCAAGGCGTCAAGTCGAAGGCCGGGAGAGCTGATGGGCTCTGGGGCGGACTGAAGTCCGCGGTCTCGGGGGGCTTTCGCAGGCTGGAGGCCCGCGCTACTTTTTGGCGACTTTGAGGATGGCCTCGGGGTAGAGGCGGTGTTCTTCGATTTGGATCCGGGCGTGGAGGGTGGCGGCGGTGTCGCCGGGGAGGATGGGGACCCGGGCTTGGGAGATGATGGGGCCGGTGTCCATGCCGGCATCGACGAGGTGGACGGTGCAGCCGCTCTCGGTAGCGCCGTCGTCGACGGCTTGCTCCCAGGCGTGGAGGCCGGGGTAGGCGGGGAGGAGGGAGGGGTGGATGTTGAGGATGTGGCCGGGAAAGGCGTCGAGGAGGGGTTGTTTGACCAAGCGCATGAATCCGGCGAGGCAGACGAGCTCGGCTCCGGCGTCACGGAGGGCGGTGGCGGTCTCGAGTTGGGCTTCCACGGGGAATTTCTGGGCGTAGCCCCGGCAGTCGATGAGGGCGGTGGGGAGGCCGGCATCCTTGGCCCGTTGGAGGATGAATGCCTCGGGGTTGTCGGAGAGGACGAGGACGATTTCGGCGTTGAGGCGGCCCTCGCGGATGGCGTCGAGGATCGCTTGCATGTTGGAGCCGGAGCCGGAACCGAGAACACCGAGGCGAAGCATGGGGGGAGGTTGGAGGAAAAATGTGGAATGCGGAAGGGGGAATGCTGAGTTGGGAGAATCCCCCTTCGTTGAAGCGACGGAGGGGCAGGCGCCGAAGTCCGAACATCGAAGGCAGCATCCTGAATGGGGAGCTCGGAGCGGGGGGAGAGGACCGCTGATTTCACTGATTGAGACTGATTTCTGAGAGGGAGGAGGGGGAGCGACGTTCCTGGGGGGCTTGGCCCTGATTACTCGGCTGAAAGCACTTGGTGCGGAGCGCTTTGGCTTGCGGTCAGCCTCTGGCTTCGGCATAGTCTGCCCGACATGATGCGCGCACCCTTATTGTTATCTTGTGCTGTTCTTGGTCTCTCGCTGAGCGCTTGCCAGACGGTGGATCACCGCTCGGCTGGTGGTGGGGCCTTTGACGACTCGCACTTGGCTCGACGCCTGGACTCGAACAACCCTGACCTCGGAGATGATAAAGATGCTCCGAGAGCAGAGACTTACGAGCAGTGGCGGGAGCAGCATTAGTCGAGCTTGAGGACGATGCACGACCCTCGGATTGATCAGTTGGCCCGCCAGGTGGTGCGGTACTCCACAGCCTTGAAGAAGGGGGAAAAGGTTCTCATCGATCTGGCGGATGTGCCGGATGCGATGGGCATTGCCCTGATCCGGGAAGCCCGAGCGAAGGGTGCGGAGCCGTTTTTACGGGTGAGTTCGAATGGTTTGAATCGTGAAATGCTCTCTGGCGCGACGACGAGTCAGTATAAGGCGATTGCGAAGCATCAGCTTGCGGAGATGAAGGACATGGATGCCTACATCGCGTTGCGGGGGAGTCACAACATCACTGAGTGCAGCGATGTGCCGGCCAAGAATATGGGGTTGGCGATGCGCGAGATGCGTAATGTGATGAATCACCGGGTGCGGAAGACGAAGTGGTGTGTGCTGCGCTGGCCACATCCGTCGATGGCGCAGATGGCGGGGATGAGCACCGAGGCGTTCGAGGATTTTTACTTCCGGGTGTGCTTGCTCGACTACAAGGCGATGCTTCCGGCGATGCGGGCTCTGGTGAAGTTGATGGACAAGACGGATCAGGTTCATCTGAAGGGGCCGGGGACGGATTTGCGGTTTTCGATCAAAGGCATTCCGGCACTGGCTTCCGGGGGTAACTACAACATTCCCGATGGAGAGTGCTTCACCTCGCCGGTGAAGGATTCGGTGGAGGGTGTGGTGAACTACAATGCGCCGAGTATTTATCAGGGGATCGCTTTTGATGGTGTGAAATTGGAGTTTTCGAAGGGCAAAATCGTCAGGGCTGAGGCAGCCGGTGGGAAGACGAAGGCGCTGAACAAGATTCTCAATACCGATCCGGGAGCGCGCTACATTGGTGAGTTCGCGATCGGTTTCAATCCGGAGATCCGGGAGCCGATGCGGGATATTCTTTTCGATGAGAAGATTGCAGGGTCGTTTCACTTCACACCGGGGCAGGCCTATGAGGATGCCGACAACGGGAATCGATCGCAGGTGCATTGGGACCTCGTGAACATCCAGCGCTCTGACTGGGGCGGTGGGGAGATGTGGTTCGATGGGAAGCTGGTGCGGAAGAACGGAGTGTTTTCGGCGAAGAGTTTGGCGAAGCTGAATCCGTAGGGGCGCGGGGGGCCCGTTATTGGTTATCAGTTATTGGGGGAGAGGGAACCGCGAACCAGCCTTCGCGCATTGCTTGCTACGGCGGTCAGGATAGACGCGAATTAACGCGAAGAGGACTTGGGGGTGGATTTGACAGGGGCGGATGGGCTCTGGGGTGGGTTGAAAACCCGCGCTCCATATTGGGGGATTGGAACTTGGAAATGGTTTAGGTTTCTGAAACGTTCTAGGGGTGATGAATCGATGGGTTGTGGGTGTTTTGTTGGGGATGACCTTGGCGGCTTCGGGGCAGAATTATGCGCCGAGCCGGGAGAAGGTGCCGATGGTGGCGCGGGAATTTCGGGGGGCGTGGGTGGCGTGCGTCTATAACATCGATTGGCCGAGTTCGAAGGGGCTGAGTGGGAGTGCGCAGCGGGGGCAGTTGATTGCGATTCTGGATCGGATGGCGTCGTTGAACATGAATGCGGTTATTTTTCAGGTCCGACCGCACGGGGACGCGGTGTATCGTTCGTCGATCGAGCCGTGGAGTCCGTGGCTGACCGGGACGATGGGGAAATCGCCGGGTTATGATCCGCTGGAGTTCTGTATCGCGGAGGCGCACAAGCGGGGGATCGAGGTGCATGCGTGGTTTAATCCATTCCGGGCGTTGTCCAATGCGAGCATGCCGGTGTCTTCGAATCACATTACGAAGACGCATCCTTCGTTGATCCGGCGATTCAAGAACTACAAGTGGATGGATCCTTCGGTGTCGACGTCGAGGCAGCGTGCTCTCTCGGTGATGTTGGATGTCGTGCGGCGTTACGATGTGGATGGGCTGCACATCGATGATTACTTCTATCCGTATCCTGACGTGAAGAACGGGGTGGCCACGCCGACTTTTCCGGATGGGAAGTCGCCGTCGCAGCGGCGGTCCGCAGTGGACGGGTTTGTGAAGGACATGTATCAGGGGGTGAAGAAGGCCAAGCCATGGGTGCGGGTGGGCATCAGTCCGTTTGGGATTTGGAGGCCGGGGGTGCCTCAGGGAACGGAGGCGGGGATCGATGCTTGCGAGCATTTGGCGGCGGATTCGCGGAAGTGGTTGAAGAACGGGTGGTGCGATTACATGTCGCCGCAGCTTTATTGGCGGATCAAGGGGCCGCAGAGTTACACCTCGTTGCTGACCTGGTGGCGGAGGCAGGGGAGTCGTCCGGTGTGGCCGGGGATTGCGACTTCGCGGATCAAATCGACGGATGATCCGGGGCGGCCGGCGAGTGAGATTGTGAATCAGGTGGAGTATTCCCGGACGATCGGGCGCAACTATGCTGGGCATGTGCACTGGAGTGCGAAGGCGTTGATGACGAGTCGAGGGGGGATCAGTGCGACCTTGCAGAAGAGTAAGTATCAGGAGCCGGCGTTGGTGCCGCCGATGCCGTGGTTGAGCAAGAAGGCTCCCGGGACGCCGGGAATTTCGGCGGCGAAGAGTGGGAGTGGGGTGGGGCTGCGGTGGAGCCGGGTGGCGGGTGCGGCGAAGTATGCGGTGCAGGCGCGGTATGGGAAGAGGTGGACTTTGGTGAAAGTGGTGCCGGGGAATCTGGGGTCGCTGACGCTTTCGGGTGCGCCGGATGCGATTGCGGTGAGTGCGGTGGATCGGTATGGGAATACGAGTGCGCCAGCGGTGGTGGGGAGGGTGAGGTAGTGGGGGGAGGAAGAACGTCGAACGCCGAATTTTGAATGGGAGAGAGGATCCGCAGATTACGCAGATTGGGATTTTGGGGAGTCGGAGTTGGGCAAGAGCTGGACCTCTGTTAGGTGGAGGCGTTTTTTTTTGTTGATCGGGTGGGGAGTGTCCGACAATGGGGGAGGTGTCGCGAGGCTGCGTCCGGGAGATTGCATGGAAATGGGTTGTGTTTCTTGACAAATCCGGTAGACTCACTGCGGATTCACCCCCAAAATTGCTCATCGAATGAAGATTCGCGCCTTTGTTATTCTTTCCTCCCTTTGCTTATTCTCTTGGCTGACGGCGACTTTTGTCCGCGTGGTGCCGATGCACACTTACGAGGGAGTGGGTGTGACTGCAGAGGCGGATGTGGCACCGGAGGGTGCTGAGATGCGGGTGCCGGTGGCGGTGTTGGAGGACTGAGCTCCTCGCTGAGGAGTGGTTGAGGGCGGAGGCGAGGCTGTGAAGGGGGCTGTTTTTACTGGGTGCTTGTTTAGCACAGGGCTTTGGCTGTTGGTTGAGGATGGCTGGCCAAAAATTTGTGACCGCAAACCTTGTGTGCAGGAGATGGAACCGGGGACTTACTTTTGGTGTTCCTGTGGTCATTCGGCGAGTCAGCCGTTTTGTGATGGGAGTCACAAGGGGATGGGGCCGGTGAAGGAGGAGATCAGTGAGAAGTCCACGGTGGCTTGGTGCCTGAAGTGACTACTTAATCTATCCGTGGCATTATCTTCGGGCTTGTCTCGGGATGCGTGGTTGTGTGTGATCTAGCTTGTCTCGCCCTAGGGGGGAGGGACAGAACATCATATGCAAGTATTGTTGAAATGCGCGGCTTGTGGCGCGGAAGTTACCTTTGATGATGACTCTCCGTCGGCTGAAGTGAGGTGCCCGGATTGCGAGGTGTATTTGCGCCGTCGTCCGGGTGATGAGGTGATGGCGATTCCGGTGGGGATGACGTTGCCGGACAAGTTTTCGCAGGTGGATCTCAAGTCACTGAGGAAGCACTCGGAGGTGTTGATCGAACGGTATCGGAAGGTGCCGCCGCCTGAAGCAAAACCAGTGGATGCGGGGAGTATGGTGGATGCGACTTTGGCGAAGGCATTGGAGAGTTTGGCGAACACGATGGGTCATTTCGACGAGCGTATGGCCCGGCAGGAGAAGCGGACGGATGGAGAGGATCCTGCCGAGGAAGTGGTGCCGCCGAGTGCCGAGACTCCTCCGCAGGTGGAGGAAGTGGTGCAATTGGATGCGCCGGTGAAAGCGTTGCCGCTGAAGTCACAGATTTTGGTTCGGCGGGAGGCGGCGCAGGCAGCGCATGGATTTCAGCGGAAGAAGCAGAGATTGATGGATCACCGAGGACGGGAGCAGTCCGCGGATGGGTTTTTCGAATCACTGATGGAGAAGGCGCCGAAAACAACGGTGGGGGTCACCTTACTGTTTGTGATTGCTTTGATCTGGGGGACGATTTTCTGGATGGGCCCAGATAGTGATGGGCCGAGAGTCCGGGTGTTGGAGCCTGCCAAGAATACGGAGCTAGGAAAGCTTTGGGCGGACGATCCCGAGGCGGGTCAGGCTGAGATGGTGGCGCGGGGATATTTGAATGCGACGACGGCGCGGGCGGCGCTGCCGTATGTGTATGGGTCGGATACTTTGGGAGAGAAGTTCACTCGTCTCTATGAGCCCATCAATACGCCGGGGGACTACGAGATCGAGCTCAAGAACCGGGTTCCTGCGCCTGGTGGTGAGGGGAGTGTATTTGCCTTCCGGGTGAAGGTTCCCGACGGGCGGTCGCGAACGATGGTGATTTTACCGGAAGGGAAGATGCCAAAGGTTTACTGGCAGTTCTTTGAGGAGATCGGGGATATGTCCTGGAAGGAATACATGGAGAAGCAGCCAAGCGAATTGACGAGGATGTTGGTTTGGGGGGAGGAGAGTGAAGTCTACGTGTCTGGTTACGATCGGGAGCGCTGGCAGAGCTATCTGCTGCACGACTATGAGGATCGCTATACTCTGCATGCTTATGTGGAGCGGGAGACGGGAGAGCATTGGAAAATTTCGAAGGCCCTGGAGACCGAGCCCCGCAAATTCGGGCGACGTGACGCGATCATGGCCCAGGTTGATCTGAGCTTCATGGCGGAGGTGCACAGTGGGGACGAGAAGAGGCTTTACGTTGTTCAGATCAAGGCGGTGGAAGCGACG
Source organism: Akkermansiaceae bacterium (assembly GCA_028822695.1). Lineage (GTDB taxonomy): Bacteria > Verrucomicrobiota > Verrucomicrobiia > Verrucomicrobiales > Akkermansiaceae > JAPKDA01. The sequence goes on from JAPKDA010000021.1 coordinate 10,616, forward strand.
ACCTGGCTTCCAGGCCGTTTCCGACCGCGGGATGGGCCGACTATCGAGGCGTCGGAGGTGGAGTAGATGCTGCGCATCTGGTTATTGGAGATCGGTTATCAGTGATTAGGGGGGAAGGGGCTCCAGCGTTGCTGTATTGGGGGATGAGGAGGCTGAGGAGGCTGAGGAGGCTGGGGATGAGTGGATTGGGGCTTGGCGAGAAGCGTCATTCATTGGACAGGCTGTATTACGGCTTGCATGAATCGAGGTGGTTCGGGATGGTCCGCGCCGATGAATTCAGAGATTTTAGGGAAAGCTGCCAATGAGGCCCGTGGATTGGCAATCGATGCAGTGCATGCGTGTTCTTCGGGGCATTTGGGATTGCCGCTCGGTTGTGCGGAGATTGGAGCCGTTTTGTTCGGAGATGTTTTGCGGTATGATCCGAAGAAGCCGAAGTGGTTGAACCGGGATCGTTTCGTCTTGTCGGCGGGTCACGGATCGATGTTTCTCTACGGGTGGCTGCACCTGTCGGGCTACGATGTCCCGTTGCAGGCGGTGAAGGATTTCCGCAAGTTGCACAGTATCACGCCGGGTCACCCGGAATTTGAGGAGACCCCTGGGGTGGAGGCAACGACTGGTCCATTGGGTCAGGGTGTTGGCAATGCGGTAGGATATGCGTTGAGCGGGAAGCGTGCGGCGGCCCGATACAACACGGCTGACCACACACTCTTTGATCACCATGTCGTCGCCTTGGCCGGTGATGGATGTTTGCAGGAGGGGGTTGCGCAGGAGGCGATCGCCTTTGCCGGACACAACCGCCTCGATAATTTGATTCTGATCTATGACAGCAATGATGTGACGCTCGATGCGATGGCGAAGGTCACGCAGGGGTGGAACACGGCGCAGTACTTCGAGTCGCTTGGCTGGAATGCGGTGCAGGTGGATGGTCATGATCTTTCTGCGGTGCGCGATGCGGTGCAGGGAGCGAAGGACAGTGACAGCGGCAAGCCGACGGTGGTCATTGCGAAGACGCTCATTGGAAAAGGAATTCCGCAGGTGGCCGGGACGGCAGCGGGGCACGGCGAAGGCGGTGCGAAGTTTGCGGCTGAGGCGCATGAAGGCCTGGGTTTGCCAGCAGAGTCGTTCTCAGTTTGTGAAGAGACGCGGACATACTTTGCGGAGCATGCGGCAGAGGCCGCGAAGGGCAGTGCGGCGTGGGAAGCGACCTATGAGGCTTGGACGTCGGCGAATCCGGAGTTGGCTGAAGAGTTGGTGAACGGAGTGGCCAAGGCGGTTCCGAGCGATTTGCTCGATCAAATTCCGGAGTTCGAGGACGGCTACGCTGATGCGACGCGTGGATCGGGTGGAGCGGTGATCAATGCGGTGGCCAAGGCCGTGCCACAGGTGATCAGTGGCTCGGCTGATCTCTATGGATCGACGAAGAACTACATCAAGGACGGCGGTGATTTCTCTGCGGAGAATCCCGAGGGCCGGAACATTTGGTTTGGCATTCGCGAGCACGCGATGGGTGCGATTTGCAACGGGATTGCCTATGATGGCCTCTTCCGTCCGAGTGGGGCGACTTTCCTGGTCTTTGCGGACTATGTCCGGCCTTCGATTCGTCTCGCTGGATTGGCGGGGCTACCGGTGACATACATCTTTACGCACGACTCGGTGGGAGTTGGTGAGGACGGACCGACGCACCAGCCTGTGGAAACGGTGAGCGGCCTGCGGGTGATTCCGAACCTGGATGTGATCCGTCCTGGTGATCCGGAGGAAGTCGCCGGTGCTTGGGCGGCGGCAATGTTCCGGACTGATGGTCCGACGGCGTTGATCTTGTCCCGTCAGAAAGTGAAGACGCTCAGCGAACTTCCGGCGAAGATTCGCCGCGAGGGTGCGTTTCATGGCGGTTACGTCGTGAAGAAGGAAGAAGGCGCTCTGGAAGCGATCATCATGGCCACTGGTTCCGAGTTGGGTGCAGCGGTTGATGCTGCTGCTGAGCTTGGCGGCGGGGTGCGGGTGGTTTCGATGCCTTGTTTGGAGAGATTTGATCGTCAGACCGCGGAGTATCAGGAGTCGGTGTTGCCGGCGGCCTGCACGAAGCGCGTGGCAATCGAGGCCGGGGTGACCGGTCTTTGGTGGAAGTATGTTGGCTCGGCTGGTCAGGTGATCGGGATTGATCGCTTTGGCATCAGTGCTCCTGGCGACACCGTGATGGCGGAGTTGGGGATTACGAAAGAAGCGATTGTGGCGGCGTTGTCCTGATTGGATTTTTCAGAACCTTAATTTTTAAGCGGCGTCCTGTGGGGCGCCGCGTTTCGTTTGGGGGTGGGGCGAGGGCGGGGAGTCCGGAGAAGGGAAGCCGCAGAAGAAGAAGGCGTCGCCGAGGGATGATGGAGGAGCTGCTTCGAAGTCGGAGTAGGCTTTGATTCAATTACTTACTAGGGTTCTGGCGGGCATGGATTGTTTTCTGAAGGCTGGCTGGGAGGAAAAAACGCGGAGGAATGGGGAGCACGGCCTAAGTTGTCAGGAAGAGCGTAACAATGTGAATGAAAGGGAGTTGCGTGGGTGGGGGGATACCCCTATCCCCCGCGGCCGTCATGCCTCGCTTATTTCTCAATCTTCGTATTCTCAGGGCCTTAGTGGCTGTTTTAGTTCTCCTGCCCGGCGCGGTGTCGGCGGAGCTTGGGGCAAGCTCGAATGGTGGGGAGCGGGCCGGATTGGCGGCGGGGTTGCTGAGGCACTCGGGAGTGTCGCTCTTGGATTTCCATGTGAGCGGGGTGAGTGATTCGGCGACCGCGCGGGACAACCTCACGCAGTCGGCGACGGGTCGGGGGGCGAAGCGGAGCTACTATGGCAATGGTCCGGGCGGTGCGACTGCGCTGGATGTGCGGATGCTCAAGGCGCTGATGACCATGGCCAACGAGGGCTACACCTTTCGCATCACGGAGTTTGCGGGTGGTTCGCACAGTTGCAATTCGCGCCACTACTGTGGGGTAGGATTCGACATTGATACTTTGAACGGGAAGAAGATCCGCTACGGGCACCCGACCTATCGGGCGTTCATGAAGCGCTGCCGGGAGTTGGGAGCGACGGAGGTTTTGGGGCCGGGAAGCCGGGGCCACTCCACGCATTTGCATGTGGCTTGGCCGAGGAAGTAGGGGCCTGCGGCCGGTTATCGGTTACTGGCTATTGGGGGGAGAGGAGAACCTTGAACATCGAATGGGGGTGAGAGAATCAGCGGTTGTGCTGCGCGAAAGCGGTGTCGCCGTTCGTGCCTCACTCCCTTCTTCGCTAAAGCGACGAAGGGCAGGCTGCCACCGCAGTCCAAAAGGGGGAGGAGGATGATCGGTGGGGGTGATGAAAGAATGCCGAGAATCAATTTTGTGGGGGAGGGATTTGTCGTTAGAACAGGTGTGTGTCCGATGAGATTCCGCATGAACCGAGCCGCCGTCAATGGTGGTCGTTTTGGAGTCTGGCGGGGATGCAGGCGCAGAATGCGTTCAATGACAATGTGGCGAAGTTCGTGCTGGTGACGCTGGGGGCGTGGTTGGTGTCGACGGAGGGTGGGTTTGAGGGGACTAAGTATGTGGTGGCTTTGGCGGGGGTGCTGCCGTTCATTCTGCTTGCTCCGACGGCGGGGTGGGTGGCGGATCATTTTTCGAAGAGCCATGTCCTGCGTGCTGCGGCATGGGGGCAGTTGATTTTGTTGGGCTTGTTGGTAGCGGCCTTGTGGGCGCAGCACTTGGTGTTGTCGTTCGTGGTGCTCTTTCTGTTGACGAGTCAGTCGACGGTGGTGAGTCCGGCGAAGATGGGTGTGGTGAAGGAGTTGGTGGGCTCGCGGAGATTGGCGTTTGGAAGTGGGGTGATGGAGGGGAGTGTAATCTTGGCGATTCTGTTGGGCCAGGTCGGTGGGAGTTGGTGGTTTGACAGCGAGTTGGGAAGCTGGAGTAGCGGTTGGGACGCGGGAATCTTTATTGGGACGGTGTTGTGGGTTGGTGGGTTGATGTCGGTCTTGATGGCGCATGGGGTGCAGAAGACGAAGCCGTTGTCCACGGAGCGCTATACGCCGAGCAAGGCTTGGTCGCACTTCCGTGATCTAGGGTTGATCTGGAACACGAGGGCGTTGCGATTGTGTGCGATGGGGGTGGCCTTCTTTTGGGGCTTTGCGGGATTCATCAACATGGTGGTCATTCAGTTGGCGGATGAGCGCTTTGGAGGGGGACCGGGGATGGGTCGGGATTTGGCGGTGATGCTGTTGTTCTCGGGAGTGGGGATTGCGGTGGGGAGTATTTTGGCGGGGGTGGTGAGCAGGCGGCAGATCGAGTTGGGGCTGACGCCGTTGGGGGGCTTGATCATGATGGTGGCGATGATCGCGTTGGGATTTGCGCAGCCTGGGACGGGCTATCTTTATTGGATGCTGGGCTTGGCGGGATTTGGAGCGGCGGTGTTTTTGGTGCCTCTGCATGCGACGGTGGCGGACAAGAGTCCGGCGGACAAACGTGGGGCGGTGCTCTCGGCCTTGACGCTGATGAACAGTCTGGCCGGGGCGGTGGGGGTGTTGCTGCAGGCGGGGATGGAGCGGATGGGAATGCCGCCGAATGTGCAGTTCCTGGTGATGTCGATGGTCGTGGTGGCGGCGACAATCTACGTGCTGCGTTTGTTGCCGCGGGAGTTTGTGCGGTTGATGGTGTTGGGGGTGGTGCGGCTGGTGTATCGGATTGAGGTGTTTCACGGGCATCGCATGCCGGAGAAAGGCGGGGTGTTGCTGACGCCGAATCACGTGAGCTTTGTGGATGTTCTCATCCTATCCGCGGCGAGTCCGCGGCCGGTGCGGTTCTTGATGATCCGGGATTATTTTGAGCTGCCGATGGTGGGGCACATCGCCCGGATGTTTGATTCGGTGCCGATTTCTGCATCGAGGGCGAAGGATGCGATCCGGGTGGCCGCGGAGGCGTTGGCAGAGGGGAGCGTGGTGTGTATTTTTCCGGAAGGGCAGCTGTCGCGGAGTGGGCAGCTGAATGAAATCAAGAGTGGCTTTTCGCTGATTTCGAGGAAGGGGGGGTGTCCGATTCTACCGGTTTACATGGACGGGGTGTGGGGATCGATCTTCTCGTGTGAGCGGGACAAGTTTTTCTGGAAGAAGCCGCGGCGGATTCCGTATGGGATGCGGGTGTCGTTTGGTGATCCATTGCCGCCGAAGGAGACGAAGGGATTGGATTTGCGGTATTCGATGAGTTACTTGGCGGGGGAGACCATTGCGAAGCGCAAGGAGGCGAGGGGAAGTATTTCGCAGTTGTTGGAGTCGACGAAGTTGTCGGAGAGGGCGGCGATGTGGAATGAGGGGGGGGAGTGGCGGGACTGCACGTGGTTGCAGGTCAGGGACTATGTGCATGGCATGCGGGAGGCGCGGGAGTTGGCGGGGAGCCATGAGGTGGCATTGGCCTGGGTGCGGGAGTGGGGGCGATTGGCAGCCTTGCCGTATGGAGAGGTGAAGCGTCTGGTGGTGAATGCGCTGCAGTTGGCGGAGCCGGGAGATCTGGGGCAGGGGAGGCCGGTGTTGGTGGGAACAGAGGCTCCGGAGGTGGTGCGCCGGCAGTGGGGGCAGTTGTTGCCGGCGCTGACGCGGACCCATGCGGTGTTGATGGATGAGGGCTTGGAGTCGAATGATTTGCGGGCTCTATTTTTGCAGGAGGATGTGCGGGATGCCGTCGGGGGGCGGGAATTGCAGAGGAGTTTGCGGGAACTGGGACGGCCGGGTGAGCGGGTGCGCTTGTTTCGATTCGATGGAGAGGCGCAAGAGGAGACGGAAGGTGATCCGGAGACTTGGGCGGGGTATTGCACGGAGGAGTTGATCATGGCGGTGTCGACGCCGGATGCGGTGCAGGTGCGCCGGTTGGATCAGGTGCAGGCTTTGTGGAAGGTGGGGAGTTTTGGGCGCTTGTTGCCGGGCTTTGCGGCGGAAGAGGTGGAGGGGGGGCTGGCGGTGATGCCGGCGGGGGGGAAGGAGAGCATGATGATGCCCGGAGTGGGGATGGATGCGGAGGGGTTTTTGTTGGGGGGGACGGAGGAGGTCGAAGGGTGAATTGGAGCTCGGAGACCGGAATTTAACTGCTGATTGCTCTGATTTGAAGAAGGAGGATCGGAGGTCAGAGATCGGAGGCCAGGGGGAACACTGGTGACGGAATACTAATTACTGACCTCTGATTACTGATTGGGAGAGGGCGGTGGAACCACCGAAAGTGCGCAGCGCTTCTGCTACGGGGAGCAGCACTTCCGCTACGGGTGCGGGGAGGTTTCGCAGGAGTTCTTGTGGGGGCATTCGGCAGCGCCCTTGAGGTGGCAGAGGTCACAGCCGTCGGGTCCCCCGCAGCTTCCCGTGATCGGAGGCTTTCCGAGGAGCACGCCGATCGCCATCAGGAGGATGACGAGGAAGAACACGCTGAGGGTGGCGAGGAATAAAAACATGGAGGGAGTTCAGGGTGAGTGGGGGAGGACGGCGAAGGCGGATGACTCGATCTCCTCGAAGTCGGGTTCGGCGTTGACGATGAGAAAGACGGGAAGTCCGGATCGTTCGGCGAGTGCCTTCCCCCGATCGGGGCCGAGGACGATGAGGGCGGTGGCCCAGGCGTCGGCCCGCATGCAGGAGGAGTCCAGCACGGTGACGGAGACGAGTTGATGGCGGATGGGATGACCGTTGCGTGGATCGATTTCGTGTGAGTAGCGTTGACCGTCGACGTCGAAGCAGTTGCGGTAGTCCCCCGAGGTGGCGATGGCGATGTCTCTGAGCGGCAGGGTGGTTTGGATGCCGTGTTGGTTTGCGGTGGGGCGTTCGATGGCGATGTTCCAAGGGGTTTGGTTTTTCTTGTGGCCTGCGGCCCGCATTTCACCACCGATGTCGACGAGGTAGTTGCGGAGGCCGAGGTTTTCCAGTTCGGTGGCGAGGGCATCGACCGCGAAGCCTTTGGCGATTCCGGAGAGGTCGATCTGGAGGGCTTCCTTATGTTTCCGCAAGGCGGGGGGCTCGAGGCGGACCTCGAGGTGACGGGAGCCGATCGTCTCGAGGAGATCCTGGATCTGCTGGTTGTCGGGAATTTTTTCCTCTCGGTCCCCGGGGCCAAATCCCCAGAGGTTGACGAGGGGGGCGACGGTGATGTCGAAGGCGCCGTTGGATTCCGCAAAGACGTCCAGGGCCGCAGTCACGACCGTGGCGGTGTCGATCGAGACCGGGAACCAGGTGGTCTCCCGCGATTGGTTGAAGCGGGAGACTTCGGAGTCGTCCCGGTAGGTGGACATGAGGGCATCGATGCGGTCCAATTTGGAGTCCAGACTGGCCTGCAGGGCGGCCTTCTGCATGCCCTCTGGCAGGGCCGGCAGGGAGACCCGATAGTAGGTTCCCATGGTGGATCCTGAAATCGTGTGTCCCGGCGGGGTGGCTGCGGAGGGGGCCTCCCGACAGCCTGAGAGGGCGCCGCCGATGAGGGCGCCGCACACCACGCGCAAGAGGAGTGATCTAGATACCGAAGTCATCGAGTAGAATGTTACCGTCTTCCACCCCGATGTCGTCCAACATCTTGAGAACCGCCTGGTTCATCAGGGGCGGGCCGCAGACGTAGTATTCGCAGTCCTCCGGGGCGGGGTGTTCGTTGAGGTATTGATCGAGGAGGACTTGATGAATGAATCCGGTGAGGCCGTCCCAGTCGTCATCGGGGAGGGGATCGGAGAGGGCTACCTGCCAGGAAAAGTTGTCGTGTTCTTTCTGGAGGCGATCGAATTCCTCCACATAGAACATTTCGCAAACACTGCGGGCTCCGTACCAGAAGGAGATCTTGCGCTTGGAGTGGACTCGTTCCAACAGGTCGAAGAGATGGGAGCGCATGGGGGCCATGCCTGCGCCGCCGCCGATAAAGACCATTTCGGCGTCCGTGTCTTTGGCGAAGAAATCACCGAAGGGTCCCGAGATGGTGACTTCGTCGCCTGGTTTGAGGCTGTAGATGTAAGAGGACATCTGGCCGGGGGGGATCGACTCGGGGGCCTTCGGTGGTGGGGTGGCGATGCGGACGTTGAGCATGATGATTCCTTTCTCCTCGGGACAGCTGGCCATGGAGTAGGCGCGGACCACTTCCTCCTCCACCTTCGAGCGGTATCGCCACAAGTCGTGTTTGTCCCAGGTGGCCCGGTATTGCTCCTCGATGTCGAAGTTGGCGAAACTGAGTTCGTGTGGGGGGCAGTCGATCTGGATGAAGCCGCCGGCCTGGAAATCGAAGTTCTCATCCGGGGGGAGTTCGAGGACCAGTTCCTTGATGAAGGTGGCCACGTCGAGATTGGAACGGACTTTACAGGTCCACTTTTTGATTCCGAAGACCTCGGTGGGGACTTCGATCTTCATGCACTGTTTCACGGCGACCTGGCAGGACAGACGCACGCCCTCGCGGGCCTCGCGTTTCGAGATCTGGGTAAGTTCAGTGAGGAGGATGTCCCCGCCGCCTTCCAGGACCTTCACCGTGCAGAGCCCACAAGTTCCGCCGCCCCCGCAGGCCGAGGAGACCAGGATCCCCTCTGCCGAGAGGGCATTCATCAACTTCCCTCCGGCCGCCACGGTGAGCGTCTTGTCCGGGTCGTCGTTGATCTGGATGGTGATATCTCCACTCTCTACCAGTCGAGCCTTGGCGATCAGGATGACAACGACCAGCAGTAGGGTCACCCCGGTGAAGACGACGATGCCTAGGAGGATTTCTGAAACGGCCAAGACCGGGATGAGTGAGGTGATCATAGCTGGATGCCGGAAAAGGCCATGAAGGCGAGGGCGATCAGGCCGACGGTGATGAAGGTGATGCCGAGTCCTCGGAGCCCGGCGGGAACGTCACTGTATTTGAGTTTCTCCCTGATCCCGGCGAGAGCGACGATGGCGATGGCCCACCCGACCCCGGCTCCGAATCCGAACACAGTGCTCTCGGCGAAGTTGTAGTTCCGCTCGACCATGAAGAGGACCCCACCGAGGATGGCGCAGTTGACGGTGATGAGTGGCAGGAAAATACCGAGTGTGTTGTAGAGCGACGGGAAGAACTTATCGAGGGCCATCTCCAGGATTTGAACCATGGCGGCGATGACGCCGATGTAACAGATGAGGCCGAGGAAGCTGAGGTCGGAGTCGGGAATCCCGGCCCAGGCGAGGGCCCCTTCCTGCAGGACGTATTGGTAGATGAGGTTGTTGACGGGAACGGTCAGGGTCATCACCGCAATGACCGCAATGCCAAGTCCAACAGCGGTATCGATGGTTTTTGAAACGGCGAGAAAGGTGCACATCCCGAGGAAGAATGCGAGGGCCATGTTCTCGACGAACACGGCGGTCAGGAAAATGCTGAGATACGATTCAAGCATGGTTCAGTCCTCCTCAATTTGATCTTTTTTCCAGGTTCTCAGCGCCCAGATGTAGAGGCCGATGATGAAAAAGGCGCTGGGTGGCAGGAGCATCAGTCCGTTGGAGACATACCATCCGCCCTCCGTGGAGAGGGGGAGGATGACGTGGCCGAAAAGCCGGCCGGAGCCGAGAAGTTCGCGGAAGGTTCCGACGACGATGAGGATGAGGCTGTACCCGAGTCCGTTTCCGAGGCCATCGAGAAAACTGGGGCCGGGCGGATTGTTCATGGCGAAGGCTTCGGCCCGTCCCATGATGATGCAGTTGGTGATGATGAGGCCGACGAAGATGGAGAGCTGTTTGCTGATGTCGTAGGCGTAGGCCTTCAGGATCATGTCGACCACGATCACGAGCGAAGCGATGATGGTCATTTGTACGATGATGCGAATACTGCCGGGAATAAACTTTCGGATCAGGCTGACTGTTGTGTTGGAGACGCAGAGCACTGCGGTGACCGCTGCAGCCATCACAAATACCGTTTCCAGTTTAGTGGTGATGGCAAGTGCGGAACAGATTCCGAGGACTTGAAGGGAAATCGGATTCTTGTTGAAGAGGGGATCAAGAATGATCTGTGATGATTTGTCAGCCATGGTCGGTTTCTCCTTCCGTTGATTTCAGTTGGTCCAGCAGTGGTTTGAATCCATGTTCGCCAAGCCAGTAGCGGAGCAGGGAATCGATTCCCCGGGAGGTGATGGTGGCACCGGCCAGGCCATCGATCTGATGGATGGCGTCTGGACTGTCGGGATTGGTCTTTCCCTTGAGGACCTCTAACCATGCCGTGCCGTCTTCCGCGAAGGCCTGCTTGCCGATCCACTGGGCCTTCCAGCGCGGATTGTCGACTTCACCTCCGAGGCCCGGGGTTTCCCCATGTTCGTAGAAGGCAAACCCATTGATGGTGGTGAGGTCGGAGTCCAGGGCGAGGTAACCGTAGAGTGTCGACCAGAGTCCTTTTCCGTGCACCGGGAGGATGAGTTTCTCCAAATCCCCGTTGCTGCCCCTGGCGATATAGATGAGCGCGTAGAGGGAGCGACGTTTGATGCCGGCGATGTCATCTTCCCCGGTGATGGCCATGCCCTGGTCGTTGCTCTTGGCGGCCTTGCGCTGGTCAAAGGTGGCGGCATCGATATCGTCCCGGAATTCACCGGTTGAGAGATCGACCACCTTGATTTCAAACTGCGAGAACTGCTCATCGACGGCCAGTTTCTCTTTGTAGATGCCGGCGGCTTGGAGGATGTTCTTCTTTCGGTCGAGATCCTTGTTCCTGGCCTGTTCGGGCCTGAGGAGAATGGCCGAACTGGAGACCAATGCGGAACAGACCACGGCGAGTAGTCCGGCGACGAGGAGGGTTCTGGATACTGATTCGTTAGCCATGACGTCGGGCCCTCCGTTTGATGTGAGCTTTGACGACCATGGCATCGATGGCCGGGGCGCAGACGTTGCCGAAAAGAATGGCGAGCATCATGCCCTCGGGGTAGGCCGGATTGATGACACGGATGAGAATGACCATGAAGCCGATGAGAATGCCGTAGATCCATTGTCCAGTTTGGGTCATGGCCGCGGAGACGGGATCGGTCGCCATGAAGATGAGGCCGAAGGCGAAGCCGCCGAGGACGAGGTGCCAGGCGGGGTTCATTTGGAACATGGGATTGGTGTCGCTGCCGATGAGGAAGAGAGAGGTGGCGGTGACCAGTGCGCCGATGAGCACCGCCGACATGATGCGCCAGGATCCGATGCCGGTGTAGAGTAGGAAGGTGGCTCCGATGAGGCAGGCGATGACTGAGGTTTCTCCCATGGATCCTTGGACGTGGCCGACAAAGGCGGTCGTCCAACTGATGTCGGCGGTGAGGGCCTCCATGCCGTCTGCCGCGACGATGCCCAGCGGAGTGGCTCCGGAAAATCCGTCCACGGCGGTCCAAATCGCATCCCCGCTCATCTGAACGGGATAGGCGAAGAAGATAAATGCCCGTGCGGTGAGGGCGGGGTTGAGAAAGTTTTTGCCGGTTCCGCCAAAGATTTCCTTACCGATGACGACGCCAAATGAAGTTCCGACCGCCACTTGCCAGAGGGGGATGGTCGGAGGAAGGATGCAGGGAATGAGCAATCCTGTTACCAGGAAGCCTTCATTGATTTCGTGTTTTCGGATGGTGGCGAAGACAACTTCCCAGAAGCCTCCCACTGCATTGCAGACGAGAAATACGGGGGCAAAATAGAGAAGCCCGTGAAAGACGTTGGAGAGGAGACTGGAGTGATCGTAGTCGATGCCGAGGAAGTTCATGACCCAGCCCCGCCAACCGGGTTCGGCCGCGATCCCCATCTCGCTCATGGCGAAATTGGCCTGGAGGCCGATGTTGTAGAGTCCCATCGCCACGCAGGGACCGAGGGCGACGCCCACCGTGATCATGATGCGTTTCTGGTCGGCATTATCGCGGACATGAGTGATGCCCTTGGTGACAAAGCCGGGGGAAAACAGAAAGGTATCGATGGCCTCGTAGAGGGGATACAACTTTGCCAGTTTGCCCCCCTCCTCGAAATGGGGGTGGAGCTTGTCCAGGAAGTTTCGAAGAAGGCGCAGTGGATTCATCCTTCGAGTTCGATTTGGGTTAAATTTTTCCGCAGGATGGGACCGTAGTCGGACTTCCCGGGGCAGGCAAAAGTGCAGAGGGCGAGGTCTTCTTCGTCGAGTTCGAGGCAGCCGAGGGCCTGGGCCTGATCGGTGTCGCCGACGAGGAGGGCCCGGAGAAGAAAGGTGGGCAGCATGTCGAGGGGCATGACCTTCTCAAAGGTGCCGATGGGAACCATGGCACGGGCGCTGCCGTGGGTGCAGGTGGTGAATCGAAACTTGGTGACGCGGAGAAACTTGGAAATGAACAGGCGGGTCACCGAGAAGCGATCGATCCCGGGGTGGTGCCACTCCAGAAAGACCCTTTTGGGATACTCTTCGATGGCGCAGATCTGCAGGTGATATCTGCCCAGGTAGCGGTGGGGGCCTTTGGCGGTGTGCCCCATGAGAAGGGAGCCTGAAACAACGCGGGTGCCTTCGCTGGGCCGAATGCGGCAATGTCGATGGGCGCCCTCGCCGGTGGGTTCACTGAGTTCATCGACAATGAGGTCGTCGGTGCAGGCACCGAGTCGGGTTCGGAGGAGCCGGGGATTGTCAGCCATGGGGCCGGCCAGGGCGACAATCCTCCCGACATCGATGCGACCGGTGGTGAAGAGGGTGCCGATGGCGATGACATCCTGCAACTTGAGGTGCCAGACGGTCTTTTTGGTGGAGACAGGATCGAGGAAATGAATATGGGTGCCGACGAGACCAGCGGGGTGGGGGCCTTGAAAAGTGGCGGGGGTGACGCAGTCCAGTTCGGCCCCGGGCGGGGTCTCGTCGGGAGCATGGCAGAGGAACAGGGGCCCGTCGGTCAGCGCGGCGAGGACGGTGAGACCATGGCGGAGATCATCTTCACGACCACGGCTTGCGATGAGGGGTGGGTTTGGGAGGGGATCGGTGTCCATCGCATTGACGAAAATGGAGTGGGGGACCGATCCTGGCGGTGGAACCTTGCTGTAGGGGCGGGCGCGCATCGCCGTCCACAGACCTGAGGCCAGCAGATTCGAGGTGACCTCTTCTCGAGTGAGGGTGGGTAATTTTTCCGCAGGGTAGGACTGAAAGGCTTCCTCCTCCTCCCCCTCGAGGTCGATCACGACGGAGAGCAGGACTCTCTTTTCACCACGGTTGACTGCGGAAACTACGCCGGCCCCGGGGGATGTGTAGAGAACCTCCGGGTTCTTTTTGTCCGTAAAGAGGACCTGTCCCAACTTGACCCGGTCTCCCGGGCTGACCGCCATGGTGGGTTTGAGTCCGATGTAGTCCGCGCCGAGCAAGGCGACCTGCCGAACCGATGCGGTTTCCACGTTCGTCGGGTCCGGCGGGCCGGTGATGGGCAGGTCCAGTCCCTTTCTAAGGACAAAGCACGGGGATCCCTTCCCTCTTTCCAGAGTAGGGGTGTGGTTGTCTTTTGAACGCGCCGAGCTCGTGGAACTCATGGTGCAAATTGGTGGATCGGGAATTCATCCCCTGGGACATCGCTACTTCCATCATATGATCATCTGATCCGGGGAAGAGTGGGAGCAAACCGGTGGTTTGCCTGGACAATAGTGGCACGAAAAATGTGCTTCATGACACTGAGCTCGGGGCGAGCTTAACAATACAAACGAGAGGCGCCAAAATTTGTTGTTAGCGAACTCTATCACGCATCAGAATAGGAGGTGCGGGAAGGAAAGGTCAAGGGATTTTGATTTGAGACAGGCAGTCGGATCATTGGGGTTTCCGTTGTTCTTTGAGGGGTGAAAAAGCCTTGATGCAACTTGATAGTGGTAATCGATGTTGACCCCTTGACGAATCTGGTGTTAGCCTCACCCGTTGTGGAATCTGCTCTGACAAAGATCTTGGAGAGTAACGGGGGGCGGGTCGTCGGGCTCCCGCCCGAGGCTACCGTGAAGCAGGCGGCGCTGGAGATGCGCCAGCAGAAGATTGGAGCCTTGTTGATCATGCGCGACGAGGATCACCTCGTCGGTATTATCACGGAGCGGGATATCCTGAACAAAGTAGTGGCGGAAAGCCGCGACCCGGAGGAGGTCTACGTGCATGAAGTGATGACCGAGGACGTGGTGGTGATTGATCCGTCCCGCACGGTGCGGGATGCGATGAACATCGTGACCTCGAAGCGGCTGCGCCATTTGCCGGTCGTTCGAGATGGCCATCTGATGGGGATGGTCTCCGGGGGGGATCTGACCCGCTCGATCGTGGCACAAGAGGAGGAGGTCATCGATACCCTCTACGAATATATTCGTGGGGCCTATCCAGCCTGACCGGCGTGGGGTTTGTCGCGGAACAACTGAGTTGGTTCGGAGCTTTGATGGCGGAGGGGAGCGAAAGGAGGTGTTGTGGGCGGGTGACGGTGGAGCCGCTGGATCCGCGGATCGCGCCGAAGGAGTTGGAGCGGCAGGGGCTTCCTTTTGGTGGTGGTGAGGAGGAGGGTGGAGATGGGGGAGAGGAAGGTGCGGAGTTGATGGCGGAATTGAGGACGATTGAATTGCTTGATGAGGAGGGTAAGCGGCTCCACTCCCTCTTCACGCCTTCTTTTGGGCCAAATCCACTCCGGCGATTCATCCAACTCTCTTTTGGTGGTGGTATTGGGGCTGAAATTCGCATTGCCATCGGGGGAGGGGCTCGCTAGGTTCCCGCCCCTTCGACGGAAAACGGACAGGTGTCAGAGTGGTCGAATGAGCACGCTTGGAAAGCGTGTGTGGCAGCGATGTCACCGTGGGTTCGAATCCCACCCTGTCCGCCATCGCCCCACCCCAATTCGCTGGGGTGGGGCGATGGCGTTTCTGGGGGGGAACCTTCACCTCAAAAACAAGCTGAGTAAATCCGCGGCTGTTCTCAGCCTGGGCTTCAGCAACCCGTGACGGACGCTCCGTCCACGCATACGCGTCAGGCTAAGAGCCTGGCAGAAGTCCAGCGGTGGGCTGTCCCACCGGAGACATGGTCAACCGGCTGTCTTGTCCTTGCGATCCGGGTGGGAGCGCCAACCGAGGACCATCGCCCCGGTGAGGCAAGGTCACCGGTGGCGGGAGAAGGGGGTGCGGGGGCGTGTGGTGGCGGAAGCCGAGGGGAGAATGTGCTGGGGGGTGGTGCCCGGAGGAAGCGATTGGGGTAAGAGGCCGGGATTGACGGGTGGCGTGCGAGTGCTAGCTTGCACCCATGAAAAGATCTCCCCGTCATCGTTTTGCTTCTGTCCTTCTGATTCCGGCCCTGGCCCTCGGTGGCTGTGCACCGACGATCAATCCCTATACGGGCGAGCAGCAGGTCTCGAAGACGGCGCAGGGTGCCGGGGTCGGGGCGGTGAGTGGGGCGATTCTTGGTGGGGTGATCGGGAACAATCGGGGTGGTGGTGACCAGTTGAAGGGTGCGGCCTGGGGCGCGGGCATCGGTGCTTTGCTCGGAGCTGGTATCGGAAACTACATGGACCAACAGGAGGCGGTGATCCGTGCTGAGTTGGAAGGGACTGGAGTGAGTGTCTCGCGCAGCGGGAGCAACATCGTTCTCAACATGCCCCATGACGTCACCTTTGAATCCGGAGAGGATCGGATTGGGGCCGATTTTGGGAGGACGCTGAATGCGGTGGCTCTCGTCTTGAACAAGTATGACCGCACTATGGTCACCGTGGCTGGACACACTGATTCGGATGGTGGGACAACCTACAATAAGAACCTTTCGGAGCGACGTGCAGGGTCCGTGGCGCAGTATCTCGGCAGTCGACGAGTTGACTCTCGTCGCTTGATCGTTCGCGGTTACGGCGAGTCTCGTCCGGTTGCTTCGAACAACAGTTCGTCCGGCAAGGCGAAGAACCGCCGGGTGGAGATTCACATCGTGCCGCAGCAGTAACCCGCCCCCGGCCATCCGAAAGCGGTGAAGGGTCACGGCAGCCCGAGAGCGTCGCTTCGCGTTGCGATGGGAGTTCTCTTTGTTGATCCGGCCACGAAGCCGAACCTGTTGATCGGGATCAGCAGAGCGATCCTTTTTTCGATCGGATCGTCTGCCAGATTGTAGAGCTCGAATGTTTTGCCGCTGATGCGGTGTAGCTTCCATGGCCAATCGTTCCATGCGGCATGCCCCTTGGCGCTGGCTTCAGGGAACTTTGGGAACGCATCGACATCCTTGCGCATCCGTGGCGGGTCGTGTGGCAATGGCGCACCTGCTTGCGGCTTCTCCATGATCGCTTTTTGAATACGGTCGCTCCACGTGCTCTGCCCATCCTGAAACTTGTGCCAGAAGCCCAGGGGCTTGCTGCGCTTCTTCACCTTTCCAGCGATGGGGTCATCCATCAGGGTCACCGAGCCTTTGCCCTTGCGTTGCTCCACCTTGCCGTTGCGGCTCAAGTAGGGATCGTTGTCAAAGAAGTTGAGGCCGATCGCCATGGCATCTAGTGCGGGCGTCGGCACGAATGGATGACCGTTGTAAGCAGTGTCCCCCCAGCCTTGGTCGTCAGCCATCATGAGAATGATCTTGGGCAGAGGGTCCGCGGCAGAGGATGCTTGGATGGAGGACAGGCACTGCGTCGTCGCCATTGCTGTTAGAACGTGATCGGATTCATGTTGTCGTGCTCATGGTGAGTCGTTTCTCACATCCATGAGCGAACGGGGCGGCGGGTTTATTCCTGGATCTAGTTCGGGTTCTTCTTCTGGTGCCATTGTTGGAGGGCGGCGAGGAGGGGGCGGAAGTGGGAGAGTTGGTCGGGGCTGGTGACGGGGGGGCTGGCGGCGAGGCGTTTGGTGATGACGTCTTGTAGGGCGGTGATGAGGGCGGGGTGGTCGTGGATGATGATGTCGAGCTCTTCGGATTTCTGCATGGAGAAGACGGAGAGGTTGGCGGAACCGGTGAGGATGGTGTGGTCGTCGATCATCATGAGCTTGGAATGGATCATGGTCTCGGTGAGGTGCACGGAGACGTCGGCGGCGGTGTGGATTTCTTGGATGGTGCGGTAGTTGAGGTCGTTGCCGATGTTGGCTTCCTTGGAGAAGAGGAAGGTGACCTTCACGCCACGTTTGGCGGCGGCGATGAAGGCGGCGGTGACCTCTTCGTCGCCGAGGTAGGCCATTTCGACGTAGATGGACTGCTCGGCGCATTCGATGAGGCGAAGCGTCTCGGGTTTGATTTCGAAGACGGATCCGTCGGGGCGGTGGGAGTTGCTGAGGAAGTCGACGGGGAGAGATGGGTCGTGGGGGACTTCTCCGCGGGCCCGTTGGCGGAAGCGGCTGACGATGGCGGGGTCGTCGAGGGCGAGCATGTAGTCGTAGTAGCCGAAGTGGCGGTCTTCGATGTTGATGCTACCGGTGATGAGGAGGCGATCGTCGAAGAGGTAGTATTTGGTGTGGGTCTCGTTGACCCAGTCGACGGTGACGTTGGGGTGGGCGATGAGTTTGTGGCCGAGTTCGTCGGTGTGGTCGTCTTTGACGTAGGTCTTGGGGAAGGTGGGGGTGATGAGTTTGTAGACGATTCGTTTGAGGGTGGGGAGGGGGCGGTTGAAGAGGGATTTGCGGTTCATCTCGATGCGCTCGAAGAGGAAGGCGCCGATGTCTTTGATGATGCGGATCTTCACGCCGCGATCGGCGGCGGCGAGGACGGCGGTGGCGACTTCGTTGCCGATCTTGTCGGAACGCCAGACATACATGAAGATCTCGATGCTCTCCTTGGCTACGGCAATTTCCCGGAGGATGAGGTCGAAGGTGGCGGGCGCGGCGATGGTTTGCGGGTGTTCGCTGCCGAGGAGGGTGAGGGAAGTGGGGTGTTCGGACACGGAGCGTAGGCGTATTACTTTTGTCGTGGCAGCAGAAAGGCTCAAAAGGACACAAGATCAATGCGGATTTTGCGCCGCTTCGCGGCTATGAGATTTCCTAATCTGCTGCAAGGTATCGGAAGAGATCCTGATTTGCACGTCCGGGGGCAAGGTGGTTTCCCGAAACAATTTAGCACCCCGCTTCTTCGCTATGGACGAAGGGCGGGGTGCAGTTGTGTCCGGGGGGAAAGTTTAGCGGGTGGCGAGGGAGGCGATGGCGGTTTTGCCGTAGCGGATGTCCCTGATCTGCTTGCTGACCTTCGCTCCGTGTTTGCGCCAGGCTTCGGCGTTCTCGGCGTAGTGGTCCATCATGGACTGGTGGAATGCGGCGAGGGTCTTGTTGCCAGCAGCGGCGGCGACACGTTTGGCGAGTTCGTGATCGTGTTTGAAATCGAGTTCGAGGGCTTGTTTGACGTCGTAGTCGATGCGTTGTTGGAAGAGTTTTGTGTAGGCGGCGTTCTGAGTGTGGAAGTCGCGCATCATTCCGTTGATTTGGTCCCAGTGGCCGGTGGGGATGGTTTTGCCGCTGTTGTGGAGGATGATGGAGCTCTGGAGTGCGCGGAGAGTGCGTTTGTGAAGTCCTTTGGCGACATCCCAATCGGTGCAAACCCAGCGGCCCCACGATGTGGTGTAGCGTTTGCCCCAGATGACTCCTCCTTTGTGGAAGGCGGCGTGGAGGGTCTTGGGAGCGGAGTTGTAGCCGTAGCTGGAGGTGAGGGTTGTTTGGGCGCATTGGACCTTCTGTTTCCATTCAAGGAGTTGGGGTTGGACATTGGTGGTGCGCTCGGGAGCAGCTTGGGTGGGAGAGGTGAAGAGAAGGATGATTTCCACGACGAAGGTTGCCGCGAAGGCGATGCGGAGATGGCGTCGGAGGCTGGGGAAAATGGCGGGTGAGGAAAGCATTGGAGGATCTGGTGTTCATGACCCGGACGAGTGGGGAGAGGGGTTATGCAGAAGAAGGGCAAATTTATTTTAGGTGCTCGTTTATTGCGGGTGGGATGGCGCGGAGCGACCGTCCCCTACCGGGAGGAGGGGGAGATGACCGTTGCGGAAATATTCCGGATTGAGTTTCCAAGCTGTGGAGAGAATCGTTTGCGCTGCTGCGGCGGGAGGGGAGAAGCGGGCGGGGACGCCCGCGGTCCCAGGGGGGATGCCTTCGGTCCGAGGAGTTCGCTGGACT
>JAPKDA010000109.1 GCA_028822695.1 Akkermansiaceae bacterium
CATTTTTTGGGAGGGTCGAAAGTCCCAAGTTGAAGGTCGAAGGAGAGGGGAGAGGATGGGCTGCGGCAGTGGATGGCGTCAATCGTTGAAGAAGAGGCGGCCGGGGTAGGGGCAATGTGGGAGAGGGGAAGGGGAGTGGTTTGCGCTTCGCGGGGTGGTTGGTCGAAGGCGGGACGCCGTTCGCTCCCCTATTGTTTGGCGATGAGGTCGTAGCCGCGGTGGTCGGTGATGGTGACGGTGGCGAATTCGCCGACGGGGAGGTCGGCGTCGACGAAGATGCGGCCGTCGATGTCGGGGGCGTCCCACATGGAGCGGGCGATGCCTTCTTCTTCGACGAGGACGCGGATGGTTTTGCCAAGCTGCTTTGCATTCACGGCGTCGGCGGTGCCTTCGATGGCGCTGGTGAGTTCACGGTGACGTTTTTTGATCGTCATGTGGTGGAGGTGGCCGTCGAGTTTGTCGGCGCGGGTGCCGTCCTCCCTTGAGTATTGAAAGATGCCGCAGCGTTCGAACTGGAAGGTCTTGATGAAGTCGGTGAGTTCGTCGTGGTCGGCGTCGGTTTCGTTTGGGAAGCCGGTGATGAAGGTGGTGCGGATGGCGATGTCGGGGATGCCGGTCCGCATGCGGTCGAGGAGGTTGCGGACGTAGGAGCCGTCGGTCTTCCGATTCATGATGTCCAGCATGTGGTCGGAGATGTGCTGGAGGGGGATGTCGACGTATTTGGCGACCTTCTCGCAGGAGTCGATGGTCTCGATGAGTTCGTCGGACCAATGGGCGGGGTGGGTGTAGAGGAGGCGGATCCAGAATTCGCCTTCGATCTCGTTGAGTTCGCGGAGGAGGGAGGCGAGGGATTCGCCGCGGGTGGAGTCGACGCCGGAGGTGGGTTTGGGTCGTTGGCCGCGGCCTTGCCAGCGGTCCATGCCGAAGTAGGTGGTGTCCTGGGAGATGAGGTTGAGTTCCTTCACGCCAGCCTTGATGAGGGAGCGTGCTTCGCGAACGACAGACTCCTGGGTGCGGGAGCGGTGTTGGCCGCGGATTTTCGGGATGATGCAGAAAGAGCAGGTGTGGTTGCAGCCTTCCGCGATCTTCACGTAGGCCATGTGGGCCGGGGTGAGTCGGAAGCGGGGGGTGGTGTAGTCGGGGATGAAGACCGTCTTCTTGGTGACCGTATCGAGGGACTCGTCGCCGAGGGGGCGGTCGAGGACCTTGCGGACGATGGGGGCGATCTGGGTGACTTGGTCGAGGCCGATGAAGGCGTCGACTTCGGGGAGGAGACCGGGGAGGTCTTTCTGAAAGCGTTGGGAGAGGCAGCCGGCGACGAGGATCTTTTGCTTCTCACGGGCGGGGTCGGCCTGTCGGGCGTTGACGGCGTCGACGATGGTGGAGATGGACTCGTCCTTGGCGACGTCGATGAAGGAGCAGGTGTTGATGATGAGGACGTCGGCGAGGTCCGCTTCCGGGGTCATGATCATGCCTTCCTTTTGGAGGTGGCCGATCATGATTTCGGAATCGATGAGATTCTTGGCGCAGCCGAGGGAGATGAGACCGACTTGGGTGGGCATGATTTGAGTGCGGGAATTGGAATTCGGAGTGCTGAAATGGGGGAGGAGGGGGAGGGATAGGGGGAAATGGGGGGGATGGGAACTGAAATTGGGGTGAGGGGGGCTTGGTGTTCGACTTCTTCGACGCTGCGGAGGGGGACCATGGCAGTGTTGGATCCGGTGGTGGTGCAGGAGGCGAAGCCGAAGGCCGCGGCAGCGAGGACGAGGAGGGGAATTTGTTTCTTCATGGTAGTATTGGTTGTGGTTCCCCCCCATGACGAGGGAAGGAGAGGGGTATGCGAGAAAGGTGTTTTTTTTGGGGAATAGGGGTGGGGGAATGCGGGAGGGCGCGGGGTTTGAACGCCGAATGGGGAAGTCGGGAAGGGGGATATTGAGAGGGCACACCCAATGTCCAAGGCGGGGGGGGAGTCGCAGGTCGCAGGTCCCAAGTCGCAGGTGGGGACGGGTGGGCTTTGGGGCGGGTTGAAAACCCGTGCCCCTTGTTTGGGCGGAAGCCTCGGTAAGGTCTCCCCGCCGGATGACCTCGATGAGGGGGCCACGCTTCGATCTGTCGGAAGATCGCAGATCTTCCGCTACGGGGAGAGGCCGGAATTGGAGTTCCGGGGGGACTTTTGCCGGACAGAGGCCGGCACCACGTTAGGCGGGGGGCCTGTCGAGGTTGAAGGCAGTGTGGACGACGCGGGCGGCGTCTTCGATTTGCACTTCGTCGACGGTGACGGAGATTTTGATCTCGGAGGTGGTGATCATGCCGATGTTGATGCCAGCGGCGCCGAGGGCGGTGAACATTTGGGCGGCGACTCCGGAGTGGGAGCGCATGCCGATGCCGACCACGGAGAGTTTGCCGATGCCGGCTTCGGATTCGATCTGGGCGGTGGGGCCGAGGTCGGCGAGGACGGGTTTGAGGGCGGCTTGGGCACGACCGAGGTCGTTGGTGTGCATCGTGAAGCTGTGGCGGGCGAAGCCGTCGTGCGCGATGTTGGAGACAATCATGTCGATGTTGATCTCCGCCTCGGCGAGTGCTCCGAGGATGCGTGCCGACATGCCGGGTTCATCGGGGATGCCGATGATGGTGACGCGGGCTTGGGAGCGTTCGATTGATACGCCGCGGATGACGACGGACTCCATGGAATCGTGTTCTTCTGTCACAATAGTACCGGGGTTGTTGTTGAGTGAGGATCGGACTTCGAATTTGACGCCGTATTTTTTGGCGAATTCGACGGAGCGGGACTGCATGACCTTAGTGCCGACGGAGGCGAGTTCGAGCAGTTCGTCGTAGGAAATTTCGGGGAGCTTCCGGGCGTCTTTGACGACGCGGGGATCAGCGGTGTAGACGCCGTCGACATCAGTGAGGATCTGGCAGACGTCAGCATGGACCGAAGCAGCAACGGCGATGGCGGAAAGGTCGGAGCCACCGCGGCCGAGGGTTTGGATGAGGCCTTCCTCGTTGACGCCTTGGAAACCGGCGACGATGACCACTTTGCCTTCCTCGAGGTATTTGTTGGTGATGGTGGCGTCGATGTTGTCGATGCGGGCACGGGTGTGCGTGCCGGAGGTATGGAGTCCGGCTTGGCTTCCGGTGAGAGAGACGGTGGGGACGCCGAGCTCGAGGAGGGCCATGGTGACGAGGGAGATGGACTGCTGCTCGCCGGTTGAGAGGAGAACATCCATTTCGCGCTCGGGCGGGTTGCTGGAGACCTGCTTGGCCATGGCGAGGAGTTGATCGGTGACTCCGCCCATGGCGGAAACGACCACGGCGACCTGATTGCCGTCGACGACGAGGGCTTTGACCCGCTGCGCGACGTTGCGGATGCGGTCGAAAGAGCCGACGGAGGTGCCGCCGTATTTCTGGACGATGAGGGCCATGGAAAGGCCGGGTGTTTAGGAGAAAGGGCCTTTTGAAGCAAGCTTTGCGAGAAGGAGGGGGGATGCCGGACATCGAACGCTGAACGCCATTTGTTGAATGGAGAAGAAGCCAAGGGCCCGAAGCTTGGCGCAATAAGGCCTCCGTCCGGTCGTGGGGGGATTCGGGCGGAGGCCTTCGGTTCGGGGGGAACCGGGGGGAACAGATAGGTTTTTTTGGGAAAGGGAAAAGTCCCTGTAATTACAATGTGGACGCAACCTGGGGTTTCGCAATGGATTTTTCGGGGCCAACTTGCTGAAAAGAGCAAAGCCCTGCGTTTGACGAAGCATTTTGGAGCGGACATGGTCGGAGCGATGCGGAGAACGATGAAGGCATTGGCGCTGGTGGCGCTGTGGAGCGGGTCGGCTATTGCCGGGGTGGATTTTGAGACGGAGGTCATGCCGATCTTGGAGGCGAAGTGCTTCAAGTGTCATGGGAACGGGAAGTCGAAGGGCGATTTGAGTTTGGAGTCGGGATCGATTAGTCGGGAGATTGGTTCGTCGAAACTGATTCGGCCGGGGGATCCGAAGAAGAGTCCGTTGATTATTGCGCTGACTAGTGACGAGGAGGACATGATGCCGCCGAAGGGTGGTCCGATTGGGAAGGCGCAGATTGCGATTTTGACCCAGTGGGTGAAGGAGGGCGCCTCGATGAGGAAGGGTGGCGCGGTGGTGGTGGAGGGTGATCGGAAGCCTTTGCAGGGGACTTGGACGAATACGGGGGGGAAGGCGATCGTGGCGGATCTCTTGAAGGTCGAGAAGGGGAAGGCCGTGTTGCGGCTGAAGAACGGGAAGATTTACGAGTATCCGCTGGAGAAGTTGGATGAGAAGAGTCGGAAGAGGGCGGAGGATTGGGCGGCGGGGAAGTTGGAGGAGGAGTAGATGCTGTGCAGCGGTTATTGGGGGGGAGGGAGATGACAGGCACGGAGGATTTCCGGAAGGCGATGATTCCTCCGCACGAGGCGTCCCGTTGGGACGGGGAGAGACCGGGGTTGATGAAGCGGGTTGAAAACCCACGCTCCTTTTACGTGAGGGTTTCGATGCGGAAGACGACGGGGCGGTCGGTGACGCAGTCGAGGGACTCGATGGATTTGAGGGCGTCCTTGAGTTGGCCGAAGGGGCAGGTGTGGAGGAGGAAGACGAGGTCGACGAAGTCGGCGTCGGGTTCGCTGGGGTTGACGGGAGAGTGGGTGCCGGAGATGCCGATGCCTGCTTTGGCGAGGACGGTGGCGATTTCGGCGACGACGCCGGGGCGGTCGGTGACGGGGAAGCGGACGTAGTAGGCGGTCTTGGTGTCCTCGATGGAGCGGAGTTGGCCGTCCTGTTTGTAGGGGAGGAAGCCGCGGTGGCCGGAGCCTTGTGATTGGAGTCGGGCGGCTTCGACGAGGTCGGCGACGGCGGAGGAGGCGGTGGGGTCCTGGCCGGCGCCGCGGCCGTAGAACATGGCATCGCCGAGACGATCCCCGCGGATGGCGACGGCATTGAAGACTCCGTTGACGCTGGCGAGGATGTGGTTGGCGGGGATGAAGGAGGGTTGGGTGCGGATCTCGATGGAGCCGTCTTCGTGGGCGCGGACGAGGCAGAGGAGTTTGACGACGTAGCCGAGTTGCTTGGCGAAGGTGATGTCGATGCCTCGGACCATTTCGATGCCGCGCACGTAGACTTGTTGGGGGTCGACGGGGAATCCGTAGGAGAGGGTGGCTAGGAGGATGGCCTTGTGGGCGGCGTCCCAGCCGTTGACGTCGAGGGTGGGATCGGATTCCGCGTAGCCGAGGTCTTGGGCTTCCTGGAGGGCGTCCTGATAGGAGAGGCCGGCCTCGGTCATGCGTTCGAGGATGTAGTTGGAAGTGCCGTTGATGATGCCGGTGATGGATTCGATGCGGTTGCCGACGAGGCTTTCCTGGACGGCCTTGATGATGGGGATGCCCCCGGCGACGGCGGCTTCAAAGTGGATGGGGGTATCCATCTCGGCGGAAAGGGCGAAGAGTTCCGATCCGCGTTCGGCGAGAAGGGCCTTGTTGCCGGTGACGACGGGTTTCTTTGCGCGAAGAGCGGCGGAGACGATGTCGAAGGCGGTGGTGGTTCCGCCGATGAGTTCGACGACGATGTCGACGGAGGGGTCGGAGACGACCTCATTCCAGTCTGTGGTGAAGAGCTCGGTGGGTGCGTCGGCGTCGCGGGGCTTGGAGATGTCGCGGACGGCGATGCGACGAACGCTGAGGCTTACCTTGCCGCTGGTGCGGTCGGTGATGAGGGCGGCGTTGCTTTGCAGGGTATTCCAGACTCCGGAACCGACAGTTCCGAAGCCGACGAGGCCGATTCCGATGGATTCACAGGACACGGGGGAGGGATAGCGGATCGGGTCCACTGTCGGAAGGAAGAAGATTGGGGCTGGTGGTTCCAGAGGGGCCGGGACCGGGATTGGGAAGAAATTGACCGCTGAATTCGCTGAGGGGGCTGATTGGGGGGGAGGGATGGGGTGGCGGTAGCCTTCTTGACGACCTTGGCCGCGGCTTTCTTGGCAGCCTTCTTTGGCTTGGAATCTTCTTGGCCATGGTTGACGGAGCGGCGGGTGGCACTGGGCGTGCCACCCGGCAAGTGAAAGTGGGGGGAAGCGGGAAGATTGGACCATATTGTTGTGTCGAGAGGGGCCGGAGGGCTGAAAAGCCTGAATTGTGTTGGTGGTTGGTGGCGCTATAGTCAGCGGAGAGATGGAGAAGCGTTATCACTGGGATGGGAGCGAGAACGTGCCGATTAGCCGGCGACGCCGGGCGGACCATTTCGGATGGTGGTTGTTTGCAGCGGTGTTGTTTGCGGTGATCTTTCACGCGGTCATCCTGATCGCGATGGGGAAGATTCCGTTTTTGGTGGAGATAAGTGAGCCGGGGGAGATTGAAACCCGTGCTTTCAATGTGGAGCAGGTGGAGGTGCAGCCGATTAACGAGCCGAGCACTCCTGACAAGGACGAGGTGCCGAAGCCGCCGGAGGATGCGGCGAGTTTGTTGACGGAGGTGGAGGAGTTGTTGCCGGAGTTGCACGACATCGATATCGATATTTCTCCGGACATCGAGGAGCCGGATGTGGCGATCAAGATGGAGAAGCTGGCCCTCGAGGGTGATGAGGCGAGTGAATTGTTGGAGCCGGTGAGGGCGCCGGAGGTATCTGCGAAGCTGGATGAGTTGGGGAATAATGATAAGATTTTCACGGAGGTGCCGGATGGGCGGGTTGTGATCGAGGAGGGGACGGTGAGCACGGACATTCCGGATCCGGATGAGTTTTTGAAGGATGCGGCGAAGAAGGGGGCGGGTGGATTGAGTGAAGAGGGATTGCCGGCCGGGTATACGGGATTGGGCGCCTTGTTGAAGTTGGGGACGGGGGATTTGGAGAAGAGCCGGGCGGCGTTGCCGAGTGATTTGCTCTACTCTTATGACAGTGCGGAGTTGAAGGAGACGGCACGACTTGGGTTGATGAAGTTAGCGATCCTGATTGATCGCAATCCGACGATGTTTTGCATTTTGGAGGGGCATTCGGACATGTTCGGGACGGATGAGTATAATATGGATCTTTCGCATCGCCGGGCACAGGCGGTGAAGGATTGGTTAGTGAGTTCGTTGCGGCTGGATGGGGGCCAGATCATCGTGCGGGGTTATGGAAAGACCCGGGCCAAGGTGTTGGATGGGTCGATCGAGGAGCAGGCGATCAATCGCCGGGTAGATATTTTGATGCGCAAGGAAGCGCCGGCAGAGGAGCGGGTGCCGGTGCTTGTGAAGCCCAACCGGGCGATTCCGGTGGAGGAAGGGGTGGTGCAGCCGGGACGTGCAGTTCCCGTGGAGGAGGAGCCAGCTCCGCCGAGGGCGGTGCCGGTGTTGGAGTAGGGCTGCTGCGCAGCGGTTCTCCGTTCTCCGTTCTCGGACAGAGGGAGTTTGGCCCGACTGGGGTCGGGGGGAGTGGGTTGGTGGTGACTGGGGGCCCGTCCTTCGCGAAACGCTCCGGAGGGCAGGCTGCTCACCTTACGTCAGGGAGATGCGCTCGTCTTCTTCGATGAGCTTGGAGATGTTGT
>JAPKDA010000225.1 GCA_028822695.1 Akkermansiaceae bacterium
GACCCGGACCTCTATTTCCTCCGGCAATGCCGCCGCCCACTGCTTGGGACTGAGTTGGCTCAGCCTGGGCTGTTGACGAGGCTTCACCCATGTTTGGAGCCGCTCATTAGGTCCAAGTCGTTTCCCCTTTCGAAAGTCCATTTTGCGCCCCTGATGATTTCGCCCGATGAAGTCGACATTCTTTTCTCCCAGCCGGGCCGGCAGCTCGTAGGAACTAAACGCTCACACTGTGCCTCTCAAGGAGTTCCGGCGAGATTTCGTCCTGCAATTGGCGACTGATCTCGGGGCCGCAACCTTTGTGGAGGGCTTTGCGTTTCGATGCGAGAAGCTCTTGCATTACACGTTTGGACCGGCCACGCAGGAGCGTGGAGAATCCGGTCAGAAACGATGTTGTTTTAGGCATAAACCATCATCGCAGATCGCTGGGTTTTTCGCACTCGTTCATTCAGAAATCTCGATAATCGTCGTGACCAATTCTTCCGATAACACGGCTTAAACTCGCGCCATTCGGGCTAGGGGGCGCTTGCTCTTCCTGCGCTTGGCAAGCCAAGGTCATGGCGCTTCATCATGTCCCGGGAAAATGATCGTGTTCTCCGCCTTTATCATGAGGTGCTGGAGTTGGATCATCTGCACTACGGGCTGTAGGAGCTGGGAGAGGAGCTTTCCCCGAAAGCCGGGCATTCCGACCGATCCAGCGCTGAATCCGGGGCGTTCCTGCTCAATTGACAACGCGATGATTCATCCGTGGGTGGGTTACACGATGAAGGGGTCGATTTGGTATCAGGGGGGAGGTCGGCGGACGCGGCGGGACGCCCCAGCCACGGAGGAGCGACTGTCCGCTACCTTAGTTTGCCGGAGGAGGTGGAGCCCTCCGGGTCGGCTTGCCAGAATTCGAAGGTGTCGAGGGCGAGGGCGGTGAGCTTGAGGCCTTTGGTGATGCCGGTATCGATGCAGATGGTGTGGTGGAGGTCGGCGATGTCGCCGGAGTTCTGGGCGGTGTGACCACAGATGACTGTTTTTCCGGATTGGTGTGCGGCGGCGTGGGGGAGTTTCTGCCACTGGAGGTTGTCCATGCTCTCGTCGGCGGGGGCGCGGTCGGGGGAGATGCCGGCGTGGACGAAGATGAAGTCGTCGGTTTCGTGGAAGTTGACGCAGCACTTCTTCAGGAACTCGAAGTGGGCTTTGGGGACGACGGATGTGAGGAGCTTGCGGGTTTTGCCCTCGCCGTAGCTGGCGAGGGGATCGCCACCGCTGAGGCATTCCCAGCCAGGGAGATGGAGGGCGGGATCTTTCCTTGCGTCGAGCATGAGTTGGTCGTGGTTGCCGCGGAGGAAGATGGCATTGCGGGACTCGCTGATGTCGATGAGGCGGTTGAGAACACCGGGGACATCGGGGCCTTTGTCGACGTAGTCGCCCAGAAATACGAGGAGGTCGTCCTTGTTGGCCGGGATGGCGGCAAGGAGGGAGTTAAGGGCGGTGAGGTGGCCGTGGATGTCGCCAATAGCGAAGGTGCGCATTGCTTGGGGGAATTTCTAACGAGGAAGCGGACTGCTTGGCGAGTGGAATATGGGGGGAGGGGAAGTGCGAAACCTTGGGGTTGCGGAGGGATTTGATCATGACCGAGAC
>JAPKDA010000022.1 GCA_028822695.1 Akkermansiaceae bacterium
TATGGAGCACGGGTTTGTAACCCGTTTCACAACCCCGGCTCTCCGCTGAGGCTTACAAAGCCTCCCTCCATATCACCCTCTAAAACTTGTAGGAAACTCCCGTCACCACCCGCAGATCGTTTGCCTCACGATCCATGGCCGGCTCGTTCTCATACTTGTTCTGCACAAATACTTTGAAGCTGAGATCTTGCGAAAGGTAAGTCTCCAATCCCAACTCCGCAATGAGTTGGTAGTCACTGAGATCTTCAACCGGCCCGAAGAAAGCAAGACTCTGATACACCCGTGTGTAATCCGTCACCCAATGGCTGAACCGCTCCCCGGTGTACACATTCACAAAGGAGTCCGTCATCCCTCCCTGCTTCTCAAACGTGTATCCAAAACCGCCCTCCCAAGAGAACTGGGTCGACTCATCACGCTTGAAGTAATGCCCCCACAGACCACTCAATCCGATCCGGTAATCAATATCAGCCAACTCGTCATGCCGCCCATCGACCCGCAGACCCCAGTAGTTGCGCTCATTGTAGAGACGCTTCCAGGATGCGGTCAGCAACACTTCGTTGGTCGTGATGGCGTCCTCGTCCTCCCCGTAAGCGTAGGTAATGTTGGAGAAAAACTCATTCTGGCCGACTTCCTTGTCGAGGGTCAGGCTGGCGGTCACGAAGAGCGTGTCACTATTCCCGCTCGTCATCGCCGCCCCGAAATCAAAGCTACTGGTGAGGTCTTGGACGTCATCGTGACCCGGAACAGCCACCCGGGACTGAAATTTCTGGGCCCGCTCGAGCTGGCCGGTGGTCCCAATCGCACTAACTGCCGCGAACGAGACATTGGTAAGGGAGATCAGGAGGAAACAGCCGGCGAAGAGGGAGATTTTCATGATGTGGCGCTGCGTTGCTGCGGCCCCCTCCCTCTTCTCTCAGGACGAGCCCAGCGACAAGAACGGAAATCCTATTTTCCAGCACGGGCTGCCACTGCCTCCGCACACAGCCTCCCATCCATTGCCGCCGAGACGATCCCCCCGGCATATCCCGCCCCTTCGCCACAGGGATAGAGCCCCTCAACTTCGGGGTGTTGCAGGGTCTCAGGCTCCCGCGGCACCCTCACCGGCGAGCTCGTCCGCGTCTCAAATCCCAGCATCAGCCCCTCCTGACCCGTGTAACCCCTCAGGGACCGCCCGAAGCGCCTCAGGCCCTCCGAGAGCCGACTGGCCAGCCCCTCCGGCAACAGCTCCGCCAAGGGGGCCGAACGCAGACCGGGAAAGTAGCTCGTCTCCGGCAAATCCCCGGAAATCTTCCCCTTGATGAAATCCGTCACCCGCTGCCCCGGAGCAACCTGCCCACCTCCTCCTGCCTCCTTCGCCCCGCACTCGATCTCCCGCTGAAGCGCAATCCCCGCCAACACCCCATGCTCCGCCACCCACGGGGCAGTATCCTCCGGCTCCACCCCCACCACGAGCCCGCTGTTCGCGAAGGGCGAGTCGCGCCGGGAAAGAGACATCCCATTAACCACCACCTCATCGTTCTCTGTCGCACACGGCACCACAAAGCCACCGGGACACATACAAAAGGAATGCACACTGCGCCCCTTCACCGTCGTCGCCAATCGATACCGCGCTGCTGGCAACACCCGCGGTCGTTCCTCCCCACGTTGATAATGATACTGCACACTGTCGATCAGTGGCTGCGGATGCTCGATCCGCACCCCCACCGCGAACGCCTTTTGCTCCAGCAAAATTCCGTCGCGCTCCAACAATCGATAAATATCCCGCGCCGAATGCCCCGTCGCCAGAATCACCGCCTCCCCACAAAACTCGCGCCCATCAGCCACCCGCACCCCACGCACCTTCTTCCCTTCCCCGTCCATCAGAAACCCCACTACCTTCGCTCCAAACTCCACCTCGCCACCCGCACTCAAGATCGACTCCCGCATCGCCTTCACCACATTCGGCAACAGGTTCGACCCCACGTGCGGATGCGCATCGGTCAAAATTTCCAACGGTGCACCATGTGCAACGAGCGTTTCGTAAACATCCCGCACCGGCCCCCGCTTCGTGGCCCGCGTGTACAACTTCCCATCCGAAAACGTCCCCGCCCCCCCCTCCCCGAAACAATAGTTCGAGTCCTCGATCACGGTCCCGTGCCGCATGATCGGCGCCAGATCAAACCGCCGCGCCGAGACATCCTTCCCGCGCTCCAAAATCACCGGCTTCAGCCCCTGCTCCAAACACCGCAGCGCCGCAAACATCCCCGCCGGCCCACAACCCACGATCACCACCCGTTTCGCCCCATCCGACACCGCCGGATAGCTTACTGTCGGGAGGATTTGCGCCGGCAACTTCCCATCCAGGCCCACCTCCAACCGCAGTTGCAGCTTCACCGGATGCTTCCGGGCATCAATCGACTTCTTTCGCAACCGCACTTCGGTAATCCGCTCCCGCTTCACCCTCAGCTTCCGCGCCGCCGCCGCGGTCCAAGCCGCCGGATCTTCCGCCCGCTCCACCGAGAGAATCACATCCACCACTTCGACCGTTCTTTCCCCCATGGCCGTTACTTCCTCCTGACCTATCCGATCGGTCGCTTCTCCCCGCTCGAGTCGACGTTCACAAAGGTAATATGCGTCGAAAAGAGCGCCTCGCCATCCGCACAACGTCCCCGCCGGACGATGACTTCATACTTCACTGACGTAGTACCCTCTTCCACCCGCTCGGAATGAATCGACAGGATCGTCCCTTCCCGCACGCTGTGCCGGAACTCCACCTTGTCCATCCCCATCGTCACAAACTGACAGTCCGGATAGTCGAGGCTCGCCGCAATCCAACTCGCCTCATCCACCCAGCTCAACAGCTGGCCACCGAACAAAAAACCAAACTGGTTCAGGTCAGCAGGCAGGACAAGGCGATGTGTTTCCATCGAACTACTAGTTCCGCAGACGAATCTCGATGCGCTTGAGGCGGTCGCTCCCGCGCGGTGAGGTCGTCTCGACCTCCTCGTCGTCCACCAGCGCATTGTGCACGATCCGACGGTGATAGGCATTCAGAGGACGCATCCGCGTCGACTTGCCGCTCTCCTTTACTTTTTCAGCCAGATCGCGAGCCTGCTCTTCGAGCCTCTCCTCTTCCTGCTCCCGGAAATGGTCACAGTCCACTTTCACCCGAGGGGCCTCATCATCGTGCTTCTGCAGGATCCGGTTCACCAAATATTGGATATCATCCAGCCTCTCACCATGCCGTCCGATGAGAATCTTGCTGTCCTCCGAGGAGATCTGCAGAGCGATTCCATCTTCTGATACCTGCTCCTCGATCTCCACCTCAAATCCCAGCTTCCCGAGCATGGAATCCAAAATCTTGTGTGCTTCTTGTGCCGCTTCCATGCGCACACTCTAGGCCGCCTCCCGGCCGGGTCAATCCCCGCATTCCGAAGGATCAACTCTACGTATTTAGATCTCCCCCCCTCCGGATTTTTCATCCGCCGATTTCGCCGATTCCTCACGGATCGGAGTTAATTTACCCCCCCGTCCGCGGACCACGGGGCTTTTTGGGCTTCGGACTGCTCCCCGGCTGTCCGCCACCGCTACGCTTCTTCTGCTTCTGCATCTCCTCAGCGCGAGCCTGCATCTTCTCCATGAACCCAGGCCCCTTCTTTTTCTTCTTTTTCAGCTCTGGGTCCGGAAGACGCGTCGTGATCATTGTCTGCGCAATCGCGAAAATGTTCGACGTCGTCCAGTAGAGGGCCAAGGCCGAGGCGAAGTTGTAACAGAAGAAGAGGAAGATCACCGGCATCAGCATGAAGATCCGCGCCTGCATCTTGTCCCCCGTCTTCGGCGTCAGCGACATCTGGATCAGCATTGTTCCCGCCATGACGATCGGCAGAACGTTGATCGGAAATCCGGCGATCGTCGCCAGCGTGTCAGGCTGAGACAGATCCTTCACCCACAGGAATTCCTCCTGCCGCAGCTCCACCGCATACTGCAGCATCCGGTAAAATCCAAAGAAGATCGGAATCTGCACCACAAGCGGCAAACAACCACCGAGCGGGTTGATCCCATACTCCTTGTAGAGCCCCATCATCTCCTTGTTCATCTTCTGCGGATCGTCCGCATACTTCACCTTCAGCTCCGCCACCGGCTCTTTCAGGAGGGACATCCGCTTCATCGAGCGGGTCGACTTGTTCTGCAACGGCCACATCAGGCCACGGATGACGATCGTCAGCAGGATGATCGCAAAGGCCCACGACCACGTGTGGGACATCGACTCGAAAATGTTGTCATGAATCCAGGTCAGCGCCTTGTTCAGGAAATTGCTGATCAGACCGAAAAACCCGTAGTTCATCACTGGTCCGAACTCGGGATTGATGCTCCGCAGCATCTTGTTCTCCTTTGGCCCCGTGAAGACATCAAAGCTGATCCCCTGCACCCCGCCACCAGCGGCAATCGTCTCCTCCGGCAGGGAAATCCCGGCGACCACGCCGTCTTTCGTTCCTCCTCCCGCACCCTCAGGCAACTCCACCACCTTGCGCTTCGCCCAGAAGGCTCCGTCGTAGGCCTTCTCGGCGGTCACGATGGTCGTGAAGAACTGATTGGTCATCCCGGCAAAGTTCAAGGAACCATCCTCTTGCTCCAGCGTTGGACGCTTCCCGCCCTTGAACCACTTCGCCGACTCAAACTCATACCCCTCGGCGGCCTGATAGAATACCCCGGTCTGGTTGTCCCACTCCCTCTGATAAAGAGGAGCCGCTGTCCCCAGCGCCAATCCGTAGTCAGACATCTTCACCGACTGCTCGCCGCCATTCTTCATGGTCAACTCGAACACAAGACGATACCCGGCTCCGACCTCGTCATCCGCCACCAAACTCCACTTCTTGCTCACCCGCACGCCGTTCGGCAAATCCGCTGCAAACTCCACACTCCGTTGATTCGAGCCGACCAACTCATAGTCGGCGTCCACGTAGCGATCCGTTCCCGTGGTCAAGGCTCCGATCACACGGCCACCATGACGGTTGATCTTCACGTTCTCGTTCTCATCACCCACCGTCTGCTGATCGAGCAACTCCGCCGTCTTCAGACCACCACCGCGTGAGCTGAACTTGAACACGGCGTTCTCCGTCCTCAGCTCCACAACGCTTTCCTCCACCGGAGGCTGCGCCGGAGCGGCTTCGCCTCCCGTAGCAGGACTACCCTCGCCTGTCGGCGCCACCCCGTTTCCAGTAGATTCCCCCACCTGCTCTTCCTTCACCGGCTCCACCGGTGCCGCCGGCTTCGCTGGCGGACGCATTGAAAAGTTGATTGCTAGGGCAGCCCCGCAAAGCAGCAAAATGATCCAGCCTTTTCGATCCATAGGTATAGTAAAATTGTTTATTCCGCCTCGTCCCGTGGTGGAGCGTTCTCCCCCCTGACCGGCGGCACGGGGTCATAGCCACAGCGACCCCACGGATGACAGCGCAAAATCCTGCAAAGACCTAACCACAAGCCTTTCGCCACCCCATGACGCTCCACCGCCTCCAGACAGTAATTCGAGCAACTCGGATCGTAGCGACACAGCCCGTTCGGCGCAAAAAAGTGGAGCATCGGCCGGATCAGAAGCTGGTAGCCGCGGATCAACCAGCGAATCAGCGTTTTCATGCCCCCTCCTTCCGGATTTGCAGACGCTTCACCAACTTCCGCCAGTCCTGCTGCAATTCCTCAAAACTCGCCTTACCAGCCCGAAACCTCGCAATCATCACCACGTAGCGGCCCAGACTCAACTCATCGCCACAATCCCGCACGATCGATCTCAATTGCCTCCGCACCCGATTGCGAACCACCGCATTGCCCACCCGCTTCGAGGTCACAAATCCAAATTTGAGCCCCTCCAGCCCTGCATCCTCCAAGGTCGCCATCACCAGATACCGGCCTGCAGTCGATCGCCCCCCTTCCCGCACCCGAGCGAATTCACTTCGCCGCGTCATGCTTTCTCGCCGCGAAACACGCATCATCCTGCGAATTGCGGGACGAACACCCTCCCGCACGGGCTTGAAACAATCATCACCGGCGCCTGCCGGTAAAAGTTACCTAGCGACCACCGTGGCGACCACCGTGCTGATCGACGTGGCGCTTGAAGTGAATCTCTGCACCTTTCGGCAAGAGACGCTTACGGCCCTTGCGACGACGATTCTTAATAATGCCGCGACCTGCTTTCGTCGCCATACGGGCACGAAAACCATGCTGCTGCTTGCGAACTCGCTTGGACGGTTGGTAGGTACGCTTACTCATCAGTCTGAAAATTTAGTCGAAATCCCGCTCTGGGCGGCGGGGCCGCAGAAACTAGCGATCCGCGACCAATTGTCAATCCACCACATTCAGATTCTCTGCTCCTTTTTCACAACCCCACTTTTTCCCCTCCCACACAGGGAAAATAGCCCTTCCCCACCCACCTCCGGCGGGCTGATTGTCAGGGCTTTGAAACGATTCCGCTCCTAATTCCAACCTCGAACCCCCAGCGCTCGGGAATTTCCACCTGACCGCCTCTCCCAAAACTGCTACTTGTAATCCATGGCCACCCCTCCCGCTGATCTTGGAACCCCGGGCACCACCGTCCGGGTCGAAGCGGTGACCATCGAAGATCTCCCCGCCCTCATCGAGCTCGTTGCGGAGCTCATGGACCTCCAAGGCGACTTCACCCCGGACCACGCCGCCCACGACCGCGGCATCCGTCTCGTCCTCGAGGAACCCAGCCGGGGCCGCATTTTTGTCCTCCGCACCGACGATCGCATCATCGGCATGGTCAACCTCCTCTTCACCATCTCCACCGCTGTCGGAGGTTTCGTTGTCCTCCTCGAAGACGTCGTCATCCACCCCGACCACCGCAATCAAGGCTACGGCAAACTCCTCATCGATCACGTCATCAAGTTTGCAAAGCAAAAGGACTTCAAACGCATCACCCTCCTCACCGACAGGATGAGCGCCGATTCACAGAACTTTTTCAAGGAACTCGGCTTCGAAAATTCCCACCTCATCCCGATGCGACGACTGCTCGACTGAGCCCTGCCATGGGCGTGACCCTTGCCCTCTCCCCATCCGATGGCATGGCCCTCACCATGGCCGCCATTCTTGGCCTCACCCTCGGCACGATCTTCTCCATATTCTGGTTCGGCGCCCGGAATGCCCGACGCAAACCCGACATTGAAAAGGCCTCATCGACGAAGGGGAGGAACCCGACCGCGACCGCAAGGCCACTCAAGGCAAAAAAGTCGAAGAAGCTCCCCGCCAACCCTGGGAACGCGACAGCGATTGGTGGAAGTAACGTGGCATGACCGTCCCGGTCATGATCAAAACCCTCCCGGCGATAGCCGCACTTCCCCTCCCCACTCAACCGAAGTCACTCCCCCAACAAATACTTGGCCGCCTGCTCCACGTCCTTGTCCCCCCGCCCGGACAAATTCGCAATAATCACCGCATCCTTCGGCAAACTCCCCGCAATCTTCGAGACATAAGCCATCGCATGGGCACTCTCCAGCGCCGGCAGGATCCCCTCCGTCTCCGAAAGTTCCTTAAACGCCGCCAGGGCCTCCTTGTCGGTCGCGTAGGTGTATTCCACCCGCCCCAACTCCTTCAAATACGCATGCTCCGGCCCGATCGCCGCATAGTCCAGACCCGCACTCACCGAATGGGTCAACTCGATCTGCCCGTCGTCATCCGCCAACAACCAAGTCCGCGTCCCCTGCAGCACACCCAGCTTCCCCCCCTGGAACCGCGCCGCATGCCGCTCCGGAATGATCCCCTCGCCACCCGCTTCCACCCCGACCATCCGCACATCGTCATCCTCCAGAAACGGATGAAACAATCCAATCGCGTTCGATCCACCACCAACACATGCCACGAGAAGATCCGGCAAGCGCCCTTCTTTCTCCAAAATCTGCTTCCGCGCCTCCACTCCGATGACGCGATGAAAATCACGCACCATCATCGGAAACGGATGCGATCCCAACGCTGAGCCAAGAATATAGTGCGTCGTCTCCACCGAAGCCACCCAATCGCGCATCGCTTCGTTCACCGCTTCCTTCAACGTCGCCTGACCTGCCGTCACAGGCCGCACCTCCGCGCCCAGCAAACGCATCCGCGCCACATTGAGCGCCTGACGCTCCATGTCCACTGAGCCCATATACACCACACACTCCAAGCCAAAACGCGCACACACCGTCGCCGTCGCCACACCGTGTTGCCCGGCTCCGGTCTCCGCGATAATCCGCTTCTTCCCGAGACGCCGTGCCAACAGCGCCTGACCGATCGCATTGTTGATCTTGTGCGCCCCAGTGTGCAGGAGGTCCTCCCGCTTCAAATAAATCTTCGCCCCACCAAACTTCTCCGTCCACCGCTCCGCGAAATACAAAGGCGTCTCCCGACCACAATAGTCAGCCAGTAAACCGTCCAACTCCTCCTGAAATGCCGGATCCGCCTTCGCCCGCTCATACTCCTCGGTCAGTTCCTGGAGCGGAGCCATCAACGTCTCCGGCACAAACATACCGCCATACTGTCCGAAATGTCCGGTTGCGTCTGGAACCTCTGCTGCCTTCACGGGCGCAACCTGACACCTCCCCACCCCCATTTCAACCCGAGAGTCGGGACAACGCCTCCACCACCTCCTCATCCAGCCAATCCTGACCAGGCATCAACTCACACTGCCAATCCGCCTCCACCCACTCCGACAGCACCGCCCGATTGCTCACCATCGCCACATCCCGCTCTTCCTCCAAATGATTCAGCACCAACCCCGCCACATGCAACCCCCGTGCCTTGATCGCATTCACGGTGAGCAAGGTATGGTTCAAAGCCCCCAACTGATTCCCCACCACCACCACCACCGGCCAGCCCAAGGCCGCCGCCACATCGCCAAAAACCTCTCCCTTCGCAACGGGAACTTCCCAACCTCCGACCCCCTCTAACAGAACCGGTCCATGACGCGCATCCAACGCCTTCGCCTGCGTCACCCACTCCGCCGTATCGATCACCACCCCGTCCAACTCCGCCGCCACCAAAGGCGCTACTGGAGCCCTCAGCCAAACCGGATTCAACTCCTCGATCTCCTCCACCCGACCACTCGCCTCCCAAAGCTCCACCGCATCCTCGCGCCCACCACAACACACCGGCTTGTAACCAACCGCATCCACCCGCGCCTCGCGCAAAACCCGCAACGCCAAGGCCGTAAAATAGGTCTTCCCCACCCCGGTCCCGGTTCCCGTCACTACAAATCCACTCACAACTCTCCTGGATTAGTACGCGGAGCTTCCAGCGGCGGCTTCTCCACTTGCACGTCTATGGGCCTCTTGCCCTTGTTCAGGTCGACGTTAATCAGAAACCAAAGGGCGATCGCCAGTAGCAACGACGCGATCTTCGCCATCCAATTCTTCGCCAATATTTTTTTCATCATCTTGCTCATCAGTCAAAAATATCTCTTCCAATCGTTTCCGGAACTCATCCTCACTCAGGTTCCGCTCAATATTCCCATCCATACAAATCGAAATCGCTCCGGTCTCCTCACTCACCACGATGGTCACCGCATCCGTTTCCTCCGTCAATCCGATCCCCGCCCGGTGACGCAATCCCATCGAACGATCCGATAACTCCTTCTGGCTCACCGGAAACACACAGGCCGCCGCAGCCACCGTCTCCTTCGAAAGAACCACCCCCCCATCATGCAAAGCCGTCTTGGGATGAAACACGGTCAAGGCCAACTCCCTACTCAAGGCCGACTTCAACCTGACTCCGGTCTGCATGTGCTCCCTCAGACTGATCGATCGCTCCAACGCAAACAACGCCCCGAAACGCTTCCGTGACAACTGCACCACCGAGTCAGCCAAGGTCCTCAGAAACTCTTCCTGCTGATCGGTCGAAAAGGAAAAGAGCCGCGTGCTCCCAAGTTGCGCCAGGGCACTCCGCAATTCCGGTTGGAAAATGATGACCAGCACCAAGGCCAAAAAGCCGGTCGCCCAGCGGATGATGAAACCGATCACTTCCAGCTCGAGCAACCAAGATGTGAAGGTCAGCACGATGAACACCACCGCCAATCCCACCATGATCCGCGACCCCCGTGTCGCCCGAAATGCGCGGTAGAGCTGATAAATGAAGAGCCAGAGAATCGCGATCTCTACCCAACTCGTCCAGTTCTCTTTAAAATACTCTACCACCTTGTAAGACCAAGACTACGCTCCTTCCCGCAGCGATCAATCGTAAAGGGTCGGGTTTCCTCCTTCCCGCCCCCGACCGAGCACCCTACCCCCGATCCCGAACCACCATGAAGCACCCCCTGCCTCTCCTCCCCCTCCTCGCCCTCCTCCTCCCACGCTGCGAGCCCTGATTTCAAGGACCAAACGATCGATGCCTAAATTCAGATCGGCTACGGGCTGGCCGTCGGGGACATCGATGGAAACGGCGATCAGGACATTCTCCTCGCCAACGACGGCAAACCCGACCTCATCGCCTCCGGCCGCGCCACCAAGAACGTCATCATCTACTGGAGCCAATCCAAGCAGGTCCCCTGCGCACCCATCACCGCCTCAGCCATCCTCATCGCCTCACGATTCTCCTTCACGGAATGCACCCGGTGCACCACCGCACCCTTCTCTCGCGTGTAGGCCGTCAACGCCACCGTCGGCCACTCCCGACAACCCACCCCATCAGTCCCCAAGAGCTTCCCGAGAAAACTCTTCCGCGACAACCCGATCAGGAGCGGCCGCCCCGGCAACACCAATTGATCCAGCCCCTTCAACAAAGTCAGGTTGTGCTCAAGGCTCTTCCCAAAGCCAATCCCCGGATCAAAACACAACTGTTCTTCCGCCAACCCCTCCGCGGTAAGATCCGCAAAGCGCTCCTCGAAAAACCCACGCACTTCCTCCACCACATTCTCATACTGCGGGTTCGCCTGCATCGTGCGCGGCTCACCACGCATGTGCATCACCACCACTCCCGCCCCCGTCCTCCGACAGACCTCCCCCATCCCTTCATCACCTCGCAAGGCCGTCACATCATTCACAATGTCCGCCCCCGCAGCCATTGCCGCCTCCGCCACCACCGCCTTCGAGGTATCAATCGAGATCAACCCATCCCACTCCGCCCTCAAGGCCTCCACCACCGGAATGGTCCTCCGCAACTCCTCCTCTTTGCCCACTGGCTCCGCTCCAGGTCGGGTCGACTCCCCGCCAACATCGATGATATCCACCCCTTCGGCCACCATCTGCCGACACTGCTTGAGCGCTGATTCCACATTGGCAAACCGCCCTCCGTCCGAAAACGAATCCGGCGTCACATTTAGGATCCCCATCACCAATCCCCGCCGGCTCAAGTCGAGACGGCGTCCACAGACGTTCCAAATGGTGGGATGATTGGTCATTGCGCCGGGGCAGAGATAGGCTAGCGTTTTCCCTATGAAAACCGCAACGGCAAAGCTCGGCGCAGTCCTGATACTCGCCTTCCTAGGCGCCGCCTTGAACCCATCCCACGCCGTCGAGGCCTTCCCCGATAAATATGATGGAAAATGGGAAGCAGCAGGCCCCAACGTTCGCGTCATGCGGCATCAGGATGGCTCCCGAACCGAATTTCGGCGTAGCCCCGACGACAAAACACTCACCAAAAAGACCACCGGCACCAACGGCTACATCAAGATGACCGCCGTCTATAAAATGGATGCCAACCAAAACCCCCTCGCCTGCAAAATTTTCGACGGCCAAGGAAACATCCTCTACAAGATCCGCTACGGCTATCACAAAAAAACCGGCCAGCTCGTTGCCGAGGACATGTTTAATGCCCGGGCCAAGTTCCTCGACGACCAGGGCCGACCCATCCCAGTCCGCCGTCTCTACTACACCTACGACGCCCAGGGAAACCGTAGCAAGGCCATCGCCATTTCCCCCCTTGCCGGCAAGACCGCGGAAGAAGTCTACGGAAACCGCTCCACGCATCTCCACACGAATCCTTTCAAAAGGTAAGTAAGCGCCGCCTCTTGCCGACACCCCACTCGTGAAAGGCGCACCACTCCTCGTCACCCTGCTTCTGGCGGCCCTCGTCGCAGGCGCCAGTCTCTACTACCGGCAACACCAACCGGAGAGTTCCTCCCAACCGACCGAAGAACAAGCATCCCCCGCCGCCTTCGTCGCCACCCATCTCCGCATCGCCCTCCGCGAGCCTGCTCCCCTTCAGGCCGTCTCCCCCGACACCCTTCGCGACCGCATCAGCGCCAACCTCGACGCCCGCTTCGAGCCCGGCGGTCTCGCCCATCGCACCCGCGCCTTCGAACTCCTCACCCTCCTCCCTTCCGGCCAAAACCTGCACGGACAACTCGTCGCCATGCAGGCTGCCGGCTCCCGCGCTTGGTTCGATGACCTCCAGGGCAAACTCCTCGTCGCCGAAAACTTCGCCCCCCTCACCCGCCCCGACGACCGCGCCACCCTCATCCGGCTCCGCACTCGGGAGCTACTCCACCGCGAAGGATTCACCCTCCCCAAAAACGTCTCGGACGATGAATGGATCGCCTACCGCGCCCTCCACGGCGCCCTTGCCGACGCCCTCGCGCTCGCCGACCAAGACAACACCGCCCCGCCCCTCCCCTCCTCCGAGGAAACAGAACGGGAAGCCATCCTCCTCTCCTTCCCCCACTACATCCACAACCTCGCCCTGAGCCACGAATTGATCGGCATCCCCTACCTCAAGCAACGCCGCAAAGCCGCCCCTATTCCTTGGATCGATCTCCTCCGTTCCGCACCCGGTCACACCCATGGCCTCCTCCACACCAGCCCCGACCCCCTCCCCGATCTCCCGACCACCGGCAGCACTCTCCTCGAGGAATCCCTCGGTGCCTGGTCCACCCAACTCCTTCTCGAACGCCACTCCGACTACGAACTTGCCGAAGAACTTACCCCGCACTGGCGCGGCGATCACTACCGACTCTTCTCCAACGGCCGCGGCGACCACCTCGTCTGGCAGTGCCTCTGGGACAACGCCCAATCCGCCACCCGCGCCGCCGACATCCTTCGCAACGCCCTCAGTCTCGACGGCTCTGTCCCCGGCAGCAGCGAACGCCTTTTCCACGTCACCTCCCGCGACAGCCTTC
The DNA here is from genome assembly GCA_028822695.1 of Akkermansiaceae bacterium. Classification (GTDB taxonomy): domain Bacteria; phylum Verrucomicrobiota; class Verrucomicrobiia; order Verrucomicrobiales; family Akkermansiaceae; genus JAPKDA01. The sequence continues at coordinate 13,073 of JAPKDA010000022.1, forward strand.
TCATCGTCCTGAACTGCTCCGACCTCGCGACCCTCGCCACCTTGCAGAAATAGTTCCTTCGTCCTGTCCAATCACAACCCGGAGATCTAACGTTCCCTCACACATGCAGTCGAAACGAGTCATCTTCGAAGGCCGCGTCCAAGGCGTCGGCTTCCGCTACGCGACCAAGGAAATCGCCTGCGGCTTCGAGGTCTGCGGTTGGGTCAAAAACCTCAACGACGGCAGTGTCGAAATGCAGGTCATGGGCGAGGACGAAGAGGTCGAGGAATTCCTCAAACACATCACCGAGGAAAGCCCCATCTCCCATCACATCAAAAACCTCATCGTCGAGAACATCCCCCCCCTCGAAAACGTCGTCGGCTTCAGGATCACCTCCTGATCCCAACATGGAGCCCGGGTTTTCAACCCGTCCACTACCCCAGCTCTCCGCAGAGGCTTACAAAGCCTCCCTCCACATCAACCCGCCCCCCCCACTTCCCCCCTCACCCACTTCAAATACCCCTCGCTCCCCGCCTCCACTGGCAAGGCCAACACCTCCGGCATCTCATAGGGATGCAGCTCCTCGATCGCCTCCCGCAGCGCCTCAAATCGCCCCGCCACCGTCTTCATCACCCCCAAGACCTCCCCCTCCCGGCAAATCTTCCCCTCCCAGCGGTAAATCGACTCGATTTCAGGCACTAAGTTCACACAAGCCACCAGTTGCCTTTCCACCAGAGCTGTGCCAATCTGTCGCGCCTGATCGCGATCAGGAAACGTACATAGCACCACCAACACTCTCTCCTCAGCCTTCACAGGCCCCACTAAACACCGATCCCGGCTTCTCGACAAACTTCTCATGCATTCCGGCTTCATCGAGAAACTCATCTCCCGCCTCGACCGCCTCGAACCCGGGCAGGTCCAGACCCTCGTCGATCGACTCCTCCGCGAGAAGGGCTTCCTCGAACGCGTCTTCGAGGCCCTCCAAGAAGGCGTCCTCCTCCTCGACCCCGACGGCGCCGTCTCCTTCGTCAACCGCGCCGCCTGCCGATTCTTCGGACTCGATCAAAAAACCGCCGTCGGCAGCAACCTCGACACCCTCGTCCGCGGCCTCGATTGGAAAAGCCTCATCCGCCCCGGCGGCCAGGCCGTCAGCCGCGACCTCGAAGTCTTCTACCCCGACAACCGCTTCCTCAACTTCTACCTCTCGCCCATCGCCGAACCACTCGACGGTAATGTCGAACAACTCGGCTACGTCATGCTCGTCCGCGACATCACCGAGTCACGCCGTGAAGCCGCCGAAACCTTGGAGAGCGAAAAGCTCAACGCCCTCACTCTCCTCGCCGCCGGCGTCGCCCACGAAATCGGAAACCCCCTCAACTCCCTCGGCATCCACCTCCAACTCCTCGAGCGAAAAATCAACGAGCTCCCCAAAGGCGATCGCCAACCGCTCAACGATCACCTCGACACCGCCCAGACCGAGATCAAACGCCTCCATTCCATCCTTCAGGAATTCCTCCACGCCATCCGACCCACCACCCCCCAGCGCACCCCCACCGACATCAACACCCTCGTTCGGGAAACGATCAGCACCCTCGAAGCCGAGCTCAGCTCACGCGACATCAAGGTCGAACTCCGCCTCGCCGAGGACCTCCCCTCCCTTCCCCTCGATTCCGGCCAAGTCCGCCAAGCCCTCTTCAATCTCTTCAAAAACGCCTACCAGGCCCTCTCCGCCAGCGACGGCACGATCACTGTCGAAACCCGCCACACCGAGTTCGAAATCGCCGTCACCATCGAGGACAACGGCACCGGAATGCCCCCTGAAATCATGGGATCTCTCTTCGAACCCTTCCATTCAGGCAAAACCAACGGCACCGGCCTCGGCCTCCTCATCGTCCGCCGTATCGTTCGCGAACACGGCGGAGAAATCGAAGTCGACAGCGAGGAAGGCCGCGGCACCCGCATCTCCCTCTTCTTCCCCCGCGGCGAAAAACGCGTCCGCCTCCTCGAAGACGAACAGTCATCCGTCATCGAAGTCTAATCATCTCTCCGACCTTTGACCTTCCGACTTTAGACCTTCGACTCCCAAAAACATGCCAATTTTGCTCATCGTAGACGACGAAAAACCCACTCGCGACGGCCTCCGCATGGCCCTCGAGGACAAATTTGACTGCTACATCGCCGCCGATGCCAAACAGGCAATGCAGGTCTTGAAAAGCGAACCAGTCGACATCCTCCTCACCGACCTCCGCCTCGGCGCCGACTCCGGCATGGACCTCCTCGAGGAATCCCGCAACCTCCCCCGACCACCCATCGCCATCATGATGACCGCCTACGGTTCGGTCGACACCGCCGTGGAAGCCATGCGCCGCGGGGCCTGGCATTTCGTCACCAAACCCCTCAACCTCGACGAAGTCGATCTCCTCCTCACCCGCGCCGCCCAGAGCCGCAAAGTCGAAAAAGACAACCAGCGCCTCGTCACCGAAAACCGCGAACTCAAAAAGAAATCCGGCGATTCCCCCACCGGCCTCGACCGCCTCATCGGAAAATCCCAAGCCCTCGCCAAGGTCACCCAAACCGTCGAACAGGTCGCTCCCACCCGCGCCACCGTCCTCATCGAGGGAGAATCCGGCACCGGAAAGGAACTCGTCGCCCACGCCGTCCACGACCTCTCCGGCCGACCATCCGAGAAGATGGTCGTCGTCAACTGCGCCGCCCTCTCCCCACAACTCCTCGAATCAGAACTCTTCGGCCACGAAAAAGGCGCCTTCACCGGTGCCTCCCAACGCCGAATCGGCAGATTCGAACAAGCAGACCGCGGAACCCTCTTTCTCGACGAAATCGGCGAAATTGACGCCACCACACAGGTCAAACTCCTCCGTGTCCTCTCCGAACGAACAATTCAACGAGTAGGATCAAACGAAACCATCCCCGTGGATGTCAGGCTCATCGCGGCCACCAACAAGCAACTGCGGAAACTCGTCGATTCAGGCGATTTTCGCGAAGACCTCTTTTTCCGTCTGCACGTCGTCACCATCACCATGCCGCCCCTCCGCACGAGGCCTGAGGACATCGTCCTCCTCGCCAACGCATTCTTGCGTGAATTCGCCGAGGAAAATGGCCGCGCCGTCAAACCCCTCGATGACGCCGCCTTGGGCCAGTTACGCTCTTATTCGTGGCCCGGAAATGTCCGCGAGCTCCGCACAGCCATCGAACACGGCGTGGTCATGTCCAATCAAGACCAAATCACCCCCCACCACCTCCCCGCCTTCCTCTCCCGACCAGAGACCGAAGCACCCGCAACTCCCTCTCCCTGTGGGGAAAACGACCTTGCCCTCAGCGGGGAAATCAACTTGCATACCCTCGAAGCAAAGGCCATTGAACAAGCCCTCCAGCTCACCAATGGAAACCGGACCCAAGCAGCTGAACTCCTCGGAATCAGCCGCCGAACCCTCCAGCGAAAACTTAAGGATCCAACCTGATCCAATCCTCTCATGAGCACTCCCGACAATTCCAACTCTCTCGACACCGCCCTCATCACCCGGCGCCTTCTCTTTTTCTTCATCCTCATCGGACTCACCCTCATCCACCTTCTCGTCACCTTCCGCGGGCTCAGCACCTCCACCGGAATGGATCAGGCCCAGCTGGCCCGTGAACTCGCCCGCGGCAATGGATTCACCACCAAAGTGCTGCGCCCCATGTCCATCGGGCAAAGCCAGGAAAACACGGAAGGCGAGGCCACCCTCCTCGAAGCCTCCCGCGACTCTTACCACTCTCCCCTCCACCCCGTCCTCCTCGCCGCTGTTCTGAAGGTCGTCGACGGCGGCAACGCCGACAAATGGCGCATGACAGGAGAAGAAACGGTCTACCGACTCGACCGCGTCATCGCCGCCTCCTCGATCATCCTCTTCCTCCTCTCCATCGGTATCACCTACCTCCTCATCTGTCGAGTTTTCGACAACAAGATCGCCGGAGTCACCGCCCTCCTCATGCTCTTCTGCGATCTGTTCTGGCAGTATTCCCAATCCGGACTGCCGCAGATGTTCATGCTCCTGCTCTTCACCTGCGCCTGCTTCTTCGCCCATCGCGCCGTAGAGGTCACGGAAGACGGGGGAAGCGGTCTCATCCCCGCCCTCATCGCAGCGCTCTTTTTCTCGCTGCTCGCCCTCACCCACTGGCTCGCAGTCTGGATCGTCCTCGGCTACGTCCTCTACGCAGCCTTCGCCATCCGTCCCCGCGGTATCGCCGCTCTCAGCGCCCTCGTTCTCCTTCTAGTCCTCTCCTCCTACTTCCTCATAAAAAACCATGAGTATACAGGATCACCCGGCGGCACCGCCCTCCTCGCCATCCACAACGGCCTCGGTGGCAGCGAAGACGACGTCATGCGGACCTTCGACTCCGGCGACACCTACCTCGACCTCAAAAACCTTATCTTCAAGATCCTCCGCGTCTCACTCGAGCAGGCCAACTCGCTCTATGTAAACATGGGCGCCTTGCTGACTGCTCCCATCTTCTTCCTCACCCTCCTTCACCCTTTCAGACGAAAGTCTATTGCCAGCTTCCGCTGGGGGATTCTCCTCATGTGGGCTTTCGCCTCCGTGGGCATGGCCATCTTCGGCCTTTCCGGAAGCTCCGTCGATTCCAACCAACTCCACATGCTCTTCGGCCCCATCATGGCCGCCTACGGCCTCGCCTTCGTCGCCATCCTCTGGAGCAAACTCGAACTCCCCAATTCCCTCCCCATCCTTCGCAACGCCCACTTCGTCATCATCATCATCATCTCCGGTGGACCACTTCTCCTCGGCCTCCCCAAAGAACTTTCCCTAGGCCTCCGCGCCAAGCAACAACAACAACCCCTTTGGCCCCCCTACTATCCCTCCACTCTCAATATCCGCCTCCCGAAATACACCCTCGAAAATGAGATCGTCGTTTCCGACCAACCCTGGGCCGTCGCTTGGTACGCCGATCGTAAATGCATCTGGCTCCCAAAAAAGGTCAGCACCCTTGAACGCTTCGAAGCCATGGCCGAGGCCGAGGATACTCCCGTCGTCGGCCTCCTCATCTCTCCATACTCACACAGCATGAAACCCATGCTCAGCAACTACCGAAGCTACTCGGACTGGGCACCCCTCATTCTCGATGGATGGGCCACCGCCGCGATCCGAACCCGCCGCGCCGGATTCCTCGCCCTGCAAGATAAGGAGATGAAAGCCGTCCTTGCACGCTACCCGCACGACGCCTATTTCAACGGCAGCCTCCTCATGTATTGGTCCTCCCAACCAATCCTCGACCGCGGAGGCGAATAACCACTCCCCTTGTGCCCATGGCCCGAAAAGCGACATCGGCGAAATCTCCCGCCTTCGAAGACGCCCTGAGTGACTTGGAAAGTCTCGTCGAGGCGATGGAGAACGACCAACTACCCCTCGAAGACCTCGTCAGCCACTACGAAAAGGGCGCGAAACTCCTTCAGCATTGCGAACAAGTGCTCAATGCGGCCCGAAAACGCATCGAACTCATCGAGATTTCTCCCCAAGAGCAAAACGAACTGGAATCTAATGCTTCCCCGGCAGAGGATTCCAACGCCTCAGGCGATTTGGACCCCGAGTCCGACGATAAAGATGACATCCGACTCCTCTGACACCTCCGGACCCGGCGAATCGCCTGCTCCGCTCCTCCCGGGCATCAAGTCCCCCGCCGATCTCAAAAAGCTCGGCGAGAGCGACCTCCTCCGGCTTGCCGAGGAAATCCGGGAGAGCCTCATCAACACCCTCTCCGAAACCGGAGGCCACCTTGGCCCCAACCTCGGCGTGGTGGAACTGACCATCGCCCTCCACTCGATCTTCGAGTCTCCAGACGACAAATTCGTCTTCGACGTCTCCCACCAGGGCTACGTCCACAAGATGCTCACCGGTCGCGCCGACAAGATCGATACGATCCGGCAATACGAAGGACTCAACGGCTTCCTCCTCCGCACCGAATCGAAACACGATTGCTACGGCGCAGGTCACGCCGGCACCGCTCTCTCCGCCGCCCTCGGCATGGCCGCAGCCCGCGATCTCTCCGAAGAGGACTCCCACGTCGTCGCTGTCGCCGGTGACGCGGCCTTCACCTGCGGACCCACCCTTGAAGCCCTCAACAACATCGCCCACACCACCAAGCGATTCATCGTCGTGCTCAACGACAACGAATGGTCCATCGACAAAAACGTCGGCGCCATCGCCAAATACTTCAACGCCCTCCAAACCCACAGCACCTACTCCGCAGTCCGCGCCAAAGCCGCTGAGTTCGTCGGCAAGCTGGGCGGCGACGGCATCCGCAAGTTCGCACACAAGATCGAACGCAGCGCCAAAAACCTCCTCTTCCCCAACGTCCTCTTCGAAAAATTTGGCCTCCGTTACTTCGGCCCCATCGATGGACACAATCTCCCCCTCCTCATCAAGACCTTCGACTACTTGAAGCGTCAGGACGAGCCGGTCATTCTTCACATCATCACCGAAAAAGGCCGCGGCTATCAACCCGCCCTCGGAAACCCCGGAAAATTCCACGGACTCGGACCCTACAAGGTCGAGGACGGATCCACTGCCGCTGGTGCCGTCACCTACTCGGAACTCTTCGGCCGCGCCGTCACCGACTTTGCCAAGAAGGACAAAAAAGTTGTCGCCGTCACCGCGGCCATGCCCGGCGGAACCAAACTGGAAATCTTCAAAGAGGAAATTCCCGAACGCTACTATGACGTCGGCATCGCCGAGGAACACGCCGCCCTCTTCTCCTGCGGCCTGGCCACCCGGGGATACAAACCCTACCTCGCAGTCTACTCCACCTTCATGCAGCGGGCCTTCGACATGATCGTTCATGACATGGCCCTCCAAAAGCTGCCCGTCCGCCTCTGCATGGACCGCGGCGGACTCTCCGGGGATGATGGCCCCACCCACCACGGACTCTTCGACATCGGCTACCTCCGTCACATCCCCAACATCGTCCACATGCAGCCCAAGGATGAAGACGAATTCATCGACATGCTCTGGACCATGAACAACTACGAGGCTGGCCCCATCGCCATCCGCTACCCGCGCGGCGCAGGCACCGGAGCCGTCCCCAAGGACGAACCCGTCCTCCTCGAGATTGGCAAAGCCGAAGTCGTGCAGGAAGGAAAAGACGTCACCCTCATCGGCCTCGGCGATCTCTTCTCTCTCGCCGTGGAAGCCAAGGACTCCCTTGAGGCCAAAGGATACTCGGTCACCCTCATCAACCCGCGCTTCATCAAACCCCTCGACGCGGAAGTCATCGAACGCTTCTCCAAAGACGCCTCTGTCATCTGCACCTTCGAGGACCACGTCCTCAGCAACGGCTTCGGTGCCTCCATCATCGAGCTTCTCCACGAAGCCGGCATCAACACCCCCGTCGAACGCATCGGCTGGCCCGATGACTTCGTCGAACACGGCAAACCGGACATCCTCCGCGCCAAACACGGCATCACTGCCGAGAACGCCGTCACCAAGGTCCTCACCCACCTCCCCTCCCAAGCCGCCTCAGCGTAGCGTGCCCAAAGTGGCCTGACCGTCTCGGTCATGATCCAAACCCCCGGCAATAGCCGCAAGATTCCGATTCCCACGTCCGCCACGGGACCAATATAAGGTGATCGGATTGCTTCCGTGCGATTAGGACCCCCGCGCCATCTCGCGGCAAAAAATCCCCGGCCAGAAAATCTCGCCCTCCTCAAAAATCCTCCGTGCCCTCCCGCCCCACTGTGCTTCAATCCCTCCATGCCGCAGGCAGCTAAAGTACTCATCGACGGGCCATCCGAGCTCGTCTTTGACTACGCAATTCCCGATGGCATGGCCGCCCTGCCGGGATGCCGCGTTAAGATCCCCCTCCAACGCCGCAACGCCACCGGCACCGTCCTCGCCATCGCCGAAGCCGAAGTCGAAGGCTTCAAACTGAAGCCCATCACCGCCCTCATCGACCCCTTGCCACTGGTCACCCCCAACCTCATCAAGCTCGCGGGCTGGATGTCCAGCTACTACGGCACTCCCCTCGAGCTCATCATGCGCTCCCTCGTCCCCAACGCCGTCCGGCAGGAGACGCACAGCGCGAAAACCAAACTCGTCGCCCACCTCAAAAAGATGCCCGACGATGAGGCACTCGAAAAGCTCACCAAACGCGCCCCCCGCCAACACACCATCCTCGCCCTCCTCGCCGCAAAAGGCCCCATCGCCCTCACCGACCTTGGCGGTGGCTCCGTCCGGCCCTCGGTCAAGGCACTCGAGGAAGCCGGCTACGTCGAAGTGAAATCCGAAGCCGTCCGCCGCGATCCCGAAGGAGGAGAGGAATTCCTCGAAAGTAAACCCTTCGAACTCAACCCCGGACAAGCCGCTGCCTACGACATCATCTGCAAAGCGGTCGATGCCTACACCAACGCCGACAAAGACGCCGAACTCCCAAAACCCATCCTCCTCCACGGCGTCACCGGCTCCGGAAAAACTGAAGTCTACCTCCAAGCCGCCCAATACGCCCTCGATCACGGCCGCTCCGTCCTCATTCTCGTCCCCGAGATCGCGCTCACCCCGCAAACTGTCCAACACTTCAAATCCCGCTTCGCCGGCCTGCAGGACCAAGTCGCCGTTCTCCACTCCCACCTCTCCCAAGGCGAACGCTTCGACGAATGGCATCGCATCCGCAAAGGCCAGGCCCGCATCGTCGTCGGTGCCCGCTCTGCCATCTTCGCTCCCTTCCCCGACCTCGGCCTACTCATCGTCGATGAGGAACACGAGAACACCTACAAACAGGAAAACCCACCCCGCTACCACGGCCGCGACCTCGCCGTGGTCCGCGCCGCCATCGAACGCTGCCCCGTCGTCCTCGGCTCCGCCACCCCCTCCCTCGAGTCCTTCCACAACGCCAAATCCGGCAAATACGATCTCATCCGCATCACCGAACGTGCCGACGGCGCCTCCCTTCCCCTCATCCGCATCATCGACATGCGCCTTGAAACGAAGAAGCAAAAGTCCAAGTTCGCCATCCTCTCCGACAAACTCCGCAACGGCATCGAAGCCCGCATCAAGGATGGCGAGCAAGTCATCCTCTTCCTCAACCGCCGCGGCTTCGCCCGTTCCCTCCAATGCCCCGACTGCGGACACGTCTGCGAATGTCAGCACTGCGCCCTCCCCCTCACCTACCACCGCGCCGAAGAACGACTCATCTGCCACCTCTGCGGCTACCAATCCATCGTCCCCCGCCGCTGCCCGAAGTGCAACGAACAGGGCATCAACCTCCAAGGTTACGGCACCGAGAAAGTCGAAGAGGTCCTCCGAAAGGTCTTCCCCAAAGCCCGCCTCGCCCGACTCGACGCCGACACCGCCAGAAAGAAAGGTGCCGTCCGCGAAACACTCCGCGCCTTCAAAGCCCGCAAGATCGACATCCTCCTCGGCACCCAGATGATCGCCAAAGGCCTCGATTTCCCCAACGTCACCCTCGCCGGCATCCTCAACGCCGACCTCTCCCTCCACATTCCCGACTTCCGCGCCGGTGAGCGCACCTTCCAACTCCTCACCCAGGTCGCTGGCCGCGCCGGCCGGGGCGAAATGGAAGGCGAAGTCTTCATCCAGACTTTCACCCCGCACTCCCCCTCCATCCAGTTCGCCCGGCACCACGACTACGATGGCTTCGCCGATCAGGAATTCGAATTCCGCACCCAGTTCCAATACCCCCCCTTCGGCCACGCCGCCCTCCTCCTCTCCAAGTCCACCCACGAGCGCCTCGCCGAGTTCACCCTGCAGAATCTCCACCAACGATTGGAAAAGGATCTCCCTTCCACCATTGGCCTCGGCGTCCCCAACGCCTGCCCCACCGCCAAAGCACACGGCCAGTTCCGCTTCCAACTCCTCCTCCGATCCTCCTCCCCCCGCGCCCTTTCAAAACACGTCCAACGCGTCCTCGCCCAAACCCCCCTCCCCGACGAAGTCACCGTCATCTTCGACATGGACGCCTACGACTTCGGGTAGTTCAACAGTGGCTGTGGCATCCTGCCGCAGGCCGTGCCGGCGGCGTCTCGCCGCCGTTCACATCTCCCAGCCCCGGTAGGGGCGAAAGATCCTAGCCGCGGGTGCAACCCGTGGTTTTGGCAAAGCACACATCCGAACCCCAGTCGGGGTGACAGAGGCCACTTCTGTCCTTCCACCTCTCAGCCCCCGAACCCAAACGCAGGCACTCCCTTCACCCCCAACCCCGTCACCACAAACAAACGCCCCGCTCCCTCCTCAACATCATCCTTCGGCACCCCCGTCGTCACATAAAGATCTTCGAGATTCTCCCCACCAAACGCCACCGCAGTCACCTCCCGGCACGGCAAGTCCACCCGCCTGATCTCCTTTCCTTCCGGATCAAAACACACCACGCAACTCCCGTGGCAAAACGCGATCCACAAATTCCCTTCCGCATCGATCGCCATCCCATCCGGTGAAGCACTCACCGCCTCTGCCGTCGAAAACGCCACCCGTTCATTACTCAACTCCCCACTCGCAGAATCATAATCAAACGCCAACACCGCCAGCCGCGGCGTATCGATGTAATACACCGTCTTCCCATCCGCACTCCAAGCGATCCCGTTGGAATTCGTCACCCCCGCAAATGCCACCTTCACCGACCCATCCTTCTCCAAGCGATACAAAGCCGCGTCCCCCGTCTTCTTCACCGTACTAATCGTCCCCGCAAAGAATCGCCCATCCGGCGAGCACTTCCCGTCATTGAACCGATTGTCCGCCTTCTCCGGCTCAGGATCAGCAATCGCCGTCACTTCACCCGTTTCCTCGTCCAAAAACGCAAACCCATCATCCCCCGCAATCACCAAGCCACCAGCGTTCCGCGGCACCACCGTCCCGACCCGCTGACCTACCTCCCAAGACTTTTCCTCTCCGCTCTCTGGATCAAAACGCAGCACCCGGTGCCCCTCAATATCTACATAGTAAAGCGCCCCATCCCACCAAATCGGCCCCTCACCCCACTGCGCCCGGTAGTTCCCTGCAATAATAAGCTCCATACCCCCGCTGCCTACCCAGCCGCTTCCCGCCTGTCGAGGCCAGAAATATCCTAGCCCCCAAATCAATTTGCGCCGAACTTCGCATTGAGACACAGACAAATCCGGGATATGAGGACGTTAGGCCTTACACCACATCCCTTCGCTATGCCTCTCCGACCTGCCGGAAAACAAATCCTCCTCTCCATCTTCGCCCCCCTGCTTGCCGCCACTTCCCTGGCGTCTGCCGCGGCCCCTTGGGAGGAGGTTACCTACAACGGAAACGAATATGTCACTGTTCGTAGCATCAAGACCTTCTACGAATTCGATAGCATGGTTCGGCGTGGAAACAAGATTGTCCTCGAAAACAAGGCCGTCGAAATGCGCCTCGCCGTCGGTGGTCAGGACCTCTGGATGAATGACATCAAGTTCGTCTTCAGCTACCCCATCGTCATCCAAGGCGGCCGCTACCTCGTCTCCCGCATCGATCTGGCCAAGTTGGTCGATCCGGTCCTCCGCCCCGAATACATCCGCCCCGCAGCGCCCTTCACCACCGTCATCGTCGATCCAGGTCACGGAGGCAAGGACCCCGGTGCCGTCAGCAGCATCGGCCATGAAAAAGACTTCGCCCTCAAGGTCGCCAAACTCCTCCAAGCCCAACTCAAAAAACGCGGATTCAACGTCGTCCTCACCCGCGAGACCGACAAATCCCTCACCCTCACCCAACGTGTCGAAATCGCGAATCGCTACCGAAACGCCGTCTTCATCAGTCTCCACTTCAACTCCGGTGGTCGCGGCCGCGCCCACGGCATCGAAACCTTCACCCTCTCCCCCGTCGGCTTCGCCTACTACGGCAGCGGACCCAAGGACCCCGACTTTGCCTCCAAAACCGGCAACAATCGGGACTCTGAAAACATCGCCCTCGCCACCGCAGTTCACAGCACCGTCGTGAAAGGCACCGCCCGTCCCGACCGCGGTATCCGACGCGCCCGCTTCAGCGTCCTCACCGGAGTCCGCCACCCCGCAATCCTTCTCGAAGGTGGATTCTTGAGCCACGCCCACGAAGCGCGTCTCATCGCCAACCCCACCTACCAAAACAAACTCGCCTTCTCCATCGCCGACGCCGTCGTCAAATACAAGATGGCCACCGAGAAGATGACCCGCCGCCCATAAGGCGGCATGACCTGCCTGCCCTACAAACTCACCCCCAACTGCGCCGGCAGCGCCGTCCGCGGCCGCCAGGTCAGTAATTCCGGATCACCATCGGTCACCAGCACGGTATGCTCAAAGTGCGAGGACGGCTTCCGATCCCGGCTCACCACCGTCCAACCGTCGTCCAACCAGTCCACACTTCCAGTCCCCGCATTCACCATCGGCTCGATCGCCAACACCATCCCTGCCTTCAGTAGCGGCGTCCGCTCCATCGGCCGGTAATTCGGCACCTGCGGCTCTTCGTGTAGCTCCTTGCCCACCCCGTGACCCACCAAATCACGCACCACGGAGAACCCGTGCTGCTTCACAAATTTTTCCACGCTCCCACAAAGATCCGCCAACCGCACCCCCTCCCGCGCCAGATCAATCGCCTCAAACAATGACTGCTCGGTCGCCACCAACAAGCGCTTCGCTTCCTCCGTGATCGGCCCCACCGGCACAGTCACCGCATTGTCGCCGATCCATCCACCCTTCGTCACCCCCACGTCGATCTTCACAAGATCACCCGGCTGAATCCGTCGCGGCCCTCCAATGCCATGCACGACCTCTTCATTCATCGAAATACAAATGTTCCCCGGGAACCCTCGGTAACCCAGGAAGGTCGGAGTCCCACCCGCTTCCGCAATCAACTCGCCAGCATACTCATCAACCTCTTTGGTCGTCCGCCCCGGCTCGATGAACTTCGCAGTCGCCTGTAACACCGAGCTCGCCGCTTCACCTGCGATCCGCATCTTGGTGATATCGGCCGCTGACTTGATTTGGATTTTTGATTTCTTACCCATGGCTCTGTAGTGCGTCCTTCACTCGTTTAGACACTTCTCCCTGAGTTCCAATCCCAGAAATACGTAAGAGCCCCCCGGAACTCGAATAATGCTCGATCACGGGCAGGGTCAACTCCTCGTAAATATCCATCCGCTTCCGAAATGCCTCCGGTTCATCATCCCTTCGTCGGATCAGTGCTCCACCACAGGAAGGGCAACTGGCCGTTTCCTTCACGTCATCCGACGTCCCGGTCCAGGAGCAATATCCGCACTCGCATCGCTGCGACACCCGCTGGGCCAAAACCTCCCGATCGACGTCAATCAACAGGGCCCGCAGGGAACGAATCGACTCGGAAGGAAACCGGTCCAACTCCTCGGCCTGCATCACCGTCCGCGGAAAACCATCCAAAATCCAGCCACCGCCCTGTTTGGATACCCAGTCGGAGACGATCGCGAGGACTAGTTGATCCGGCACATACTCGGTGCGCGACAAATACTTGTCCGCCTCCTGTCCAAGTGCGGTCCCTGCCTCCACTTCCCGGCGCAACTGCTTGCCGGTGCTGAAATACCCCAGCCCATACTCCTTCGCGAGGCGTCGGCCCTGAGTTCCCTTGCCACAAGCTGGAGGCCCCAGTAAAACGAGCCGCGTCTCTTCCACCTTGTGCAGCCCTTCCCCGGTCGCGGGCTTAGCCCTTGTTGAGCCAAGCCATGACCCCAATCAGGATCAACACTGCAGCGAAGGTCCAAAGGTAGACCAGCATCGAGCTAGACGCCGTCTTGCCACTTCCGCCCTGACCTCGCTCATATCGACCCTTGATCTTACCCTTCCGCAGGAATCCGTCATAGTGACGCTGCAAGAGATGGGTTTCGGTCTGGCGGAGGATGTCGAGCAACACACCAACCAAAATCAGCAAGCTCGTGCCACCAAAGAAGCTGGTCACGACGAAGCTCAGATTTGTAGTCATCGAAAGAAGTGAGGGAATCGCATAGACACCGGTCAGGAACAACGCACCTGCAAAGGTCAGGCGCGTCATGGTGTAGTCCAGGAAGTCAGCGGTCGGTTTACCTGGGCGAACCCCAGGAACGTAACCACCACTCTTCTTGAGGTTCTCCGCGATCTCACTGGGTTGGAACATCGTCGCCACCCAGAAGTAACTGAAGAAGAAGATCATCGCCCCGGAGATCACATAATACCATGGGCTTGTCGGCAGAAGGAATTCCATGATCCTCGCCGCCGTGGCCGAGTTCGGCCAAATCATGCCAATCAACATCCCTGGCAATCCAAGAATGGCACTGGCGAAAATAATGGGCATCACACCCGCGTAGTTCACCTTCAACGGCAAATACTGGGTTTGGCCGGTCATCTGCTTACGACCCACCACCCGCTTCGCATACTGAATCGCAATGCGGCGCTGGGCCTGAGTAATGGCAATCACGATCGCAACGACGATCAAGAGAAGTGCCACCAAGCCCACCAGAATCATCGGCTTGAAGGGGGTGTCGGATCCGCCAACCACGAAAGTGTTCCAGGCCTGCACCAACGCTCCAGGAAGGGCCGCGATGATGTTCACGGAAATGATCAGCGAAACACCGTTACCAATGCCGCGCTCGGTAATCTGGTCACCGATCCACATCAACAACATCGTTCCTGCGAGAATCGTCAGAACGGTCATTGCCACGAAGGACCAACCGGGCTCGGGCACCAGTTTGCCAACATCCTCGATGCCTCGCATCAGGAAGTTGCCACCCGGACTCTGCAACGATTTGGCCAGCATGTAGCCCTGCACCAACGCAATGACGATGGTCACGAACCGCGTGTATTGGTTGATCTTCTGGCGGCCACCATCTTCCCGCGAAAGCTTCGCGAGTTTCGGCACCACTGCCGACATCAACTGCATCATAATCGATGCCGAAATATAGGGCATAATCCCCAATGCAAAAATACCGCACTGCTGGAGTGCTCCACCGGAAAAGACATTCAACAAGCCGGCCACAGCCTGTGCCGCACTCCGCTCCTGATTCTCCAATTGCTTGGCCAGCCACTCGTCAATCACGCCGGCGTCAACACCCGGAATCGTCACCGCCACCCCAAGGCGAACGATGATGACCATGGCCAAGGTGAACAGAATGCGGTCCCGAAGTTCGGGGACTTTCCAAATGTTCGCAAACGCGGAAATCATGAGTAGTAAAAGTGAGCCTAGTTGAGATCAGTGGAGAAAAATATCTGAACAGCTAGCGTCCAGAAAGGAAACACATCGATTAGGAAGCCTGCTCAACCGAGCCGCCTGCCTTTTCGATCTTTGCTTTCGCAGTGGCGCTGGCAGCATCGACGGTGACCGTCAATTTCCGCTCAATCTCGCCATTTCCGAGGACTTTCACCAAGTCACAGCGACCGCTCACCAGACCTCTGGCCCGGAGGGTCTCTTCGCTGACGGTCTCACCGTCCTCGAAGCGCTCGTTCAGCTGGGACACGTTGACAACGGCCACAGTCGGACGAAATGCGACATTGCTGAAGCCCTTCTTGGGAAGACGACGATGCAGGGGCATTTGACCACCTTCAAAGCCGGGACGTACTCCGCCGCCGGAACGGGACTTCTGCCCCTTGTGTCCGCGACCGGATGTTTTGCCCAAGCCAGAGCTCTCACCACAGCCAAGCCGCTTGCGACGGTGCTTGGCTCCGGGATTCGGTTTCAGTTCGTGAAGTTTCATTCGATTAAAAGGTTCGAGGTTCTAGTTCAGTTTGGACCAAGTTAAATGGATTTTTCCGTCGTTTTACCACGAAGCTTCATCACCTGATCGCGGGTCCGGAGTTCGGAAAGCGCCTTGAGGGTCGCTTTGATCACGTTGGCGTGGTTGTTGGATCCTAGGGACTTGCCGAGCACGTCCTTGATGCCAACCGCTTCACAAACGGCACGCACACCGCCACCAGCGATAATACCCGTTCCGGGAGAGGCCGGCTTCAGGAGCACCTTGCCACCACCGTATTCCGCATAGATTTCATGGGGAATGGTGTTGCCCTGGAGCTGCACTGTCTGGAGGCTACGCTTCGCAATGTCGCTGGCTTTCCGGATGCACTCCGCAACTTCATTGGCTTTGCCAAATCCGTAGCCAACGCGTCCGGCGTGATCGCCGCTCACGATGAGAGCGGAAAAGCTGAACCTACGTCCACCTTTCACCACTTTGGCGCATCGGTTGATGAAGACCACTTTCTCTGCAAGTTCTGGCTCGCGGTTGTCGGAATCGCCATCGGACTTATTACCAAAGGATGGCTTACCACCAAAGGATGGCTTACCGCCATAGGATGGCTTACCACCATAGGATGGCTTACCACCATAGGATGGCTTCGGAGCATCAGCCTTCGGAGCTTCGGCTTTCGG
>JAPKDA010000110.1 GCA_028822695.1 Akkermansiaceae bacterium
ATGGAATGATAAAAAGAACCGCCTCACCTCATGGAAGGGTTCCCCTCCTCTCCCGCCACCACCGGGATTGCCCCGGTGGACTGAGGTTTGGCCCTGACTAGACAAAGCCTGGGGCACATCCGTTTCAAAGCAATCTTGTCCATGCCCAATGCGGACTGGGATCGATGAAAAGATTGTGCCGCCATGCGTAGGGCGGTGGCGAGTCGGTTGCTGACCTTGCGGGTGAGCGAACGCACCGCGCAGATCCCAGCCGGCGGGCGGAAGGAGGCGTTGAGCAAACCCACGCTGTGCAAGTATTGCAACCATTGGCAGTCTTGCACGTCACTCTTGCGCCCGGGCACGTTCTTGACGTGGCGGGCGTTGACGGGGCACACCTCAAATCCCCGATCCTCCAGGATCTGGAAGAGCGGGATCCAGTAGACCCCGGTGGCCTCCATTGCCACGGTGGTGACACCGCAGGCCTTCAACCAATCCGCCAAGGCCTCGAGATCCTCGGTGAGGGTCCCGAAGTGGCGGACCGTCTGCGGGTCGCGTTCCGGGGGCACCGCCACGTAATGGACGGTGGCTCCAAGATCGATGCCGGCGGCATTCAAATTCAACTGCCTCGGCGAGGCGACGGCTTTCTTCCTGCGAGTGCGGGTGGTCCTTTTAGTCATGGTGTGCATTGGTTTGTATGGTGCACCCTGACTGCGGCGGCCCGGAGGGGCAAAAACATGAGTATTCTCTTATCCGGGGTCGGCCCGGCTTATTGCCGGACTCGCCACCAGTGACCTCACGCACGGCCTCCAGCACCAAGCTGCTAGACGGGCTCCGATGAGCGCCACTGTTCGGTCGGCGTATTGCTTGCCTCGCAGCAGAATGCACCGACCACGATGCAGGAGACCGCGTCCCCTATCAAGGAAGTTTCATCAATGATCTTCCCCGGGCGGGCCCGGGAGGGTGGCTGCTAGGAATTTGCTTTTGGAGGGAGGCCCCTGAGCCAGCCGTTGGGCCGGACTGGAGGGCGGAGAAAAGGGGGTTGATTATAGTTGATGCCCATCGCACGGAATTCCGAGCGCGTTGCGCATCAGCTGCCCGTCTTCCACAGTGAACCCCGGCTTGTTGGCATCCGAAACGCATCCGGAAGTGATCAAACAGCATAGCGCCAGCAGGCACAGCACGCTTCGATTCAATTGTTTTTAGTCCAATGACATAAAAAGGAATTTATTGAGTAATGAAGATTAATTTTTTACGACCTAGCCTGGTTTGCAGGCGGGAGTCCTCATGGCTCACCGATTCGACATGCAGATCTGCAAACAACATGTTGCAAGTGGTTCCTTTGAGCGATTCCCTGACCGGGTGACGAAACGCGATCCCACGGTCCGCGGTTGCCGATGCGGTGTCCGGGATCGGCTGATTAATAAATCTCCACTTAGCCAGTCCTCCCCAGCCATTATTCAAGCGGGGGTTGCCAGCGCTAGCTGTCTCCATGATGGCGACGGTTTGCGCCGGATTCACGATAGTGAAAGGCGTGATCAAGCGAATGCCACTGTCAGGGCCCTGCGGACCGCCGCTGGTGTCAGTGCGATTTGCAAAGACCTCCGTATTGACTCCGTAGTCGGGCTGTCCCCATAATTTCTGGTCGGCATATTTACTGCACGCCGGGCAATACCACCACGCTTGATTGCGGAAACGTCCGTCATTCTTAACAGGATTGAAAGCCTTGAATGGAAGACCATAGTCCGACAGTTGCATAAACCAGAAACCCGGGCCGGAATCCGACCCCCATCTTTCCACTGCGGCGGGAAAGGCGCCTTGATGGTCGGACTGATAGAGCCCAATCCCAACCCCGATCTGACGTAAATTATTCAGGCAAGTCACCTTGCCAGCCTTTTGGCGGACGTTGACCACCACTGGGGTTAAGAGGGCGGCTAACAGTCCAATAATGGCGATGACGACTAATAATTCGGTTAGGGTGAAGCCTACGCTGCCTTTTTTTTCACCTTCAGGCATAGGACCCCTTGTGGAAGGGAGGTTTCCACGCCTCAGATGTAGTGAAAACCGAGTGCTGCCGTAGGCCTTTGCCACTTGCAGCGCGTAGAATAAAATTCGCATATTAGACCTAACGTCGTATTAAGCGACACGGTGCGTCAAGCGATAAAACCCCTTAAGATTTAGTCCTGATTTATGATGAATGGTGAAGTGGCCCCGGGAAACGGAGCCAGAGAGTTGTTGAAAACTTGAGCTGGTCTGGAGGGGCAAATGACCCCGAAATCAGACCAATGAAACGAAAAAGAAGACACCTCAGTGCGGAGTTCAAAGCCCGCGTCGCCAAAGAAGCCCTGAGCTGCTAGGAATTTGCTTTTGGGGTGGGGTGCTTGGGGATGCCGTTGAAGGGATCGGAGGGCGGGGAAAAGGGGGTTGATTTCTTTCTCCACTCAGCAACAGCTTTAACTTGCTCAGAGGAAAGGTTCATTTCACTTCCTCCACGATCAGTTCCTCAACTGGATGATCAATCACACAGTCTAAGCAGTCGGGCCCGTAGACGGACACCTTGCCGTCAGAAAACGACCATACAACGGGAAACCGTGACCCTTCATACCTGCCCCATCCGGAAGTTCCATACTCAGCCCCTTCTTGGATCGCTTTCCAGCGGCGTCGGCTGACCTTGATGCTGCTATCAGCATCATCGTTCCCCCACACGGCTGTCAGCTCGATATAGATTCTGGGTATCGCGGCCTTCTTTTTCATAATTTTAATCCCCGCACCCTGGCTGCTAGATGAGTTTGCTTTTGGGGTGGGGTGCTTGGGGGCGCTGTTGAAGGGATCGGAGGGCGGGGAAAAGGGGGTTACAACGCGTGACGTTCACCGTCTTCGTAGAATTCGACCGTGAAGGGCTCGTCGCCCTTGTTTTCGGAGCGGCGGATGTTGACCGAGATGCGATCTCTTTTCAGCACCTGCGGCCACTTCTTCGGGCGTGGCATAACAGGGAAACTCTGTCAGGAATATGGTAGGAAATAGCAAGGCCGCCTTTCGGCGGCCTTTGTAAGCTACTCACTGTAAAAAGAATACAATGGCGACCCGTACGGGACTTGAACCCGTGTTGCCGCCGTGAAAGGGCGGAGTCCTAACCACTAGACGAACGGGTCGCTTAGCGGGCGGCAAAAATGCCAGCGAATTACTGAAAGGCAAGCCGTTTTTGATGATCCTTGAAATCGGTCAAAAACGCCTGAAATTAGGGGCAGTTGGCCTACTCGTCTTCGCCGCCTTGGATGCGTTTGCGGCGGGATTTCATGTGTTCCTTGGCCTGTTCGGCGCGGTAGGAGACCTTATCGTCGTCATCTTCCTCGAAGAAGGCGATGACGGAGAAGGCCCAGTCGTCGGTGAGTTGGGACATTCCGTTGATGATGTTGACTTTCTCTTTTGTGGTATGGGCCTCTGCGGCGAGCATTTTCCACAGGTCCTCGAGGTCGAATTCGTCGCGTTCGCGGTCGAGTTTCAGGAAGGTGAAGGCGGCATTGAAGGATTGGCTGCGGAGGAGGTCGTCTTCTTGTCCGGTGGCGTAGTCGATGAGTTCGGAGAACATGGTGTCGTCGGGCCAGGTGCGGAGGGCGGCGATGGCGGCGAGTTGGATTTTTTTGTCGTCGTCCGCCAGGGCGGATCTGATGATTGCGGCGGAGTCGTCACCACCGGCGGAGCCGAGGAGTTCGAGGTAGCCGCGTTTGACCTCGTCTTCGCCGGCAGTTTCGTAGGCGTTCTTGAGGGCTGAGGCGAGTTCGGCGCGTCCGTCGGTGCGTTTGGCGACGGCGGCGATGGTGCGTTTGGCGGCCTGCCGGACCGAGGAGTGCTTGGTGTAGCGCATGATATTGAGGAGATCGGCGAGATTGTTTTCGGTGGCGATTTTTTCGCAGGCGCGGAGAGCGGCGGCAGCGGTTTGTTCGCTGGCGGTGGACCGGGCGTGCTCGATGAGGAAGGGCAGGGCGGCAGGTGATTTGCGTCCCTGCAGGACGACGAAGATCTGGATCCGGGTGTCGGCCAGCATCCGGATGTTGTCATCGGTGGCGAACTTCGCGATTTGTTGATCGACATCGGAGCCGTCGCTGGGTGCGGAGATGAGGAGACGTTGGTAGACTGCCTGGCGGTCCGAATTGGATTCGATGCTTTTGGCGGCGGCGAGGAGGCCGCTGATTTGAGCGGAAGTGGTGGGGACGTTCCGGGCGGTGGGGTCCTTGGCTTCCGCGAGCAGGGCGTTGATGCTGGCTGTCTTTTGGTTGCTGCTGATTTTACTGATGACGACGGTGCCGACGAGGATGACGGCGATGCCGAGGACGGCGGCGATGGTCGATTTGGCGGCGGTGCTGAGGCCTTTCTTTTGTTGTCCGGAGCTGCTGCCGGAAATGATGGTGGACCTATCGGGAGCGGCGGGTGTCGCACTTTGGGCGGCAACGGCTACGGGGGCTCCGGCAAGGGCAATGGTGCCGGGGGCCGGGGTCAATGGATTTGCCGGAGTCAACGGGTTTGCCGGGGTGGCTGGGGGAGCAGGGGCTGCAGGAGTGATATTTACCGGAGCGGCGGGAGTGGCGAGCTTGACCGTCGTGGGAGGGGTCAGCTGTATGGGTGGCGCAGGTTGAGCGAGTGGAGCAGGTGGCGTAAGTGGCGTGGATTTGGCCAGCGGAATGGTTTGTGGAGGAGCGGCTGGGGGTTTGGGTGGGTCGGGAACCAGTGGTTGCTGGTTGGCCGGCGGTTGGATGGCCTGGGGAGCGGTTCCGGTGGGAACGGCGGGGACTGCATCGGTGGCAGGCTGGGGAGGGGCCGCGGCGGTACCGCCTGGGAAAACGAACTTGGGTCGCGCTTCGGCGGGCTTCGCATCTTCTTCCGGCTCTGTAGGGTTCTGTTGTTCAGACATGAGGAATTTTTGGAGTGATTGACGAGCGTTCTCGGGTCGGTCGTCCATTTTACGGCTAATATGCCACATAACCCAATCACAAACCCACGCGGGAAGGTCCGGCCGGAGTTCCTGGAGGGGGGTGACGGTGTGGGCGAGGTGGGCAGCCATGACTCCTGGGGAGGAATCGGCGGAAAAAGGGTAGAGACCGGTGAGGGTGTAGTAGTAGAGGCAGCCCATCGCATACATGTCGGTGCGCTGGTCGAGGGGGTTGCGCTCGAACTGCTCGGGGGCCATGAAATGGATCGAGCCGAAGACGGCGTCGCCGTGGTCGATGGTCTGCAGGGAGGGGTTGGGGGAGAACTTGGCGAGGCCGAAGTCGACGATCTTGATCTGGAACTTTCCGCTGGCGAGCCAGATGACCATGACGTTGGTCGGTTTGAGGTCGCGGTGGACTAGGTTGAGGTCTTGGGCAGCGATGAGGGCTTCCTGGCTCTGGATGGCGACCTCCCGGAAATCGGGCAAGACGAGGGTGCCCTGATCGATCATTTCGTCGAGGGTCTTTCCGGCGAGGAGCTCCATGACGACGTAGGGGCCGTCTTCGTCCACCCCGGCGTCATAGACGGTGACGATGTGGGGGTGTTGGACGGAGGAGAGGGCGGTGGCTTCCTTCAGGAGGTGCTCGGTGGCCTCTTCCTCGTTTTCGAAGCCGCTTTCGGGGAGGACGCGTTTGATGGCGACATCGCGGTTAAGGCGTTTGTCCCAGGCTTTGTAGACGGCGCCGATGCCGCCTTGGCCGATTTTTTCTTTAATCTCGTAGCGGTCGTCTTTCATGCCCTCGGGGAGGCGGTATCTTGTCTATTGGCCTCCGGTGCGCAATGCCGAAAATGCTCCTGAGGGGACCGTCTGGAATGGCACGTAGTTAAGGCTGATTTCAGGACGGTAGGGGACGGCGACTCTATGGTTGAACTTCAGTTTTCGCAGATTTGGACAGGGATTCTTCAGAAAAATGGGGGGTGATGGGATTCTGTGGACTCGTATTCCACGCTGGCCTGAAGGGCCGAGACAACAGAGCCCAGGTCGGAGACCTGGGTTGTCGAGGGCGAATCCTAGGGGGCGGGCTGAATGCCCGCGAGAAGCGCTGAACAAAACATGACGGCTTTCTCGCCACCCTTCAGGCCGCGGCATCACGGGGGCCCTGTTACCCAAGGCTGCGTTCGTTTCCTCACTTGCCCTGGGCTCTGTTGTTTCGGCCTTTCAGGCCGGAGAAATGTTAGCCTCGGAACCCAAAAGTGGGATCGTGAGTATCCCGAAAATGCGCTTAAAACAGTGCCATTCGGTGCTGACCCATGCTTCGCGTGAAGCTTCGGAGGGCAGGCAGGTCATGCCACTGTTTGGGGACGGCTTGGCGGTTGGAAACCGCCGCCACGCTAGGACGCGGCTTTTTCGATGCGCTCGGTGCGGTAGGCGGAGGGGGAGCAGCCGGTGAGGCGGGCGAAGCTGCGGTTGAACTGGGAGAGGGACTGGAAGCCGACTTTGAAGGCGACGTCGGAGATGCGTGCGGCGGGGCGGAGGAGTTCGCGTTTGGTCCAGGCGATGCGGCAACGGGAGATGTATTCGGTGAGGGTGAGGCCAGCGACTTCTTTGAAGACGCGGCAGAAGTGGGATTCGGAGAGGCCGGCGTGTCTGGACACGACGGGGAGGGGGAGGGCTTCGCCGAGGTGGGCGTGGATGAACTTGCGGGCTTTGGCGATGGCTTCGGGCTCGCGTCCGTCTTGTGCGGTGGCGAGGTCGTCGGCGTGGCGGCTGAGTTGTTCGCCGAAGCTGGAGAGAAGGGTGACCATGCTTTGGTAACGCTCGGGGCTGACCGTTCTGGTTTGGAAGTAGGCCTCTTTGAGGGTGTTGACGTCGTCGGGGACGAAGCCACTTTCGGTGAGGGTTTTAAGAACGCCGTTGAAGTCGTTTTCATCCGGAGTGCGTTGGAAGACCTGGCCGGTTTTCAGGAAGGCGACGGGATTCGAGCCGAGCGTGATGGGGACCGCGGTGGCGGACATGCCGGAGAAGCAACTGCAAGAGGAGGGGCCTTTCGCTTTGGCGTCATCCATCAGCTTTCGGTTGATGGCGACGCAGGCTTGGCAGGCGGAGTCGCAGAGATTGAGTTTCTCGCAGAAGGGGCTTTGGTTTTCGAGGTGCTCGGGGAGGCGCCATTGTTCGTCGACGCCGACGAGGCGAAGGGGAAGACCGGTGGCGTTGCGGAAGGCGTTCTGGTAGGTCTTATAAAGATCGGACTCGGCCAGACGGTTGAAGATCCGCTGCTCGTAGATCTGTAGTGTGGATTGGTCTCCCATGTGCTTGAGATCGGGAGTCTATCATCGGGGAGGCGGGGCTCAAGTGCGGGTGAGCAAGAAATGCGGAGGGGCTTGAGCGGGCTGGAAGGGCCTTGTTTTCAGGGGATGTGGCCGATGTTGCCGGGCATTTGAGGGTGGTTTCCGCAGAGGCAGATGCGGAAGGTGGACTCGAGTCCGGTGGTGGCGTCGAGGCTGTATTGGCCTTCGA
>JAPKDA010000023.1 GCA_028822695.1 Akkermansiaceae bacterium
CCACCGGCTTCCTCGAGCTCCCCGCCGACCAGACCAACTTCCCCCAAGGCACCCCCCTCAACTACACCCCCTGGCTCTAATCGTAGCTGCGGCATCCTGCCGCAGGCCGTGCCAGTGGCGTCCCGCCGCAGATCCCATCTCAGAATTCGACATCCCCGGCTCAGTATTGAACACTCCTCATCTTCCCCCCAACCCCAGTTCCCCGACCCCAGTCGGAACATCCCCCCTCTGATAACTGATAACCGACAACTTCCCCAATGAAAGACCTCACCCACCTAGACGCCCAAGGACATCCCCGCATGGTCGACGTCGGCGACAAAGCCGCCTCTTCTCGCGCCGCCACCGCCGCTTGCCGCATCTCCATGGATCCGGAACTCATCGCCTCCTTCGAGAACGGCGACCTCCAAACCAAGAAGGGTTCCGTCGTCCAAACCGCCACTGTGGCTGGCATCATGGCCGCCAAACAAACGTCCAGCCTCATCCCCATGTGTCACCCGCTCCCCCTGGAGCACTGCTCCATCGAAATCAAGCTCCACGACGCCTCCTCTCTCCACATCCAGTGCACCTGCAAAGTGTCCGGAAAAACCGGAGTCGAAATGGAAGCCCTCACCGGAGCCTCCGTCGCCGCCCTCACCGTCTACGACATGTGCAAGGCCGTGGACCCAAACATGATCATCTCCGAACTCCACGTCATCAAAAAGACCGGAGGCAAGAGCGACATCAACATCTGTTAGACCGCCCCCAACTTACTCATGGCGAAGACGCTCAGCCTACGGTTCCGGCGTCAATCGCACCCCCGAAATCTTAGTGTTCGCACCCAGCAAAACTGACCCCGCTCCCACGCCAGCCAAAGTCCCTGCCGCCACCAGCTTCATCGAGCTGATCGGACCGATGAAGTAGGAAGCTAAGCGCTCAACTTCACCTTCTCCCGATCGGGATGCAAAAACTGCCGCCAACTTTCATCAGCCGGCACATCACTCCGCATCCCAAACAGCGGACGCCATCGCGGCGTGGACGGTTCCTTCAGCAGCTTCATGTTCACCTCATGAGCGAGCTTGTTCGCCTTCCGCGTGTTGCAGCCGATGCATGAGGTCACGATATTCTCCCAAGTGGTCTTCCCGCCTTTGTCTCGGGGATGCACGTGATCCAAATTCAACTCCCGCTCCGAGAAATTATTTCCGCACCACTGACAAATGAACTTGTCGCGCAAAAACACATTGTGCCGCGTGAACTTCACTTCCTTCCGCGGCAGACGATCATAAAACGCCAACACAATGATCTTCGGCACACGCAAAGCCAACTGCACCGTATGCACCATCTCCTTGGCCACTGCCACCGCGGAGTATTCCAACCACGATCCAAAATCGTGCGTTTGATACTGCGCCTCTCCCTCCGTTTGAACAATCTGCGCATGCCCCACACAAACCAACTTCAGGGCTCGTCGCGCCGAACACGTGTGAACCGGCTGCCAGAGGCGATTCAGAACCAACACCGGCCTATCGAGGATGACATTCATAGCTGCATGATTTAACACGGTAACTACAGAAGCGTTTAGCATACTGCAATCGTAAAGCGCTCCAAAATACCCGAGAGGATCACCGCAAGGCCCATCCAAGCACCGCGCGCCAAGCACCCCTCACCCCCTCCAGACCTATCCACAGCCCCGCAAACCCCACAAAACACAGGGTTGCTTTAATATAGTCGATTCCTTAACATCCGCCCGTGTCCAGCGCCCTCGGTACCTGTTTTCGCATCTCGACCTGGGGAGAGTCCCACGGTGGAGGCGTCGGCGTCGTCATCGACGGCTGCCCTCCCAATCTTTCCCTCACCGAAGAAGATATTCAGCACGAACTCGATCGCCGTCGTCCGGGACAGAGTGAAATCGTCACCCCTCGCAACGAAGCCGACGCCTGCGAGATCCTCTCCGGCGTCTTCGAGGGGAAAACCCTCGGCACGCCCATCGCCATTCTCGTCCGCAACAAGGACGCCCGACCCGCCTCCTACGAAGAGATGGCCGTCAAATACCGCCCCTCTCACGCCGACTACACCTACGACGCAAAATACGGCCTTCGCAATTGGCAGGGTGGTGGTCGTTCCTCAGCCCGCGAAACCATCGGACGGGTTGCCGCAGCCGCAGTAGCACGCAAGGTCCTCGACCACCTCGCTCCCGGCATCGAAATCCTCGCCTGGGTCAGTCGTATCCAAAACCTCGAAGCCACCGTCGATCCGGAAACCGTCACCGGAGAAACCATCGAGTCCAACATCGTCCGCACTGGTGACCCCGCCGCGGTCGAACCAATGATCGATCTCATCAAAGCGGCCCGTGGCGAAGGCAACTCCCTCGGCGGTGTTGTCGAGGCAGTCGTCCGTGGCTGCCCCGCCGGCCTCGGTGAACCCGTCTTCGACAAACTCGATGCGGAACTCGCCAAGGCCATGATGAGCCTCCCCGCCACAAAAGGATTCGAGGTCGGAAGCGGCTTCGAAGGCACCCGCCTCACCGGCGTGGAACACAACGATCACTTCTACATGGAAGGCGACAAGGTCCGCACTCACACGAACCGCTCCGGCGGCGTCCAGGGAGGCATCAGCAACGGTGAAGCCATCATCTTCCGCGTGGCCTTCAAACCCACCGCCACGATCATGACCGCCCAACCCACGGTCAGCACCGACCATAAGGATACCGAACTCAAAGGCCGCGGCCGCCACGACGCCTGCGTCCTCCCGCGCGCCGTCCCCATCGTGGAAGCCATGACCGCTCTCGTCCTCTGCGACCACCTTCTCCGCCAACGCGCCCAATGCGGCCTCTCCCAACAAACTCCGTAACCAACCTGATCCCATGGACGGCATCGACCTCCCCAGCATTATCATAGGCGCCGGCAGCGCGATCATCATCATCGGCTTTGCCGCAGCTGGCTTCGTTAAGGGACTGACCCGAATGCTCGTCGCCCTCATTGCCATCAGTGCGGGGTCCCTCGCGGCCTACTGGGGATTCCAGCGTGGCGACGCGATCGCCGGCTTCATCATCTCCGATCCCGACGCCTGGATGTCCGGCGCCGTCGGCCTCATCCTCGGTCTCGCTGTCATCTTCACTGCCCGCGCCATCTTCGGCATCCTCATTAAACCCACCAAGGTCAAGGAGGGCCAAAAGAAGAACCTCGGAGGCCTCGGCTCCATCGTCGGCATCTTCTGTGGCGGCATCCTCGTCTGGTTCTCCTTCTCCGCCGTCCGCTACGTCGGCACCCTGGCCGAGCTCCAATGGGCCCAAGCCTGCCTCGCGGAGGAAGGCAAGGCCCAGAACATCGAAAAACCCGCTCTCGTCGTTCTGCGTGACCTCCTGGAAGAATCCATCCCCGGAAGCTTCCACAAACAATACGACCCACTCAACTAACCGGTCTGCGGCGAGACCCGCAAAGCTTCGCATCATCACGAGAGCCCCTACGTGATCAAACAAATCGCCGTCGACAACGGTGTTCGTGCCGCTCTCCGCCAGACCGAGATTCGGACCTTCCTCGAGAACTCCCAAGGCCTCTCCAGCCAGAAAAAGACTCCTCGGAATTCCCTTCCCGCCTCCACACCCCATCGCCCCCTCTTCCACAGATCACCGATAACTCCTCCCCTCCCACCTTCCCCCCTTGCGCCAACCGCCCACCCTGCTATCCCTTCCCCCGCATATGCCCCGCGAGGATTACATCGTCACCATCGGTCTGGAAGTCCACTGCCAGATCGACACCCAGAGCAAAATGTTCTGCGCCTGCCGCACCGGATTCGGCGCTGAACCCAACACGAACGTCTGCCCGGTCTGCCTCGGCCTCCCCGGCGCCCTGCCGGTTCTGAACAAGAAGGCCATCGAGCAAACCATCCTCGCCGGACTTCTCTTCAACTGCGAGACCCCCGAACTCTCCAAATGGGACCGGAAGAACTACTTCTACCCGGACATGCCCAAAAACTACCAAATCTCGCAGTTCGACCTCCCCCTCTGCGATGGAGGTGAGGTTCCGCTTTATCCGCAAAATTACCCCAAAGAGACTCAGGGAGAGATCCTTAACCCCGGCAAGGCCGTGAAGCTCACCCGCATTCACCTCGAGGAGGACGTCGCCAAGTCCACCCACCTCGCCAACTCCAGCATCATCGACTACAACCGCGCCGGCACCCCCCTCATGGAGCTCGTCTCCGACCCGGACATCGATACTCCCGAGGAAGCCTTCGCCTACGTCAAAACGGTCCAGCAAATCCTCATTTACGGCGGCATCTCCACCGCCGACATGGAGAAAGGCCAACTCCGCTGCGACGTGAACGTATCCCTCCGTCCCCACGGACAAGAAGAGCTCGGCGAAAAGGTCGAACTTAAGAATCTCAACTCGACCTCCGCCGTCCGCCATTCCCTCCACTACGAAATTGCCCGACAAACCGAGGAGCTCGACGCCGACATCGCGCAAATCCAGTCCACCCGCCGCTGGGACGACGACATGGGCGTCACCCAACTCATGCGGACCAAGGAAGACGCCCACGATTACCGCTACTTCCCCGACCCTGACCTCCTTCCCGTGCAGTCTGGTATCATCCGCGACCGCATGCGCCAGTTCGTCACCGAACGCCCCCACGAGATTGCAGCCCGCTTCACTGGAGACATGGGCCTCTCGGACTACGACTCTGCCGTTCTCACTGCGGATAAGAACCTTGCGGAGTATTTTGAAGCCGCGACCAAGTCTTCCAAAGCCCCTCCAAAGAAGACCGCCAACTGGGTCATCAACACCCTCCTCGCCCATCTCAACGAAAACAATCTCTCCCCCGCCGACTGCCCCGTCGCTCCGGAAAAACTTGCCGCCACCGTCAACCTCGTCGAGGCCGGCTTGGTCTCCAACAACCAGGCCAAGGAGGTCTTTGAAGCGCTCTGGCAAACCCCAGAGAAAGACCCCGCTGCCATCGCCAAGGAACTCGGCTACGAACCTGCCGACACCGGTGCGATCGACGTGATCATCGACGAAGTCATCGCCGCCAACCCCGACAAGGTCGCCGAGATCCAGGGCGGCAACGAAAAGCTCCTCAACTTCCTCACCGGCCAAGTCATGAAAGCCTCCCAAGGCAAAGCCAACCCCAAACTCGTCACCGAGTCGCTGCGGGGCAAGCTTCTGTAACGAGCCCCTCCTCCGCATCATCTCCCCGGCCCTTGCCAGCGCCGAGCCAGTCCAACCGCTCCCAACGCCCCCTACCGCCTCGAGTGGAACAACGACCTTCAAGGACTCTGGACACCCGGCTTTCCCGCATCGCCTTCCTTGGCTACTGAAGCCTGCCCCTGATATTTCAGCATCGATCCCGGCGCGAAACTGATAGACGCCGCCTTCTACATCCGTTTCAATCCGGACCATGCGCTTCCTCCTCTTCCTCGCCGCCCTCTTCCCGCTCTGCGCCTCGGCCCAACCGAACTTCATCATCATCTTCACCGATGATCAGGGCTACAACGACCTGAGCTGTTTCGGATCGAAGACCATCAAGACCCCTCATCTCGACCAACTGGCCAAGGAAGGCCGGAAGTTCACCAACTTCATGGTCCCTTGCCCGGTCTGCACTCCTTCCCGTGCCGGTCTGCTCACCGGTTGCTACCCGAAACGCATCGGCATGCAACAGCACGTCCTCTTTCCCGCCAGCACCCGCGGCATGCACCCCGACGAGGTCACCATCGCCGATCACCTCAAAGCCCAAGGCTACGCCACCGCCTGCATCGGCAAGTGGCACCTCGGCCACTACCCGGAATGCCTCCCCCGCGCCCAGGGTTTCGA
The DNA here is from genome assembly GCA_028822695.1 of Akkermansiaceae bacterium. Classification (GTDB taxonomy): domain Bacteria; phylum Verrucomicrobiota; class Verrucomicrobiia; order Verrucomicrobiales; family Akkermansiaceae; genus JAPKDA01. The sequence continues at coordinate 5,778 of JAPKDA010000023.1, forward strand.
CAGCTACTACGGCATTCCCTACTCCAACGACATGAACCACCCCGACAACAAGGGGAAGCCACGCGTCAGTCGGGACGCCTCTTGGAAGGATCAGGATAAAGACGTCTTCAACTGGCGCACCCCTCTCATCCGAAATGAGGAAATCATCGAACTCCCCGTCGACCAACGCACCATCACCCGCCGCTACACCGACGAAGCCATCAAGTTCGTCACCGCCAACAAGGAGAAACCCTTCTTCCTCTACCTCCCCCACAGCATGCCGCACATCCCGCTCTTCGTCCCGAAGGATGTCCGCGACCCTGATCCGAAGAATGCTTACACCTGCGTCATCGAACACATCGACGCCGAGATCGGCCGCCTCATGGACACCGTCCGCAAGGAAGGTCTCGCCGACAACACCTACGTCATCTTCACCACCGACAACGGCCCCTGGCTGCATTTTAAAAACCACGGGGGCTCCGCCAAACCACTCCGCGACGGCAAAGGAACCAACTTCGAAGGCGGACAACGCGTCCCCTGCATCATGTGGGCCCCCGGCCGCATTCCGGCCAACACCACCTGCGCCGAACTCGCCTCCACCATCGACCTCCTCCCCACCATCGCCCAACTCGCCGACAAGCCACTCAGTAACAACAAGAAAATCGACGGCATGGACATCTCCGCACTCCTCACCAAGGAAACAAAGTCCCCGCGCAACGAGTTCCTCTACTACACCTCCCGCGGCGATCTCGCCGGCATCCGCGCCGAACCATGGAAACTCCTCATCCTCGGCAATCAGAGGAAGGGGCAGAAGAACGCAAAGCAGACCACCCACCTCTTCAATCTCGACAAGGACGTCGCCGAAGCCACCAACCTCGCCGAAAAGAATCCCGAGAAGGTCGCCGAACTCACCGCCTTGATGAACAAGCGCGACGCCGAGATCACCAAAAACGCCCGGGCTGCCTGGAACACCACAGCCAAGCACCCTTGGCCCGACACGATTCAGTAAAAGGCCCTCGCCCAAAGGCGCTTGCCGCCATTGCCCCTCGTTGCGTGAACTGCAAGCGACCTCCCGCATGAACCCGCGCACCACCGACTCAGGTGGCTAATTCCCAATCACCATCACCAATCCCACCTCCCGGGCCACCTCCAGCCCGGCCGGCAACAGGAAATCCCTACCAATCAAACAAGAACATATGAGACATCGAGCACTTCTACTATTAGCGGGATTGATCACCTGCAGCCTGTCTACCGTGACCCAAGCTGTTGATCTTCACTACTATCGACAGGCAGAACCCGGGAAACCGAAGCTGATCGAATGCGATGTCTTGGTCTACGGAGGCACGCCTGCCGGGGTGACCGCCGCGATCCAAGCCGCACGAGGAGGGAAGAAGGTGGCCTTGCTATCCTTCAATCGGCATGTGGGGGGATTGACCTCGGGTGGCTTGACCGCAACGGACGTGGGGAACCGGGCCGCCATCGGTGGCTTGGCCATCGAATTCTATACCCGCATCGAAAAGATCAGTAATTTTCGCCCTTCGGAAGCCGAAGCGCTCTATCTGAAGATGCTCGCCGAGGCGGAGGTGCCGGTTCATTTCGAGCGCTGCCTGGAGTCGGTCGTGGTCAAGGACGGACGATTGGTGTCCGCCACCATGGAGACGGGAGAGACCTTCAAGGCGGCGATGTTCGTGGATGCCACTTACGAGGGCGATCTGCTGGCGGCGGCGAGTGTTTCGTATCACGTCGGGCGGGAACCTGCCGCAGCCTACGGAGAGTCGTTGAGCGGACAATGGCAGGAGATTTCGTGGAAGAATGTTTACCAGTTTTGCAGACTGCCACTGAGTCCCTTCGTCGAAGCGGGTGATCCGGAATCCGGGTTGCTGCCCGAAATCTTATCCGAGCCACCGGGAAAACCGGGCGAGGGCGACTTCAAGGTGCAGGCCTACAATTTCCGCATGCATCTTACGAACAAGGTGGGGAAGCTTCCTTTTCCGAAACCGGACGGATACGAGCCCGGTCGCTATGCACTACTGGCCCGTTTTCTGAATGCCGATCCCGGTCTTACTTTTCCTCTCAATTACACGACTAAGCCCATGACGGATGGTCCGGTCCAGATGCGGAATGGCGACAGTAACAATGCCGGGAGCTTTTCTTCGGACTATGTGGGCGGTAATTACCGCTGGCCGGACGGCACCTATCAACCGGGGTCATTCGCGCAACTCCCTGCGCCACGGCGCGGGCCGCCAATTCCCTTCCATGAATTGTATGAACTGCGAGAGAGCATTTTTCAGGACCATGTGACCTACCAGCAGGGCTTGATGTATTTCCTGGCAAATGATCCCCAGGTGCCGAAGGCCTTGCGGGAGAGGGTGAACTCCTTCGGACTCGATCCCCGCGAGTTCAAGAAGACGGGATACTGGCCCCATCAACTCTACGTGCGGGAAGGCCGACGCATGGTTTCCGATTATGTGCTAACGCAAGCGAACTGCGAATCGACGAGAGTAGCCGAGGATTCGGTGGGGCTGGCGGCCTACCCGATGGACTCTCACTTTTGTCAACGCGTCGTGGTTGAGGAAAAGGGTCACCGCACCGTGCGAAATGAGGGAGGCTTCGGCCACGGTTGCCCGAAACCTTATCCGGTTTCCTACCGCTCGATCGTTCCGAAAAAGGGGGAGTGCGCAAATCTGCTGGTGCCGGTCTGCCTGTCCGCATCGCACGTCGCCTACGGCTCAATCCGCATGGAGCCGGTTTTCATGATCCTTGGGCAGAGTGCCGGGATGGCGGCTTGTATTGCGATTGATGACAATGTGTCCGTCCAGGACGTGGAATACGGCAAACTGAAGAAACAGCTAATTGCGGCTGAACAACGACTCTAGGAGAATCAACATTTTCAAAATTGGGGGGCAATGTTTCCACACTGTGCCCCCTCCTCGGCAAAACCCTCGATGCCGCCCGGTCACGGGGCCTCCTCGTGAAGCTAACTTCCCGCTGAGATACCAGCAGACCTGCCCCTCAGCAAACTCCGCAGCGCCCCGACCGCCACGCCAAGCCCTCCCACCATCAACAAGATCGGAAACCACAGCGAATACCCCGCCGCCCTCGTGTCGAACCTCAACACCGCCATCGTCGGATCCTCCGGATCCACATGGCAGACCTGCTCCGACCCCTCCGGATACTTCTCAGGCCATTCTACAGCCTTCGCCTTAGACTTGCTCCAGGCGATCCCACGGATCGTCAGCCGATCCGACGTATACCCCACGCCGTCCACCTGGTATCCGTAAAGCAGCCCGTGCGCATAGTCCGTCGGCACATTCCTCCCGATCTTCCGCTCGACCATCTCAGACTGCAAGATCCGGCACGGCACCTCCTCCCAGCCCCGCTGACCCGAGGCCCGATCAAAGCTCCGCCACATCAACCAGGCAAACCCACCCCCGAAGACGGCGAGCAGGAGCCCCAGTAGGATCAGGTAAATTGCCCCGGTGAACCGCATTACACCCCGCCCTTACCAGCATCCACCACTCTGCGCAAATCCTGATACGTTTCCCCTTCACCCCACGCATCGCACCACCTAGACTCCCACCCGTGGGAACAATCAGCACACAAATCACCGAAAACCTCAAAACGGCCATGAGGGCCAAGGACAAGCAGACCCTGAACACCCTGCGGGCCCTGAAGAGCGCCATCAAGAACGCCGCCATCGCCAAGGGCGGGGCAGATGCCGAGCTTGATGACGCCGAGGAAACCAACATCATCCGCAAGCAGGTCAAACAACGCCAAGACTCCATCGAGCAATTCGAAAAGGCTGGGCGAGCCGAACTCGCCGATGTCGAGAAAGCCGAGATCGAGATCCTCAACACCTACCTCCCCGCCGCCCTTTCCACAGAAGAACTCGGCGCCCTCGTCGACGCCGCGATCGCCGAAACCGGAGCCAGCAGCCGGGCCGACATGGGCAAGGTGATGAAGATTCTCCAGGAAAGCACCGGCGGTCGCGCCGATGGCAAGACTCTCTCCCAAGAGGTCATGAAACGGCTCTCCTGATCGATCCATGAGTTGCGTTGCCATCATCGTCGCAGCCGGTCACGGCAGACGCATGGGTTTCGACAAACTCATGGCCGAAGTCGCCGGAAAGTCGGTCCTCCAATGGTCCCTCGACGCCTTCCTGGCCTGCGAGTCGGTCAGCAGTGCCGTCATCGTTACCGATGAGGAACGCTTCTCCACCCTCCAATTTTCAGACGACAAGCCCGTCTTCCGCATCGACGGCGGCCCCGAGCGCTACCTCTCCGTCGTCGAAGGCTTCAAAGCCGCCCCGCCGAAAAGCACCTACGCCGCCATCCACGACGGCGCACGTCCTCTCGTCCGACCCGAACAAATCGAACAGTGCATCAGAGAGGCCCGCGACTCCGGTGCTGCTGCCCTCGCCCGACAAGCCACCGAAACCCTCAAGAAGGTCAGTCACGACGGGTTCACCCGCAGCTCCGTTCCCAGGGAGAACCTCTGGATCATGGAAACACCACAGGTCTTCCGCATGAAAATGCTCACCCGCGCCTACGACCTCGTCCTCTCCCGACGCATGCAGGTTACCGATGATGTCTCCGCGGTAGAAGCCATCGGCGTCCCCACCAAAGTGGTCGAAAACATCCACCCCAACCACAAGATCACCGTCCCCGCCGACCTCCCCATCGTCGAAACCCTCCTCAACGCCCGACTCAGCGAATCAGCAGCGCCTTAAAATCCCTCACTCGTCGTAGGACGAATTCGTATACTTCTCTGCCGCCCGTCCGGTCAGCAACTTACCCTTGTAAACCATGCTGAACCGTCCCCGGTTCACGTTCGCGATCTCCATCAACATCCCCGCTGCGCTCCCCGCCAACTCAAAGGCAATCGTATCGATCGGCACCGCATTCGGATTGATCTCCTTCATGTCGAAGATCACCGCGTTGCCATCCCGTGGATCCCCATCAGACAGCAGATAAACATGCGTCGGTGACGGATTCATCGACAAGGCCATCTTCAGAGGCGGATACCACATCGTGCCACCGTCCGCCGGCATCTTCTTGATCTGCCCGACCACCGCCGACTTCACTTGCGGCGTCGCCGGATACCACTCCACCAAGGGCGGCTTCCCCGCTCCATTCCATCCCTCACCCACAAAGTCCGGCCCTTCGGTTCCGATGTGCCAGGCACTGGAAGAAAAAAAGATCACCGTAAACTGCATCTTGGAATCCAATGCCAGAATCGAACGCTCCAGCTCCTTTTTCAAACTGGAGATTCGGCTACCCGTTTCCATCGACCCCGAGTAATCCACGATGAATACCGCCCTGTTCCCCTTCCGGTATCCACCAAAAAAGGTCGAGCCACCCCCGCCATCACCATCTCCATCACCATCTCCAAAACCTTCCCCGATATCATCGGACATCCCGAAGGGTCCCTCCGGAATCGGACTATCGGGAACCGGCACCGAGACCGGCGAAGGAGTCTGGGAGGCAATCACCTTCGCCAGCGAAGACTTCGGTCCCGCCGGCCTTGGCCGCGCCTGATTACTCATCTCCGGACGCTCCAGAGTTTCCTCCTCTTCCGTCGTCGCATTGTAGGTGATGATCACCGGAATCTCCTTCCCCCACGGAATAATCGCGATGAAGGCGAGGACGATCGCAATGAGCATCAACACTAGCACTCCAATAACTACCGATTGGATCGTGTCCCGTTTGCGCTGATGCAGAGCACGCTCCCGGACCACCGCCGATTGCTCGACTCCAAGATTCTCCTCTCCTTCCTGTGGAACGACAAGATATTGCATCACCAAACCATACGCCGCCGCCCTTGCAATACCAGAGTAATCGTCCCGTTCCGCGGCGCTTACTTCACCTTGAAGTGCAACGTAGACCGCAGTTTCCCGCGCACTTCCCGAGTGCTCATGGTGATCGAATCCAGCTCATCGGTGGCCGAAATGACCTCCTTCACCTTGGGTAATTCCCCGCGGAATCCAGCGGCCCCATCAGGACCACCAAAAAGCTCTTCTGCGTTCTTGTCGACCAAAGCGACCCAATCATCAAGGTAGGCCCGGAGGACATTGAGATTGATCATCGAGTAGGCACCGGCCTTACCCTCGTCATCTCCAGCCGCCAGGGAAGCAGACATGTCCTGCACGAACGACTTGGAGGTCGAGAGGAAGAAGTTCTCCTCATCCACAGACACCGAAAGAACGAAGTCGTCGTTCTGGAACGGAATCATCATAAACCAGGTTGAGAGATCATCCTTTTCGCTGCTCATCGGCTTCTGCATCGGAATATTCTCCCCGGTCATTTCGCTCACCGTCTTCAAAAGATGCTCCGCAGCTCCGTTGATCCGCTTCCAAGAGGAACTGATCTTCTCACGATCTACGACAGGCTTCACGAAGCCAATCCGTGGCGCCTTCCCGTCATCGATGACCACCTGGGGCACACCGGGCACCGTCGGCAGTGCGCCTTTCATATCAATAATGATTGCGCCTTCTCCACCCAATCCATCACCAAGGTCGCCGCGGATAGCACCCCAGAACTCCAGCAAGTCGTCTTTGATCATCTCATCAAACATTCCAAAGCCTTCCTTGAAATCGTCGAAATCCGGATCGCTGACGTCGAGCTTCGACGCCCGGCTTGCTGCGATGTAGCCGATTTCTCCAATCGTATCGAGATACTCGAATGTCTTCTTGGAATAGTCTTCGTTGCCAACCCAGTTTGCGAACATCAAGACCCCTTCCCGGTCACCCAAAGACGCATACTTCCTTCCCGATTTCAGATCGAAGCTTGGCGCGTTGTGACCACCGTAGAGCTCCACCTTGAGTCCCTCGTCACGCACAACCGCAACCCCGGTCGCTTGGTAATCGAAGAGTCCTATCAAGCTATTCTCCTGTTTGATCAACAGGCCCAACAACACCTCGATATCCCGGGTGTCTCCAAGGTTCTTGGTGTCCGCAAGGCCCGACTTGATACCCTCCGCCAAGCTACCCAGCATCGTGGAATTTTCCACCAAGCCGTCGAGCAAGGCCTTCGAAACTGAAGTCACCATGAGGGTCTTCTTTCCGAGGTGACCGTCAACAAAGGCAAGGTCGTCACTCGCCGCGTAAGACTCACTCGGGCTTGCCGCAACTTGCAACTCCTCGATGTCCGTTCCTGCAAACAGGACCACGTAACCCGCATGATCGCCAACCGCGAAGACAAGGTTCTTGGTCGACGCAATTTTGATCAACTTCTCAACGTTCGCCGCGCCGAACATTTCGCTCATCTCCTCTTTGTCGTCGTCTTCCATCATGGCCACCAACTTGTCGCCCATGATCCGAACACCTGTGAAGGTCGCTTCGCCTCGCTTGGCCTCAACCGCTTCCGCAAATCCGGCCCCGTCAGGACCAATCTCGGAAAGTATCTCAGCCATGCCGCCGGCCATCATGCCAATCATCTGCTCCCGCTGCTCTGCGTCACTGACTTTCGCACCGATCGTCAAAGGAGGCATCTGAGCGCTCTCCAACACGGAAATTCCACCCCGGGGATCATCCATGATTCCCTTCACCATCTCCATCGCCATCTCGTCTTCCCTCATCCCGCCATCGTCACCACCAAGCTCGGCATCCATCATGGCCACCAACATCTTCATCTGATGAAAGTTCATGGACTCGCCAATCTTGGTCAGATTATTGGCCTGGGTCGGCGCTCCTTTTCCAACGGCAACAAAGAACTCTTCCGCAAACAGAGAGAGCATCATGCTGGCTTGTGGATCTTCGTTGATTTCGTCCAGATTCATTCCCTCTTCAACCGCACGAGCCTCCAGATAGACTCCCAGCTTCGAGGACCTCATGTCCTTGACCCAACCCTGACCATCAAAGACCCCAAAAAAGCCCTGCGTGTCCTTCGGAAGATACTGGGCATAACCAAGCGCCTTGGCGCGGGCGTCAGGCGAGGCCTTCTCGACCACAACTTCTTCAACCTCAGAACTTTCGGTAGCGACTTCAGCACTTTCAGCAACGGCTTCAACGTCTCCACCGCCGGATTCGACCCCCTTCTCTTTCTCCCCACAACCGCTCATTCCCAAACCGACAACGATTCCAGCGAGCGCCAAATATTTTAAGCGTTTCTCAAGCATGGGATTCTTCTAACACCCTCGAATATCCGAGCAATTACATTATCGCCGATTTATTGCACCCCACCCGCGTGGCCCCGGGCCCCAAGCCCAGACCAATTAAAACATCCAAAATTTTCGATGAACTAAAAGACGCCGTCACTCCGCCGCACCGTCACCGCGCCCGGAGACACCGTCTTCTCCTCTTCATAGACCGGCGCGTCGAAAATGATGTCGTAGCTCTGCCACTCCCCCTGGGGACCGCAAGCATTCACCAGGGGCGGAGTCTGCCCGTAAATCGCTCCCGCCTGACCATCCGGGTAGATCTGGTTACAGAAACCCCTCCCCCACTGACCACTTTCCGGGGCTGCGGCCGGGTCCCGTCATGCACCACATAGGGCACGCACGGCAATTGCGGCGTGCTGGGCTTCTCGCCCACCTCCACCGCCAAGGCCACTTCAATGACCCCAACCCCCAAGACGACACAGCTCACCACTTGTTCTCTCTTTATCAGGCCCCCTCATTTCCGGCAGCAATCCCAAAATAGACCCAGAAATCCCGAATTTACGGGTAATATCGGTTGCGAATCACCACACCTTGTGAAAAGTTTCACAAGTCCGCCCCAATCAGCATGAATCCCGAGACCGAGATCTCCAGCGACGATAAAGTCCGCCTTCCATTCCTGATGGTCCAGGACGAACTCCGGCAAGTCGAAGCCACCCTCCGCGACCAAGTCCGCGCCTTCGACCCGGGCGTCGAGCCATACATCTCTTACATCTGCGACACCGCCGGTAAACGCATCCGCCCTGCCCTCGCCGCCCTCGTCGGTGGCGCTACCGGCGGCGTGACTAAAGACCACCTGTTGCTCGGCACCATCCTCGAGCTCATCCACATGGCCACCCTCGTCCACGATGACATCATCGATGGCGCCGCCACCCGCCGACAAGTCCCTACCGCCAACGCAAAGTGGGGTGAAGGCACCGCCGTCCTCCTCGGCGACGCGCTCTTCTCGCATGCCTTGATGCTTTCCACCGAGTTCGATGACCTCACCCTCTCGCGCGAAATCGCCAAAGCCTCTCGCGAAGTTTGCCAGGGAGAAATCCTGCAAACACAACGTCGCTTCGACCTCACCCTCACCCAGGCCGATTACTTCCACATCATCGAAATGAAGACCGGCGCGCTCTTCGCCGCAGCCACCGACCTCTCTGCCTATCTCTCCGGCGTGCCCAATGACGTGCGCACTGCCCTCCGGGAGTTCGGCATGCAACTCGGCACCGCTTACCAAATCTACGACGACTGCCTCGACCTCGTCGGCACCGAGGAAGAGTTTGGAAAAACACTCCGCACCGATCTCGAAAAAGGAAAGCTCACTCTTCCAATGCTCTACCTCCTCGAGGACGCCAGCGATTCGCAACGCGACAAGCTCTTGAAGCGTATCATCGATCAAGAAGCCCTCGACCTCCCTGTTCTCGTCGGCATCGCCGACTACGAAGGAGCCATCGATCGCTCCCTCGACTACTCCCGCGGATTGCTCGACCAAGCCAAGCTCGGCCTCAGCAATCTCGCCCCCTCCGATTACCGCGACGCCCTCTCAGGCATCCTCAGCTACACCCGCGGACTTATCGGATCCCTCCGCGCCTAGTGCACCGACCGCCTCTCCCCCGGTCGACCACCCTTCAAAAAGCCCAGTCCTATCGGGGCGCCTCATCCAAGGACGCTGTCCGAATCAGGCAATCCCCGGATTCGGGCGTTCACCGGACCTGCTCAATCGCCATCCGCTCGATTTCGACACACCACAAGCGCCTCCGCACTCCAAAGTGCACATTTCCTCCCGATGTCCTGACATTTTCACCAAAATTTGTATTTTTTTTGTTTAGCACCCCGGCCTATTTTTGCCTGAGTTGCTCACATTTTTTAGGGTTTTACGCCCGTCCCCGAGAGCAAGTCCTCCGATTTAAGAACTCTTATTCGCAGCACTCCCCCCCGCCGAGACACTACGGATACCTTAAGGGATTTTGCTTTGCCGCCCCTACACCTTGTGTAGCATCCCTACTTATCTCCAATCGCGAATGAGGTGTATTCAATGTGGTTCCCAAAAGGACAAAGTAGTCGACTCCCGGATGTCAAAGGACGGGACAACCATCCGGAGACGGAGGGAATGCCTCAGCTGTGGCTATCGCTACACGACCTACGAACAGATCGAACGCACCGAACTTCGCGTCGTCAAAAAAGATGGCACGCGAGAATCTTTGAACCGCGAGAAACTCTTCCGCGGTCTCGTCAAAGCCTGCGAGAAACGCCCCGTCTCCATGGATCGCCTCGACCGCGCCGTGGAGGAAATCCTCGCCGAACTCCACAAGGATCACCTCTCAGAGGTCCCCTCAAACATCATCGGCGGCAAGGTCATGGATAAATTGCATGAAATCGATCCTGTCGCCTACGTCCGCTACGTCTCGGTTTACCGCCAATTCGACAATGTTAGCGAATTCATCAGCGAGATCCAAGCACTCGAACACAAGGCCTTGCGTGACCACATGCAGCGCCGCCTCTTCAAAGACTAAGCATCCATGATCTGCCTCGTAGGAAAACTTCCCGTCATCCAAATCGGACGCCACCAAATCCCCGCCTATGGGACCGACTGGATCGACTCTGCACTCGCTCGCGCCGCAGAGTCAGCCAACCGTGCCGATTTTCCCTTCATCGATGACATCCGCAACGGCGTCCTCCACTACCTCGAGCACAAATGCCCCTGGCGCATGCTTCCCATCGAAGACCTCTTCGAACGAATCAAACGCATGCTCTGCCGCATCGGCTGCGAAGCCATCGCCGATCATCTCCAACCCCTCGCACCCCCACTCACGGTCTCCGTCGCCCGCGCGGCCAAAGACGCCGGGAACGGCTTCGAGCTTCTCTTCTTCCAAATGCTCCAGGAGGAAATCGACGACCTCCGGACCCGCGGCGCCGAAGACTTCCACTTCACTGACATCCGCGAGTGCAGCCTCCTCCTCCGCGGCTCCCGCGTCTGGACCCCGCGCTGCAAAAAGCTCCACCAGGAAATCCTAGCCTTCCTCCAGAACTTCGCCCAGCAGCCCATCCCCTCCCGCCGCAAGATCCACCTCACCATCGATCTTTAAAGGAGCGCGGGTTTGCAACCCGCTTCACAATCCCGACTCTCCGCACTCCCACTCCCCCATGCCCGGCAAAACTCTCTTCCAGAAAATCGCCGACCGCGAAATCCCCGCCGACATCGTCTACGAAGACGAGCTCTGCCTCTGCTTCCGCGACATCAACCCCGGTGCCCCCACCCACCTCCTCCTCGTCCCCAGAAAGCCAATCCCCCGCATCGCCCTCGCCGAAGACGACGATCAAGCTCTCCTCGGCCACATGATGACCCGCATCGCCGGCATCGCCCAAAAAGAAGGGGTCAGCGAAAACGGCTTCCGCGTCGTCATCAACAACGGTCCCCACGGCGGCGAGGCAGTCCCCCACCTCCACATCCACCTCCTCGGCGGCCGCCAAATGCAGTGGCCTCCAGGCTAGGGCTCAGGGAGCGACTCTTCCCCCCCTCCACAATCAGCCCTTTTGGACTGCGGTGGCAAAGTGAGGAACGAACGTCGACACCGCTTTCGCGCAGTGCCGCCGCAATTTCTCTCCCTCCTCGCTTCCGCCAAAGCGGTGTCGCCGGCTCCTAGGCGCTCTGCCGCGGCACTCCAAACTCACCCCACTTTACCCCCCTACGCCTTCACCCCATCCCCAGCCGCCTTCGCAAGCCGCTTCGCCCTCATCTCCAATTTCTCGTGGATCATCATTCCGATTCCGATGAACAACACCGCTCCGATGATCCCGTAGAACCAGAACACTGCCGCCTTCTTCGAATCGGAAAAACCGTAGGAGTGCAACCCAACCCCCAGCAGGTTCACATGCCACCATGAAAAAGTAATCACAGCGGACAGGAAAATCGTCGCGAGGTGTAGTCCCCATTCTCGAAGGACCCCCCCCATCCGGGCGTGGAGGATGAAGAGAACCCACAGCACGATCATCAACGCTCCGTTCTCCTTCGGATCCCAACCCCAGAACCGTCCCCATGAATCATTCGCCCAAACACCACCCAGCACAGTGCCAATGAGCGACAGCAGCAACGTAAAGCAAAGCACTCCGTAAACCATTCGGGTCAACGCCCTTCGCACACTCGTGTCACCCCCATCCAACTTGAACATCCGAAGGAAAAGATAAACCAGCGACAATCCTGCAGCGACCAAGCCCGCAAAATACCCCGCTGTCACAGACAGAACATGGGTCGTCAGCCAATAGTTCGAACGCAACACCGCCAACAGGGGGTCCATCGGATCACTGGCGTCGCCAAATTCATACAACCGCGCCATCGTCAGCCCCACAAACCCCATGATCGGTGCCAACCCGAGCGCCAACCCGCGGCGGGTCAAACCCTCCACAATCAAGATCAGCAACACCCCACCCGCCGTGATGTAGGGCATGGTGTCATAAAGATTCCCCACCGGCGGACGATCCATGATCAGGGAACGCTGAGTCATCCCGATAATCGTCATCACCAGCCCCACTGAAGTGAAGCCCCACACCAACCAATACATCACCCGTCCCCACAGCGACTTTGGCGACAACCAACTTAACACCACGAACAGACACCCCGGCAGAAACACCAGAAACAATGCCCGAAAAAACCAATTCCCCTTGTTGTAGCTCAACTCCAGCGGCACCGACGAAAACTCATCCCGTTCCTCGGCCCGCTCCTCAATCCCCTTCCTCCACGTTTCCAGGGCCCCCGCGAACTCGTCCGGTTGCTGATACAGGATCAATACAAGATTCTCCAACTCCCCGATATCAGACACCGCCACCTCCGGGTCATCACCCTCTCCCATCATCACATCCCAAATCCGCGTCCCCGCAGTCACCCACTCCGTCTTCTCCGGATCCGATGGCGGCAGCACCACCAACCCATATCGCGCCGCATTACTGAGATTCGTAATCTGACGCAAAATGTCCTGCACATGCGTCGGCGGCGCTTGGCCAGTGGTCCGCGCTTGTTCCAAAACCCCCTGGATCACCTCCGCCGTCGCCATCACCGTACTGGTCCGCTGCAATTGCGACGAACCCTCTACCCCCGCTCCCGCCAACTCCACCCCGGCCCGCACAAAAGAAAAGTATCCCAGCAAGGCTTCAAAATCCCGCACACTCCGCGCCAAGGCCAAGGTCTGCTTCTGCACCGTATCGAGATCAATGTCGCCCTTCGCCAACTGCTCATACTCAGTCGCCAACTTAAACATCTCCGCACGCGCCTTGTTCACCTCTTCATACGAATACCGATCCCGCTTCGCTCTCCCCTTCAACCCGATCCGATCCAACACCTCAGAGTTATCAATGCGAAATGTCGGCAGCTTCACCGCCAACTCAGGACGGAACAAGGCATCTATGATCCAAGCGGTCGGCTTGATTCTGATCTTCTTGTCATCCGCACCCTTGATCGTTATCCGCCGATCCCCACGCATCCCGAGCATCTTGTAGCCCGCGTATGTCTCGAGTGGCTTCACCCGACCACCATCCTGCACCGGAATTCCCCGCGCCGCATCCAGAACTTCTTCACTCCACGGCTCATACTCCACGATCTTCACCAGACTCTTCTCTGGCAACATGCCCTTCACCGCCCGGGAAAAGAGTAATCCAATTCCCAGCAAGACCAGCACAAAGGCCACCCAGCGTCTCCAGTTCGTATTCGGCGCTTCAGACATCTCGCTTCGCTTGGTTGTAAATGAACATGACGAGCTTCATCCCGAATTGGATCAACAGCCCGATCCCCACAATCCACATCGAAATCTCCGGCCACTTGTCCGCCGGATTCTTCACCACCTCGAACACAGAAAACAAATCCTGCCCCGGCCTCGCATTCTGCGGCCCCCAACTCGCCTGGAAGAAGGTCAATCCGTCATGACGCATCGGCTCGTTCATTTTGATGAGCACATGCTCCTTCTGCCCCCTCTCGATCCGTTCCACCTCACTCTCGAACCTCTTGGGCCGCATCGTCCCCGGATGATACTCGTGCGTGAAATCCGTCAGGTGCACCTCGAACGGCATCTTCCAGCTACTCTTGTTCACCTTCACCGTGTAGAACTTGTCCTCCACGCGAACCGTGGCCGGATGGAATGCCATCAGCCAGACCAGGAACTCATCAATCTTCTCCCCCTGCTTATTAAGCACCGTCACCTTGCAACCACCCATGTTCCGCTCCGACTCCACTTCGTCCTCGCGAAACTCGAGATGATATCCATCCACCAGCGTCCCCCTGTCCCCATTGCGGGGCTGGCCCGGCGTCACCGGACGCGCATTGCTCTGATATCCCTCGACCTTCAGGTCGAATGGCAAGTTCTCCATCCGGAACAAACGTGTGTCCTCCGGATCAAGATCCTTCAAATGCTTCGTTTCGATCACGTGTACCTTGCTCGGCGCCGATCCCTCCATCTCCGTCACCTCGATCACATGATCGAAATAATGCTGGGCGACATCACTCGTCTCCCCCTCGTTGATCGCCATGTTCCCACGTGTTGACCAATGCTGCGTCACAAACGCCCCCAACAGCATCAGGAGCATCCCCGCATGCGCAATCAGCGTCCCCGAACTCGCCCAACGCCATCGCGCCTTGAAAATAGTCCCCAACAACAGGTTCACGAAAAACAACATCCCCACCCAATAGGCATTCGGCAGGATGATCGGGATCGTATAGCCGTTGTATTTCGGCACCAAGAACGGGTTGCTCGCACTGAAATACTTCCTCTTTACCTCATACAACCCGAGATCGACCTGCTCGAGCGTCCCCAGCCAAGTCAGCACCCCGAGTAACAAAATTAGGGCACTGGCGAGGTGATACCCCGACAAGAAATCCAGCACCTTTCGGAGCGGATGCTTTTGTTTACTAGGAAGTGTTGCGGCCATCGCGGGACTGGTTCTACGGTGCGGAAACTTCAGATCATTCAACCTCCTTCAGAGAAGCACAAAAGGCTCTGAATCGCTCCATCTCCCCTTTCACGGAAGCCTCCGGACCAATCATCTTGATCGTCAAAATCCCGCTTGGCGTCTGCCCGATCACCCCGGCCAGAGCGAAGCCCGGCGCCTCCGGCCGCCCCATCCCCGGCGAATAGGTCCCAGCCGTCTCCACTAAAATCCCTTCTCCTCCCAAAATCACCAAGCGCGGCAGCGCACCCAAGTTCGACTCCGTCGGCTCCGGCTTTCCAAACTGCCGGAACCACCGCGCAATATTGCCAATCAACCCACCACGCGATTTACTCAAATAGATCTCAACCTCCTCATTTTCCCCCGCCACAAAGTTCAACAGCCGAAACTCCGTCCCCGGCCGCCGCACCCAGTCCCCCGGCTTCACAAAGGCATATTCACCAGCGCCAACGTCACCGCCACCACCAATCCCCGGCTGTCCAAAGCGCTGATCACTCGTCGCACCCAACTTCGGGGGCTCATCCGACAAGTTCAATTCCCGTGTCTCCGTCACGGTCACTTCGGCTGGCTTCTCCTTGCAGGCCGTCAGACCCGCAAGCACCGCCAATCCGCCAAAAATCAAAAGCAGTCGCATCGCGCGAATCCGTACCCTTGCTATCCACGCCATGCAAGGGGCAATCTCTCCCCCGTGGACCCGATTCACTATTTCAACCGCCACAGCCGCCAGCTCGAAACCGAGGCCGTCTATGGCGAAGCTTGGCTTCGTCGAGCCTACGAAACCCTGCCCGGCAAGGCCCTCCTGCACCTCCTCATTAAACGGGCCTGCTTTTCCCGCTTCTACGGCCAGCGAATGAACACCTCCGCCAGCCGCGATCGAATCGCTCCTTTCATCGAGAAATTCGGCCTCGATCCCGCCGAATTCGCGAAATCTCCCAACGAATTCACCTCCTTTAACGATTTTTTCAGCCGCTGCCTCAGCCCCGAAGCCCGCCCCATCGATCCCGCCCCGGTCGTCTTCCCCGCCGACGGACGCCACCTCGGCTTCGCCAAAGCTTCCGCCATCGACTCCGTCTTCGTCAAAGGCCAACACTTCGACCTCCCCGCCCTTCTCGGCTCCACCGAACTCGCCGCCAAATACGCTAACGGCCCCCTCGTCCTCTCCCGCCTCTGCCCCGTCGACTACCACCGCTTCCACTTCCCCGCCGCCGGAACCCCGGGAACCCCACGCGTCCTCAACGGCCCCCTCTACTCCGTCTCCCCCATCGCCCTCCGCAAAAACCTCTCCTACCTCTGGCAAAACAAACGAGTCCTCACCAAACTCGTCACCGAAAATCTCGGAACCATCCTCCTCCTCGAGATCGGCGCCACCAACGTCGGCTCCATCCAGCAAACGTTCACCCCCGGATCACCCATCGAGAAAGCGGCCGAAAAAGGCTACTTCGAATTCGGCGGCTCCTCCACTATGACCCTCTTCGAGCCCGGCAAGATCCAACTCGCCGCCGACCTCCTCGAGCACTCCGCCAACCAGACCGAGCTCTACGCCAAAATGGGCACAGTCATGGCCACCGCCTAACAGATCCTCCTCCCATGTAGCCGAACAACTTCGTTACTTCGACGGCTCCACATTCGCACCCTTTTGGACTGCGGTGGCAGAGTGAGGCACGAACGCCGACACCCCTTTCGCGCTTCGCCGCCACTCGTCCCTCCCCACCCGCCTTCCCCCAAACGGCGTCGCACCCCCCTCATATCCGGGCGTCCTCTTCTCCCCGACCTTCGAATTGGAACCTTCGCCCCCTTCCGAGCTTCACCGCTCCCCCTTCCCCCCCAATCCAGATGCGATCCAGTCCCCAGACTCCACCGCCTCCCGGCCCTCCACACTCCTCCGAAACTCATAAATCAACGCCTCCACCGTCTCCCCCTCATCCATCTCCACAACAACACTCACCCTCTCATACTCATCCCCTCCCTTTCCTCCCGCCCCAATCCCCTCAAACTCATCCAACTCCCCCAACAATTTTCCATCCACCGCATACACCTCCCCACGCACCTCACCCCCCGAATCATCCACCACCACACCAGGATACCAATCAATCGCATACAAGCGCCTCCGCACGCTTCCTCCCCCCAAAAACTCCCCCCGCTCCATCCTCCAGGCATGCGCCGCCCCCCTCCTCAACGCCCCATACACAAACACCAACTCCTTCTCTTCCTTCATCTCCTTCTCTGTCCTCCCAATTCCGCCCCCTGTCCCTTGATCATTCCTCGCTCGACATTGAGTGTTCCCTCTCTGGGTTCCGGGTTCCGGGTTCCGGGTTCCGGGTTCCGGGTTTCAAAATCAATCCTTCGGCCCTTTGCCAACCTTCTCACACAGCAGCTCCCTCAACCCATCCAGCCCCTCTCCACTCTCCGCGGAAATCGGCACAATCTCCACCTTCGGGAAACGAAGCCGGAACATCTCCAGGTTCTCCTCGGCAGTCTCCAAGTCCATCTTGTTTGCCACCACCATCCACGGAAACTTCGAAAGCTCCGGGTCGTAAAGTTTGATCTCCGTCCGCAGCGTCTCCACATCCACAATCGGATCACGCCCCTCGCTCCCGGCCATATCGACCACAAAGAGCAGCATCTGACACCGCGTGATGTGCCGCAGGAATTCATGCCCGAGCCCACGGTTCTCACTCGCCCCTTCGATCAACCCCGGAATATCCGCAATCGTACAGCGCTTGTATCCACCGAACTCCACCACCCCCACCGTCGGAGCCAAGGTCGTGAATGGATAAGACCCAATCTTCGGCTCCGCCGCCGAAAGCGCTCCCGTCAACGTCGACTTCCCCGCATTCGGAAACCCCACCATCCCCGCATCCGCGATCCGGCGCAGCTCCAGGTAGTAAATCCCACCCTCTCCTTCCGTCCCCAACGTAAATTCCTCCGGCACCTGATTCACCGCACTCCGAAACTTGAAGTTCCCCTTCCCGCCCGTGCCACCCTTGCAGAGCACGATCTCATCCCCCTCGTTCAACAAATCCGCAACTGGCTCCAAATCCACCCCTTCATCACTCCTCTCCATGTCCGCCGCTTGCTTCACCGTCTCCGCCGAACACTTGTAGATCACCGTCCCCGGAGGAACCCGCCCGATGGCTTCATTCCCGTTCTTCCCGTGTCGCTTGTAGGACCGCCCATGACCACCGTTCTTCGCGAGAAGCTTAGGATCATAGGAAAACGACTTCAAATTGTCCGTGTTCCGATCGACCCGGATGATCACATCACCACCCAGCGCCCCATCACCCCCATCCGGCCCACCCCTCGGGACAAACTTCTCCTTCCGGAATGACACCACGCCATTTCCGCCATCACCGGCCTTCGCCATGATCCTGATTTGGTCAACGAACACGGCGGCATCCTAGTCACCGATTCCCCACTTACCAGCCCCTTTCCAAGCGCCGTGACATGACCTGCCTTCCCCTCCTTGCCATTCCCCGAAGGACGAGTCCCGGTTGCCACCAAATCCCCTCCGGCGCAGCCGCACTTCTCCCACAGTGGCGTAATCCGTCTCGGTCACAGGCCCGCCCATTCCTCTTCCACAACCCCCCGACCTCCAGCCCCCCCCGATAACCGGCAACAAGGCGCTCCGCGCCTAAACCTTCACCCCCACCCACTTCCCCTGGAAATGCACCCGGGCAAACAACGCCGCCTGCACCACCACATCAATAAACATGATCACCCAAATCCCCCTCAGCTCCAACCCGAACTGAGTCACCCCAATCGGCACAATGATCCCCCGGAAGAGAATCATACTCGAAAACGAATAGAGCATCACCAAACGCGTCGCCCCCGCCCCTCGCAAGGTGCTCTTCATGATCAAGGTCGTCGCCAACACCGGCTGAAACACCCCGCAGAGAAATACCAAAGGCCCGGCCAGCCCCACGATCAACCGTGCATCCTCCCCGTCCCCCGGCACGATGAATCGCACCAACACCTCCGGCAAAAGCAGAAACCCAACCCCCAACACGCTCATGAAAATCGCCGCATAGAGCCAACACATCCGCACCGCTTGCACCGCCTGACGCGGATTTCCCGCCCCAAGATACTGACCCACCAAAGCCGCCCCCGCCGTGCCAATCGCCAGGCCTGGCAGAAAACTCAACGACTCCACCCGAATCGCGATCAAGTGCGCTCCCAACGTCCCCACCCCCAATCCGGACACGAAACGCAAGGTCACGGAATGAATCGCCCACATCCCAAACATCTCCAACGACTGCGGTGCTCCCACCCGGATGATTCGCTTCATCATCGACCACTCCGGCCTCAATCGCGCACCGCGAAGGCTCAGCTCCACTCCGTCATCCTTCGCCTTGCAGTCCCTGAAATACAAAAACCCCAACACCACAAACATCCCCACCGCCCACGCAGACACCGTCCCCAACGCCAGCCCCTGCACTCCCATCCCACCAAACGGCTCCGGCCCAAACACAAACAACCAACTCAACACCAGATTCACCAAATTCACGATCACCATCGCTATAAACGGCGTCCGCGTATCCCCGATCGCCCGCAGCGAATAGGTCGCTGCCAACATCACCCCCACCACCGGACACACCCAACACAAGGTGTTCAAATAGCTCATCGCATGACCCTCCGCCACTTCACTCAACCCGAAATTCCCCACCAACAACCCCAGCAACAGCCGAATCCCCAAACCCGATAACGCTCCCGACCCCAATCCCACCAAGAGCCCCTGCACCAGCCCCTTCGTCGCCAACTCCTGATCCCTCGCTCCCGCCGCCCGGGAAACCAACGCCATCACTCCCGTCCCCACCGCCCCCTGCAAGATCATCATCAACCACGCCACGTATCCGCCCAAACCAAGCGCATCCATGATCGCGATCCGCTCTGTCCCCGCCACCATCCGTCCCGCCAAGACCAAATCCACCGTCGACACCATAAATCCCAAGATTTGCTCCAAAAACGGCCACGTTGCCAACACCAAGACCTGCCGCCGCAGCGACAACCCCGCCAAGCGCCCCCCCAACTCCCCAGCCTCCCGAGCCCGCGCTCTGGCTTCCGCGTTCAGACCGGGCTCGCTCACGCCACAGCCCTAACCTCAAGTCCCCATACAGGCAACCGCCCAAAAATTTCTTGGTGGTAAATTCAGATGCTCTCTTGACGCCCCCCGACTCCCTCGCCAAATTGGGGTGTATGGCTGAACTTCCCTCTCAGGAAACCCCACTGCGTCTGCAGGGCAAACTTCTCCTCGCCGCCCCCAGCTTCACCGACGGCATCTTCAACCGCTCCGTCGTCCTCATCGCCGACCACAACGAAGTAGACGGCGCCTTTGGTCTCATTCTCAACCAACCCTCCGGCCACCAAGTCGGCGACTTCCTCAAAAACGAAGAATTCTCCGGCCTCTCCCGCATCGCCGTGCACGTCGGCGGCCCCGTCGCCCGACAACACCTCACCTTCTCCGCCCTCTGGTGGACCGAAGAAAAAGGCCTCCGCTTCGCCACCCGGCTCTCCGCACACGACGCCGTCAAACACTCCAGTAACCCCGGCACCCTCATCCGGGCCTTCGTCGGATACTCCGGATGGGCCGAAGGCCAACTCGAAGCAGAAATCAAACGCGACTCCTGGATCACCGCCTCTCCCTCGTCCCAACTCCTCGGCCACTCCCACGACCAAGACCTCTGGGTCAACACCCTCCGCGACATCTCCCCCTTCCACCGCATC
Source organism: Akkermansiaceae bacterium (assembly GCA_028822695.1). GTDB lineage: Bacteria > Verrucomicrobiota > Verrucomicrobiia > Verrucomicrobiales > Akkermansiaceae > JAPKDA01. The sequence continues at coordinate 26,547 of JAPKDA010000023.1, forward strand.
CTCGCCGAAGCCCCCCCCAAGCCCTCCCAAAACTAGTGGCGTGACCGCCTCGGTCACAGGCCTTCCCCCCACAGTAGGGTGACTGTCTCGGTCGCCTCTAAACCCACCCGGCAAAGCCGCAAGCCCCCTCTCCGGGTTCTTCTTCCTCCTCTCCGCCCCACTCACTTCCCCTCAAACGACGCCGGCGACACCAGCCCCGCCGACAAGATCATCTTGCTCGCCTCCTCCAGCGTCATGTGACACTCGATGAGCTTCTCATCGTCCACCACCACGATGAACCCCGTCATCGGATTAGGACTAGTCGGCAAAAACACCGACGTCACATCCTTCCCCCTCTCCGGATCATGATAGTTTCCGGTGATAAACCCCAGTAACCGACACCCCGGACTCGGATACTCCACATAAGCCACCCCCTTGAATTTTCGCGGCCCACCCAGGTTCCGCAGCGCATCCATGAACTGCTTCAGCGTCGCATAAATAAACCCCAGAATCGGAATCCGCGTAATTGCACCATCCACCCAGTTCACCACTGCCCGCCCCGGCCGGTTCATCACCGCAAAGCCCATCAGGAACAGCAGAGTCACCGGAATGAAAAACCAGGCGAACTCATCCCCCGGAAACACGAACACCCAGGGATCCGTTTCTCCCTCCGTTCCCCGCAGGAAATTCAACATCCGCAGCACCGCCACAATGATCTTCTCCCCGACGACGAGGAGCACCTTGAAGATCAAATAAATCAACCAAACCGTCCCCACTACCGGAATCACCGTCGCCAATCCCGCCAGAAAAATGCTCAAGGCCTTCCGAATGAAGGGGTGCTTGATCGGTCTCGGCTGTCCTATGGGTTCCTCTTCCATTCGCTATGTCTTAAATAAGGCGCAGCCTTGGGAATTGGCAACCTTCCTCCTGTTGCGATGACGACTTTTTCGGCTACACTCCCCCCATGCACCCCCTACCCCTCTTCTCTCCCACCACCGATCCTCCCTCCCCACCCCACTTTCCCACATCAACCTTCTCCCCCAATAACCAATAACCCCTTCCCCCTACTTCTTCCTCTTCCTCAACTCCCCCGCATACTCCCACCGCTTCTTCCACTCCTCAAAATACTCCTCATACCGCTCATCAGCACTCCACCTCTTCGACACCGGCTCTCCCCCATTCACCTTCCCCTCGGGATAATCCTTCCCCGCCACACTCGCATCCACCGCCGCCTTCCACGCGAGAAATCCCTTCTTCATCTTCTTAAACACCTCCGGCTTCTCCTCCGCCAAATCCTTCGCCTCCTTCTTGTCCGCCACCAGGTCATAAAGCTCAAAGGTGCCCTTCTCCAGATTTGTACAAACCAACTTCATCTCGTTGTCCACGTACGCCCCTGCTTTCGCATAAATAAACCCAATCTCCCTCTTCCTCTTCACCGGCCGCTTCCCCCGCAACCACTTTTTCAGGCTCACCCCATCCAGCTTCTCCGCCATCACCCCCTCCGGCAACTCCAGCACATCCGCCACGGTCGGGAAAATATCCATCGTGCATGCCGGCAACTCCGTCACCGCAGGCTTCACCACCGCCGGCCACTCAATAATCCCCGGCACCCGGATTCCACCCTCCCACACACTCCCCTTATTCCCCCGCAATCCACCCACCGACTCCGGCGTCACCTTCGGTAAACCACCATTGTCACTGCAAAACCAAACCAACGTATTCTCCGCCACTCCCATCTCCCGCAGCCCGGCCCGCAACACCCCCACACTCCGATCAAAGGCCACCAGCTCCCCATAGTGATGCTGACTCGGCTCCGACAGCTCCGCAAACCCCGCCCGGTCCTCCTCACTCGCCACCCAGGGGACATGCGGTGAACCATCCCAGATCACCGTAAAAAACGGCTTCTTCGCCTCCACCGATCGCTTCATGAACCCCAATGCCTCGTTCACGATCACCGCGGAAGAATCCCCCTTAAACTCTTCAAACTTACCCATCCGACTCATCAACGGATCCCGATCGAAAAAGTTCGTCACCGTCAGCCACTCCTCAAAACCAAACTGCCCCGGACTATGGCTGTCGTCCCCCAACACCGGCACCCCCGGCCCCCGCAGCCCATTCAAATGCCACTTCCCGAAATGCCCCGTTGCATACCCCGCCGCCTTCATCGCCACCGCGATCGTCTTCTCCTGCTTCCGCAACGCATGCCCATGACTCGGCACCCCCGTCCGCACCGGTGACCGCCCCGTCAACACACTCGCCCGCGTCGGCGAACACACCGCCGACCCTGCATAAAATCGATCAAAGCGCAGCCCATTCGCGGCCATCGCATCCAAATTCGGCGTCTTCAACACCGGATGCCCATAATATCCCGTCTGCCCCCACCCCTGATCATCCGTCATCACCAACACCACATTCGGCCGCTCCGCCCCCAAAACACTCCCCGCAAGAACCAACCCAGCCATCATCAGCTCCCTCACCATCGCCTATCTACGCGTCGCCCCCCAAGATTCTTTCCCCTCTTCGTGACCTTACCAAACTCTTCGCCTCCCCTCACCCGTCCCTCACCCGTCCC
>JAPKDA010000111.1 GCA_028822695.1 Akkermansiaceae bacterium
CTGCTGCTTTTTAAGCAGCCCCTACTGCTCCAAGTTGCGGAGGAGCAAAGATCGGACTGCAGGAATAAGGCCGGCGGCTAGCCCGCATCCATATCGTCGAATTCCATGTCGTCGCCGCCGGAGCTGTCGAAGTCGACTTCGCGGACACGTTTGGCGTCGCGAATGAGTTCGACGTGCTTACGGATCATTTCGCGGACGGTGACGCCGTCGTGGATGGCGCGCATGTCGACCGTCTGGTGAGTTCGGTCGGAAGTGGCGAGGTGGATGGTGCTGAGGTTGAAGATCCGTTGCACGAGGGGTTTGTGGATGGTGGTGTCCTTGACGCGGTAGAGTTCGACTTCGTCGATTTCCTGGTTGAGGACGCCTTCATAGAGGCGCATGCGTTGGGTGGTGAGTTCGTAGACGCGGCAGCGGACGACGAGGAATTTCCAGATCATAAAGACCAGGGGGAGGGCCACGGCGATGGCGAGGGGAGGGAACCAGAAGGCACCGACGACGATGAGCGCAATGATCAGGCTACAGGCGGCGAAGACCCAGAAGTTGAGCAACTGGGAGGGGCGGCCTTTCCAGACGATGGTTTCATCGGACATGGTTCCAAGATTGGGGTTGCCGGGCATTGTGACAAGTAGAGAAGATACCGGGTTTTATAATCTCTGTTGGTTGATCGCGTCCTATTCTCCCGGGGCGGACAGGGTGACCTTGTTGGTGATCTTGCCGTCAACATCGTGGTGCTGGAGGATGGCTTGGGAGGCGTCGGCCTTGACGGAGAGGAAGCCGCCTTTGACGCGGAGGAATTGGTGGGCGGGGAGTTTGTTGTCCTGTGACCAACCATTGGCGTGGACGTCGCTGGCGGGCCCGGAGCCGAATTCCTGGAGGCCGGTTTCGGGGTCGATGGAGTGGTATTGCCAGTGGCGGTCGCCGTTGATGACGACGCAGCCGGGAATGGAGGAGAGGAATTTTCGAAGGCGCTCGCCTTCGTGATGAAACCCTTCGTTGGCGTGGTTGTCCTTTTTGTTTTTGCGGTCGGGTCCGACGACGGGGGTGGCGCTGACGAAGAATTTGTGGGTGGCGTCGCTCTTCTCCATCGTCTTTTTGATCCAGGCCCACTGCTCCTTGCCGAAGATCGATTTCTCCGGGCCGTCTTTCATGTTGTTGGGACTGCGGTATTCACGGCCTTCGGGAAACCAGACCTGGACATGTTTGCCCCAGCGGAAGGTGCGGTAGGGTTTGTCGCTTTGGGGGATTTGCTCGGCCCAGACTTTCAATCCCTGCTCCCAGGTGAGGTCGCCGTAGGTTTGGCCGGGCCAGCAGTCATTTTTGAGGACGTCGTGATCATCGTGGAGCCAGTAGGAGGGGACTTGGCGGTGGAACTCGCGGAGGTTGGGGAGGGCGAAGAGGCGGTTCCATTTGTAGCGGGCCGTGGCGATGTCTTTGGCATGGGGGTTGGGCTTGTCGTAATAGAGGGTGTCGCCGGTTTGGACAAAGAAGGAGGGTTTGAGCTCGAGCATGGACTTGTAGATCTTGTGGCCGTTGGACATGTCGTCGCGGCGGGGGAAGTCCTGGCAGGTGGAGACGACGAAGGTGAGGGGCTTGTCGGTGGTGGGGAAGGGTGCGGTGGTGAAGAAACCGGTGATCGTGGCTTCCTCGACGTGGACGGACTCCGGGCCGACCACGGCCGCTCCTTTGATGGTGAACTGGTAGGTGGTGGCGGGGTTGAGTGTCGAAACCTGGAACTGATGGCAGCAGTCGGAGCCTTTGGAAACCACGCCGCGAATTTTTCCGGCGATGGAGGCCTCCGGGGTGAGGGTGAGTTGCACGTTGCCGGCGATGCCCGGGGCTGACCAAGGCATGGGGAGTTCTTCATCCCACTTGTCGATGCGTCGATCGGCGTCCGGGCGTTCGGTGAGACGGACCCAGATGACGGCGCTGGTGTCGGTGACTTCGCCGATCTTGACGCCGTTGGCGAAGCCGATGGCGTGGAGCGGGGTGGTAAGGAGGGCGAGGAGGAGTGCTTTCATGGGTAGTAAACTATGGGAGAAGGGCATTCTGTCAGTAATTGATGAGGGACGAGACATCCATTGGGTCGAGATGGGGTGGTTGATGTTTTGGACTGCGGTGGCAGAACCCTGGAAGGGTGGCGACACCGCAGTCCAAAAAGGGTTCTTCCGATTGTCGACTAGCTCATCCAGCCGGAGAGGAGGGCTAATTTTCGGATTAGCAAGAGGCAGGCGACGGCGATGACGAGGCAGAGGGTGCGTTCGACTCCGCGGCGTGACCATTGCAGGGCACCGTGTTTGGAACCGAACCAGGCACCGATGGCAACGGCGGGGACGAGGATGAGAAGGGGAGTGGTTGCTTCGGTGTTCCAACCGTGTGAGACCACTCGACTGCTGAGGCCGATGGCGGAGTTGATGAAGATGAAGACTGTTCCGCAGGCGGCGGCTTCTTTTGCGTCGCCACGTCCTAACAATCGGATGATGGGGACGAGGTAAATGCCGCCGCCGATGCCAACGGCTCCGGCGACGAAGCCGAGGATGGCGCCGATGGCGATGCCGCCGAGCCACCAGGTGAGTGGTTGGACACTTCTCGAGGACTTGGTTTCGCGGAGCGGCCAGAAGGGGGCGAGGAGGATGCGGAGGAGGACGCCGAGGAGGGAGGCGAGGAGGAGGCCCAGGAAGGCGAATTGGGGGAGGACGAGAAGGCCGCCAAGCCAGGCGCAGGGGATGGAGCCGAGGAGGAAGGGGGCGAGGCGGGACCAGGAAAAGTGGCCTCCACGGATGTAGTTGGCGCTGCCCAGGATTGTTGCCAAGAGGTTGAGCGCCAATGAGATGAGGGGAATGGCGCCCATCGGGAAGCCCGCGATGGACTGGATCGCGGTGTAGCTGGATCCGCCGCCCAGACCGACGGAGGTGTGGGCGTAGGCAGCGACCAAGAAGCCGATGGCGACGAGGGAGAGGATGAGAAGGCCGGGGTCCACGGGATTTGAAGCGAGCTAGTTGGAGCGTTTGCCACAAAAAGGCACAGAAGACGCAGGAATAGGAAAAACTTCTAGCGGTTTTTGCGCATTCTTGCGGCTAAAAAACTGCGCTAGATCAGACCAATTTGTTCGCAGCGGCGCTGAGGAGGTCCTCTTTCTTGTCGCGCTGGGGAGCGGCGCCGCGGGCCATGTCGGGCTTGCCACCGCCTTTGCCGCCAGCGAGTGGGGCGAGTTCCTTGATGAGGTCACCGGCTTTGTGTGAACTACCAGATCCGCAGTAGGCACCGAGGTGAAGTCGGTCGCCATCGTCGACGACAAAGAATGCGGCGCCGTCGAACTGGCGTTTCTTGAGTCCGGTGAGTAGTTCCTGCAAGAGATTGGCGGGGCCGTCGAAGGCTTCGGCGAGGTTGCCGTCTTTCTCAAGGAGGGAGGTCAGTTGTTCGTCGGCAATCTTACCGGCGGCCTTGGCTTGTTCCTTCTTGAGAAGTTTCTCGGCATCGACGGCGGCCTTCTTCACCTCGTCGCGGTGGGCCACGTTTTTGGCGATGAGGGAATTGATTTCGTGGATGTCGGCCTTCGCGACAACGGCCTCGGCGATGAGGCGGGGCATGTCAGGGACGATGATGGGATCGACGCCGACTGCTTGGAGAGCGGTGTTGGCCTTGGCGAGTTTCTCTTCGGCGGCCTTCACTTCGGCACCCAGAGTCAGGGAAGCTTCTTGAAGGGAGGCCCAGGCGGCGTCGCCACAGGCGGCTTCGATTCGGCGGACGCCGGCGGCGATGGCCTCCTCGCGTTTGATGCGGAAGAGGCCGATTTCGGAGGTGTTGCGGACGTGGGCGCCGCCGCAGAGCTCCATGGAGTATCCATTGATTTCCAGTGGCTTACCACCGATCTGGACCACGCGGACGAGGTCTCCGTATTTGTCGCCGAAGAACTGCATGACGTCCTTCCGGCCCTTCACGTCGGCGTGTGGAACTTCCTGCCAGCTGACGCTGTCGGCGGCCTTGATGCGTTCGTTGACGAGCTCTTCCATCTTGCCGATTTGCTCGGCGGTGACGGGGGCGGAGCTGAAGTCGAAGCGGAGACGATCCTCGGCGACGAGGGAGCCTTGCTGGGTGGCGTCCTTGGAGACCACTTCGTGGAGGGCCCAGTGGAGAAGGTGGGTGGCGGTGTGGTGGGCCTCGATGGGACGACGACGGGCGGTGTCGAGTTTGAGGGTGACCTTGTCCCCGGGAGTGACGGATCCGAGGAGGTTGGCGGGAACGCCGTGGGCGCGGGCCCCGCCGATTTGCTGGGTGCCGACCACGGGGATGTCGTTGTTGTTAATTACGAGAGTTCCAGTATCTCCGAGTTGTCCGCCCATCTCGGCGTAGAAGGGAGTCTTGTCGGTGATGATCCAGAGGAGGTCTTCCTCACTGTGATCCTCGAGAACGGTGGCATCGCACTCGTCTTGTTCGAAGCCAACGAATTCGGTGGTGGCGTCGGTGGCGATGTCGAGGGCGGAGACGATTTCGGAACCTTGGGCGGCGCGGGCGCGTTCGCGTTGTTCCCCCATGAACTTTTCGAAGGCGGGCATGTCGAGGTCGAGTCCGCGTTCCTTGCAGAGGAGTTGGGTGAGGTCGATGGGGAAGCCGAAGGTGTCGTAGAGCTTGAATGCGGGGGCGCCGGGGAAGGTCTTGTCGGCGAGTTTGGCGGCTTCTTCTTCGAAGAGGGTGAGTCCCCGATCGAGGGTCTGGTTGAAGCTGGTTTCCTCGCGGAGGAGGGTTTCCTTGATCGTTTCGGACCGGCTGATGAGCTCCGGAAAGACGGCGCCCATTTCGGTCTGGAGGGTGTCCACGAGCTCGGCGAGGAAGGGCTTATCTCCTTGAAAGCCAAGGGTTCGGCCATATCGGACGGCGCGGCGGAGGATGCGGCGGAGGACGTAGTTGCGGCCGTTGTTGCCGGGGAGGATGCCGTCGGCGATGGAGAAGCTGAGGGTGCGGATGTGGTCGGCGATGACGCGGAAGGCGGTGGCCGTTTGTAGGGTCGACGGCGAGACGCCGTCGTTCCCCTCGAAGACGTCGGCGTATTTTTCGCCGGTCATTTCCTCGAGTTTATCGAAGAGGGGGCGGAAGACGTCAGTCGCGTAGTTGGACGGTTGGCCGGAGAAGTCGGTGAAGTTTTTTGTGGTCTGAATGATTGAGCAGACGCGCTCGAAGCCCATGCCGGTGTCGACGTGTTTGGCGGGGAGGTCGCGGAAGGATCCGTCGGCTTCGGCGTTGTATTGGATGAAGACGAGGTTCCAGATCTCGATGCAGCGGTCGCTGTCCATGTTGACCAGGGCGCCTTTTGTGTCGCCGTCCGGGGTGAGGTCGACGTGGAGTTCCGAGCAGGGGCCGCAGGGGCCGGTGTCACCCATCATCCAGAAGTTGTCGGCGACGTTGCCATCGACAATTTGGACCGCGGGGTCGCAGCCGGCTTTTTCGAAGAGGACTTTCCAAAGGTCGTAGGCTTCTTCGTCGAAGACGCCGGGGTCGCCTTCGCCGGGGCGGTAGATAGTGGCGTAGAGACGTTCGGGCGGAAAGCCCCAGCGTTCCACGATGAGTTCCCAGGCCCACTTGATGGCGTCGCTCTTGAAGTAGTCCCCGAAGGACCAGTTCCCGAGCATCTCGAAGAGAGTGTGGTGGTAGGAGTCGATGCCGACGTCCTCGAGGTCGTTGTGTTTGCCTCCGGCGCGAATGCACTTCTGGGTGTCGGTGGCGCGGGGTGGGTCGTAGGGAGCCTTTTCGGTCCCCAGGAAGTAGGGGACGAATTGATTCATCCCGGCATTGGTGAAGAGGAGTCCGGGGGACTGGGGGAGGAGCGAGGCGGAGGGGACGATGGTGTGGCCCTTTTCCTTGAAGAACTCGAGAAAGCTATTGCGTATTTCCGCGGAGGTCATGGGTGGGGGGTGAGAAACCACGAATTAGGGGGCTTGAACACGATTTTTTCACGGTGGTGGGACTCCGCAAATTCTCTGACGCGTCGTTGACCGGGATGGGGGGGAGATATAGGTTCGGGGGGAAAAAGTCCCCTGAAAAAGCATCATGAGCCCCCGAATCCTTGCCCCCGCCGCTGCTGTTGTCGTTGTTTTGGGTTCCTGGAGCCCTGTTCTGGCCGAGACCGTGGCGCGGAGCTGGAATGAGCAGAATCTCGATGCCATCCGGCTTTCCTTTCCTGATCCCCCGGTTCACGCCCGCAATCTCTTTCATGTATCCGTGGCGATGTATGATGCTTGGGCGGCCTATGATAATGTGGCGGTTGGATACATCCACAATGAAGACGCCGTGGCGCCCGGAACGATCGCCGATGCGCGGCATGAGGCGATCAGCTATGCGGCCTACAAGGTGCTCATTTCTCGTTACGTTACCTATCCGCACCCGAAGACACCGGTTGAAAATGCGGCTGTGACCAAAACGGCTCTGGATGCGAAGATGGCCGAGTTCGGGTATCCGACCGGGACGACGACCATCACGGGCACCACGCCGGCGGCGGTAGGGAACCGGGTGGCGACTGCGATCATAGTTTATGCGTGGGGCGATGGATCGCGGGAGTCGAGCGGCTATGACGACCCGACCTACACGCCGGTGAACGATCCGTTGATCATTGAATTGTCCGGGACCACACTTGCTGATCCGAACCGTTGGCAGCCTTTGGCGTTTGAGTTTGCGGTGACCCAGAACGGGGTTGAGGCGGATGAGATTCAGACCTTCATCGGTGCGCATTGGGGCGATGTGCGGCCCTTTGCCTTGCACCACGAAGCGGGTGAGACCATTTATCATGACCCCGGAGCTCCTCCTCTGTTTGGTGGAGTGGGGGATGCCGATTTCAAGAGCAACAATGTGGAAGTGATCCGCTTCAGCAGTTGGTTGGATCCGGATGACGGGGTGATGGTCGATTGCTCTCCCAATTCGTATGGCGACAACACCTTGGGTTTCAACGACGGGTCCGGGTATGTAGAAAATCCAGTTACCGAGAGCCCATACAGTCCGGTGATGGTAAAGCGGGCCGATTTCGGGCGGGTCTTGGCGGAATTTTGGGCCGACGGCCCAGACTCCGAGACGCCTCCCGGGCATTGGAATACCCTCGCCAATCAGGTGGTAGAAGATCCGAGTTTCGTGGCTAAAATCGAGGGTGAGGGTGCCGTTCTCGATCCCTTGGAGTGGGACGTGAAGATGTATTTTCCGATTAATGCGGCAGTGCACGATGTGGCGGTGTCGATTTGGGGATGCAAGCGGGCCTACGACTATGTCCGGCCGATCAGCAGCATTCGTTATCTGGGGGGAGAGAACCTTTTGCCCTTGGAGCCGGGCTTGGTTGAAATCATCACGGTGGCCTCTTCGGCTGCTGGGCAGCGGCATGAGCA
>JAPKDA010000112.1 GCA_028822695.1 Akkermansiaceae bacterium
GGAGAGGGCTTGCCTCGCTTGGGCTCGGGAGGGGTTTGGTCATGACCGGGACGGGTCATGACACGGTTAGGCGAGGATGGGTTTGATGATGTGGCCGTGGACGTCGGTGAGGCGGAAGTGGCGGCCTTGGTATTTGAAGGTGAGGCGCTCGTGGTCGATGCCGAGGAGGTGGAGGAGGGTGGCGTGGAAGTCATGGATGTGCACGCCGCCGTCGACGACGTTGTAGGAGTAGTCATCGGTTTGCCCGTGGCTCATGCCGGGTTTCACGCCGCCACCAGCCATCCACATGGTGAAGCAGCGCGGGTGGTGGTCGCGGCCGAAGTTGTTTCCGCTGAGCTTGCCTTGGCAGTAGTTGGTGCGGCCGAATTCGCCGCCCCAGATGACGAGGGTGTCGTCGAGGAGGCCGCGTTGTTTGAGATCGGTGACGAGGGCGGCGGAGGCTTGGTCGGTCTCCCTGCACTGGGTCTTGATGCCGGCGGGGAGGTTGCCGTGGTGATCCCATCCCTGGTGGTAGAGTTGGATGAAGCGCGTGTCGCGTTCGGCGAGGCGTCGGGCGAGGAGGCAGTTGGCGGCGAAGGTGCCGGGCTTGCGGGCTTCTTCGCCGTAGAGTTGGAAGGTGCTCTCGGGTTCGTCGGAGAGGTCGGTGACGTCCGGGATGGATTTTTGCATGTTGAAGGCCATCTCGTATTGGGCGATGCGCGTTTCGATGGCGGGATCGCTGGTTTGTGCGAGTTGGAGTTCGTGCAGTTGACGAAGATGGTCGAGGACTTGGCGGCGGTCGGCGCGATCGATGCCGTCGGGGCTGTTGAGGAAGAGGACGGCGTCCTTGTCGGAGCGGAAGCGCACTCCGTCGTGTTTGCCGGGGAGGAATCCGCTGCCCCAGAGCCGGGAGACGAGAGGTTGGCCGCCTTTGCCCTTGGTGACCATGACGACGAAGGAGGGGAGGTCCTTGTTGATGGACCCGAGTCCGTAGTCGAGCCAGGCGCCGGCGCTGGGTCGTCCGGGGAATTGCGAGCCGGTTTGCATGAAGGTGACGCCGGGGCCGTGGTTGATGGCCTCGGTGTACATGGACTTCACGAAGCAGAGGTCGTCGGCGATCTTGGCGGTGTGGGGGAGGAGGTCGCTGATCCAGGCGCCGCTTTCGCCGTATTGTTTGAACTCGAAGGGGGAGCCGACGAGGGGGAGGCTGGCCTGGTTGCCGGACATCCCGGTGAGGCGTTGGCCTTTGCGGACGGAGTCGGGAAGTTGTTTGCCGTGGTCCTTGATGAGTTGTGGTTTGTGATCGAAGAGGTCGATCTGGGACGGGGCGCCGGCTTGGAAGAGGAAGATGACGCGCTTGGCTTTCGCGGCGGGGTGATCGGTGCCGGCGAGAGGATTGGTTTGCGTCTCGGCGGCATGGACAAGGTCGGCCATGGCGATGCCGCCGAGGCCCATTCCGAAGGTGTTGAGGAACTGTCGGCGGTCGAGGCCGAGGGGGGAGTCGAATCCTGTGCAGTGTGGTGGGGTCATCGTTTGGTGACGGCTTCGTCGAGGTTCATGATGGCGTTGATGAGGACCGCGGTGGCGGCTTGCTGGTCGGCGGGAAGGTCTTTGTTTTGAGGAGAGGCACCGGTCTTCAGGAGGGCGTCGGCATTTGCGGTGTTCTGTTTGAAGTGGGCGAGTTGTTCGTCGTAGAGGGATCGGAGAATGGTGGTTTCCGCGGGGCTTGGAGGTCGACTGGTGAGGGCGCGGAATGCATCGCCGATGAGGGCGTTGGGGTTGTCGGGATGTTTTGGGATGAGCTTGGTGGCCATGACCCGGGAGGCTTCGACGAAGTCCGGGCCGTTGAGGAGGACGAAGGCTTGGAGGGGAGAGGAAGTGACTTCGCGGTGGACGCGACAGACGTCGCGTTTGGACGCGTTGAGGGTCATCATGACCGGCGCGGGTGCGGTGCGTTTCCACCAGGTGTAGACGCTGCGGCGGTAGAGGTTTTCACCCTTGTCGGGTTTGGCGGGTTTAAAGGAGAAGGCGACCTCGTAGGGTTTGACGGGTGGGCCGCCGAACTTGTTGACGAGGAGTCCGCTGGTGGCGAGGGCGTTGTCGCGGATCATTTCTGCGGAGAGTCGCGAGGCGGTACCGCGGGCGAGGAAGATGTTCTCCGGGTCGATGTCGCGGCTGAGCGAATCGGTGATGGTGCTTTGTCGGTAGGCGGCGGAGAGGGTGATTTGTTTGATGAGGTGGTGGAGGTCCCAGCCGTGGTTGATGAAGTCCCGGGTGAGCCAGTCGAGGAGTTCGGGGTGAGACGGAGGAGCTCCTTGGCTGCCGAAGTCTTCGGGGGTGCTGACGAGGCCGCGGCCGAAGAGCATTTGCCAGTAGCGGTTCACGGTGACCCGGCCGGTGAGGGGGTGGTTTGGGTCGGTGAGCCAGTTGGCGAGGCCGAGGCGGTTGTTGGGTTGGTCCTTGGGGAAGGGAGGAAGGAAGGCGGGGGTAGCGGCGGTGACTTCTTCACCACGGCCATCATAGACGCCGCGTTCGAGGATGTAGCAGGGGCGCGGTTTGTCCATCTCGCGCATGGCCATGATTTCCTTGATGCCTTCCTGGAGGCGGCGTTTTACGTCACGGGCTTCGTAGAGTTTTTTGAGGGCGATGGTGTGTGGTTCGTGGATGGAGAGGAAGTATTGGCGGAGTTGCTGGTTGGTTTCTTTGGAGAAGACGATGTCATCGAGGGGGATGGTCTTGAGGAGTTCGGAGAGGGTTTTGCCGTCGTGGAGTTGGGCGACTTCGAGGGGGGTGAGTTCGCGGGTGAAGAGGGTGAGTTCGTCGACGAGGCCGTTCTTGAATCCGTTGTCGCGCATGCGTTCTCCAAGGTGGAGGTCGGGATCGCCGCCGCCGCCGATGGTGCGGGTGAGCTTATCGCGGACGATCTCGGTGGGGATTGGCTTGCCGTCGAGGTAGAGGCGGAGTCCGGCGGCTTTGCTGGAGCCGTCGTAGGTCATGGTGACGTGATGCCACTCATCGATGGGGAGTGGATCGACGCTGCGGACGCGGAGGGCGTTGCCGGGGTAGAAGTGAATGAGGGCGGCGCTGAGTTTTCCTTCCTCGAGGAGAAGTTCGTAGCCGCGGCTGGCGGCATCGGTCCAGGCTTTGGAACGTTTTGCGATGACGGCGCGGTGGTAGGCTTCGGGGGTGTTGATCCAGAGGCCGATGCTGAAGGTTTCGGAGCGGTTGAAGTTGCCGGCTTCCTTGAGTTTCACAGGGTCGTCGCCGGTGAGTTTGAGGCCTTGGCCGTGGACACCGTCGATCGATTCGTTGTTGCCGCTGGAGTTGGCGGGTTTGTCGGGGCGGGCAGCATCGGGGAGGCGGCCTCCCTTGCGGTCGTCGAAGGTGATGTGGGAGAGGAGGCCGTTCCACTTGAACTCGCCGGGGTTCTGGAGCCAGGTGTTGAAGGTGTCCTGGGAGTTCTCTTCGACGGCGGCGAGGTGCGTTGTAGCCGCGTTTATATCGGCGTTGAGTTTGGCGAGTTGTTTGTCTTGTTCGGGGGTGGTGAGCTCGAGAGTGGGAGTGGGGATGGAGGGCGTGAAGTAGGAGTAGAGTCCGGCTTCGTCGACGTTCGCGAAGTAGGAACTGAGTTGGTAATATTCCTTCGTGGAGATCGGATCGTATTTGTGGTCGTGGCAGCGGCAGCACTCCATGGTGAGGCCGAGGAAGGCGGTGCCGAAGGTGTGGAGTCGATCGGCAACATACTCGATGCGGAATTCTTCGGGGACGCTTCCGCCTTCGACTTTTTGAGGGTGGAGTCGGTTGAAGGTGGTGGCGAGGAGTTGATCGCGGGTGGGGTTGGGGAGGAGGTCGCCGGCGAGTTGCCAGGTGGTGAACTTGTCGTAGGAGAGGTTGTCACGGAAGGCGCGGAGGACCCAATCGCGGTAGGGCCAGACGAAGCGGTCGCGGTCGACTTGGTAACCGTAGGTGTCCGAGTAGCGGGCGACGTCGAGCCACTCGGAGGTCATCCGTTCGGCGTAGGCGTCGGTGGTCAGGAGGCGGTCGACGATTTTTTCGTAAGCGTTGTCAGATTTGTCGGCGAGGAAGGCGTCGAGTTCTTCGGTGGTCGGCGGCAGACCGGTGAGGTCGAAGGTGACGCGGCGGAGCCAGCTTTCGGGGGATGCTTCGGGGCCGGGTTTGAGGTTGTTTTTTGAAGCCTCCTTCAGGATGAAGGGGTCGATGGGAGTGCGTGTCCAATCGGAGCTTTCAGGAACCGGGACTTCGGCGGGGAGAGGTTTGAGGGACCAGTGTTTGTCGTAGGGGGCGCCTTCCGTGATCCAGCGGTCGAGGAGGTCCTTTTCCTTTTCGGTGAGGGACATTTTCGATTTTGGCGGAGGCATGAGCTCGCTTTTGTCATCGGAACGGATGAGGTGGTGGAGGTCGCTCTGATCGAGGTTGCCGGGAGTGATGCCGGAATATCCGCCGAGGTCGGCGACGGCATTTTTTCGGGTATCGAGGCGGAAGTCGGACTTCTGGTTCTTGGCGTCGGGACCGTGGCATTTGTAGCAGCGGTCGGAGATGATGGGGCGGATGTCGCGGTTGAAATCGATGGGTTCCTCAGCAAGGGCAGCGGGCCAGGCTGCGAGGAGGAAGATGGGGAGGAGGGTGAGGGGTTGGAGGTGGCGAAGCATGAGGAGGTGCGGGGATGATACGGGAGTGAATTGGTGATTCCGACAGGAAAGATGGGGGAGGACGGAGGGCGGAGGGGCTTGCGGCTGCGCCGGAGGGGTTTAGAGGCGACCGGGACGGTCACCTTACGGGGGGAGGGCCTGTGACCGGGACGGATCACGCCACGGGGGTGGGAGACCTGCCGCGGGCCGCGGCAGAGACGGACTGCTGCGAGCCGCATCAGCTACGGTGGTGTTTGACGAAGATCGAGGCAGGTGGCGGAGCCGTCGGCGTCGCGGGTGTAGAGGCGGCCTTGATGGAGGACGGGGGGAGCCCAGGTGCGTTTGCCGAGGCCGGTGTGACGGGCGAGTTGGGTGAAGCCTTTTGGAGATGCTTCGGCGACGATGAGGGAGCCGATGTTGGTGAGGATGAGGAGTTTGTTTTGGGAGACGATGAGGGAGCCTTGGAGGTCTTCCTGTGTCCAGACGGTTTCGCCGGAGGTGGCGTTGATGCAACGGAGAAATCCCTTCGTGTTTTTTTTGTGGACGGGGCCGTCGAAGCCGTAGAGGTGGCCGCGGTGGAGGACAGGAGCAGCGATGTGGTTTTGGAATTCCTTGTTGATCCAAATGGGTTCGGTGGAGTCCTTGTTGGGATCGAAGAGGGCGGCGCCCATGCCCCACCACGAGGAGAGATAGAGTTTATTGTCGATGACGAGAGGGTCGGCGGAGTTCTCGCCCATCTTGGTGGGCCAGTCGACTTTCCAGAGGACGGTGCCATCGGACTGGGCGACGACATGCATTGCTTCGTATCCGAAGATGGCGAGGGCGTCTTGATCGCGGCAGCGGAGGGGGAGGGTGGCGGCGTAGCCGCAGGATTCGGCGGGGGAGTTCCAGAGGAGTTTGCCGGTGTTCTTGTTGAGGGCGAGGCCGGACTTGTTGGCGTTGAGGAAGAGCTTGTCGCCGACGATGATCGGGCAGGAGGAGAATCCCCAGGTGGGCATGGGGGCTTTGGCGACGGTGGTGAGGTCGGTACGCCAGCGGGATTCGCCGGTGGATTTGTCGAGGCAAGAGACGAGGCCTTGTTTGCTGAGGATGTAGAGCCACTTTCCCTCGATGGCAGGGGGAGCGTTGGGGCCGCCGGGGTTGTATTTCGGGATGAGTTCCTGGGGGTAGCCTTTCGTCCAGACTGGTTTGCCGGTGGTGACGTCGAGGCATTGGATGATGTCTTCGCCTTCGGAGTTGCCGACCGTGTAGGCGCGGTTTTCGCTGATCGCGATGCCGGAGTAGCCGAGGTGGACGGGGGCTTGCCAGAGTTGTTTTGGTCCGGTGGCCGGCCAGTCGTGGGACCAGGTTGATTCGTGGTCGTAGTGACCGTTCCCTTGGGGACCGCGCCAGACGGACCAATCCGGGGCGGCGCTAATTGAAGCGAGGGAGAAGAGGAGAGCGCCGAACGTCGAACTCCGAATGCAGAATGAGGGAATGGGCATGACTGGGTCGGCTTCGGACGGGTTTGTTGAGGGGGCGTGTTTGAGTGTCCTTGGTGTATGTTACGGAGGGGCGGGGTGAGAATTTGCAGATAATAGGGGGAGAGATGGAGGGGAGGGGGAGATGGGGAAGGCGGGGGGAGTCGGAGTCGGGGGTGCGGAGTGACTGCTGCGGATCCGCGAGAAAGCGGTGTCGGCGTTCGTTCCTCACTCTGCCACCGCAGTCCAAAATGGAGAGGTCCGAGGCTTGCGCCTGCGTGTGGGGTGGTTAGGAAAGGGGACGCGGATGGCGTGAGTGAAGAATGAGTTCAGAATTTAGTGAGACGAAGGCGGTGTGTTTTGATTTGGGGAACACTTTGATTGAGTTCGGGCCGAGGCAGATTGCGATGCAGTATGAGCGGTTGACGGCGAAGCTGACGGAGATGTTTGGGAGTTGTGACGAGGTGATGCTGAAGGAGATTCGGGATCGGCAGATCGTGGCGCCGTATCAGGATCACTTTCGGGAGAATGATTTTGAAGGATGTTGCCGGGAGTTGATCGAGGGGATTTATCCGGTGACGGCGACGGACGAGCAGGTGAATGAATTGGCGGAGGAGCGTTATGTGTCCTTCGTGGACATCATCGAGTTGGCGGATGGGATTTTGCCGCTGTTGACTGAGTTGGGGGAGCGTTACCGGCTGGCGTTACTGTCCAACTTTCCCTGTGGGCGATCGATCCGGGATGGGATTGGGAAGTTGGGGATGACGGAATACTTTGAAGTGATTGTTGTGTCCGGTGAGGTCGGTTGGGTGAAGCCGGATCCGCGGCCGTATGAATTGATGTTGAAGGAACTGGGGGAAGATCCGGCGAACTGCGTCTATGTGGGCGATAACTGGCTGGCTGATGTGCAGGGGTCGAAGGGGATGGGGATGAAGTCGATTTTGACGACGGAGCATTTGCCGTATGAGCGGTTTGAGCCGAAGGAGGGGGATGATGAGCCGGATGCGCGGATTGGGTGTATTGGGGAGTTGAGGGGGTTGTTGTTGGGGTAGTGGGCTGGAAGAATACAGACCCGCGGCGGGACGCCACGGGCACGGCCTGCGGCAGGATGCCACAGCTACGGTGGGAGAGTGAGAAGGGCTTGCGGCTTTGCCGGAGGTTTCGATGGCGACCGAGACAGTCACCTTACGGTCCAAGAGGGCGGAGG
>JAPKDA010000024.1 GCA_028822695.1 Akkermansiaceae bacterium
GCGGGACGCCTTCATGTTAGGCAGGGGCTTCAGCCCCCGCACTCCCAACCCCTGAGATCCGCACCGCGTAGCGATGCCGGAACCATCTCACCCCTCCGCAAACATCTACGCCCTACTCTCCACCCTCCGCCTCCTTCAACCGGTCTAACAACCTCGCGTTCTCAACCTTCAATAATGCCTTCTCCTCCTGAAGTTTTTTTTTCAGAGCCGCAATAACTTCCTCAGCGCGAACATCACCAAAAAATGCAGGACCAATATGCTCAAGAACCTTCTTAAACTGCCTATCCTGGCTCGCCGCTTTTCGGAACTCATCTAACCACTCCCGCACCCTTCCCCTTCTTCGCGAGAAACTCCACCAGCACAATCAACGCCGCCCCCGCCACCACCATCCCCAGCGCCAACCACGTCCCCTGTTCTCCAAACGACGGCAAATGCCAGTCCTCAAACCCCACCACCTTCTCCTTCTCCTCATCCCCCTTCATAAACGTCTCCATCACCTTGTCCTTCCACGGCCAAATGATCACCAACGATCCCGCAATAAACCCCGTAATCGTACTCACCGCCACATCGTGCCAAGTCCGGAACAACCAGCTCAGTAATCGCGCCAACAGCAACATCCCCACCACCGCTCCGATTCCCACCGGCACCAGAATTTTTAGAGCCTCTCCGAACTCCCCATCAGTCAACGCATTCACCCCATCGAGCACGAGTTTATAGTTCCCCATCATTATCAGGACAAAAGAGCCACTTAGCCCCGGAATAATCATGCTGCACATCGCCGCCATCCCACAGAGTATCAGCCAGAAGAAGTTGTCGCTCTCACTCGCCTGACCCATGAACGCCATGCTCACCGCGATTGCACAACCCAACAAGCAACCGACAATCGGCCCCACCGACCACTTCCGCACCATCTTTCCTACCGCCGGTAAAGACGCGAGGATCAGGCCGAAGAAGAAGGCCCACAAGGCCCGCTCCGCCCAGGCCGAGTGCCCCATCACCGCCTTGAACACTTTGGCCAGCGTCAAAATACTCAATGCCGCACCCAACCCGATCGCCATCAAAAACCGCAAATCAATCCGCTCCGCCACCTCCCGGATCTGAAACCTACAAGCCAACTTCAGCGTCGTCCCATCGATCCGCTTGATCGCCTCGATCAACCGCTCATAGATCCCCGTAATAAACGCAATGGTCCCCCCCGACACCCCCGGAATCACATTCGCCGCCCCCATCGCGAACCCCTTCAAAAACGTGAACACGTCGTCCTTCATCTGCCCACAGTCATTAGCCCAATCCCCCCCTCAAGAGAATCACCGATTCCCCCAACTTTGCCTCCCCCCGCGGCAAAGCCGCTCTCCGTATTCGCCCCCCCAAGACCGCTCCGCCCCCCAACCCCGCTCACCTCCCCGCAGCGCCGCAGGCTTTTGGACTGCGGCGATCCTTCCCCGCTCTCCACGCACACCCCCGTCTAAACCAACCCCGCCCGGCCCACAAATTCACCGCCTAACCACCAAACGACGCGAGGCGCCCTCCCCATCAATCAGAGAAATCAGAGAAATCAGCGGTCAATCTCAGACCACCTTCAAAGCTCCAACATCAACCGCTCCGGATTCTCAATCGCATCCTTCACCCGGATCAAGAACGTCACCGCCCCTTTTCCGTCCACCACCCGGTGATCGTAGCTCAGCGCCAGATACATCATCGGACGGATCTCCACCTTCCCGTCAACCGCCATCGGCCGCTGCTGGATGGTGTGCATCCCGAGAATCCCGCTCTGTGGAGGATTCAAAATCGGCGTACTCAACAGCGATCCGTAGACCCCTCCGTTCGAAATCGTAAATCCACCGCCCCGCATATCGGCCAACTCGATCTTCCCATCCCGAGCCTTCATCGCGTAGGCCATGATGTCCTGCTCGATCTCCGCGAAGCTCTTCTTGTCCGCATCCCGGATCACCGGCACGACGAGCCCCTTCTCGGTCCCCACAGCCACTCCCACGTCATAGAAATGGTTCTGCACGAGGTCATTCCCGTCGATCTTCGCATTGAGGTTCTGCACCTCCTTCAATCCCTGCACGACCGCCTTCACGAAAAAGGACATGAAGCCCAGCTTCACCCCATACTTCGCCACAAAATCCTCCTGCACGGCCTTCCGCAACTTCATGATCGCCGTCATGTCCGCTTCATTGAAAGTCGTAAGAATTGCCGCAGTCTGCTGAACATTAACCAGTTGCGTCGCGATCTTCCGACGCAGCATACTCATCTTCTTCCGCGTCGTCCGCCCATCACTCTCCTCGGTTACCTTTTCCTTCTTGGGCGCTGAGGGCAGCACCGAAAGGTCCGGCTTGAGGCTCTTCACCTCGGCAGGAGCAGCTGCTGGAACGGCCTCCTCAGCCTTCGTCGGCGCCGCAACCTCCTTCTTCGGCTCTTCCTTCGGCGCAGGTGCAGCAGAGGTGGCTCCGCCCACCGTCAACTCACCAATCACCGCCCCAATATCCACTTCAACACCTTCTGGCGTGATGATGTGCAACACGCCCGTCTCATCCGCTTCCAGATCACTCGAAACCTTGTCCGTATCCAGGCTCACCAGAATCTCCCCCTTCGTCACCTGCTCGCCGTCCCGCTTGTGCCACTTCGCGATACTCGCCGAATTGATCGACTCACCCGCCGCCGGCACCTTGATTTTTACCACCCGGTCTTCCGCCGGCGCACTTTCTGCCGGCGCACTTTCCGCAGGTTTGCTCTCCACTGGCGCAGCCTCTTCAACCTTCTTCGGCTTCTCAGGAGCAGCAGCCGCCACCTCCCCTTCCCCAATCTCCGCGATCAAAGTCCCGATATCCACTTCCTCACCCTCAGCCACGATGATTTTCAACGTCCCCGCAACCTCAGCCTCCATCTCGGTCGAAACCTTGTCCGTCTCGATCGTCACGAGCCGATCCCCCTTCTGGACTTGGTCTCCGTCCGCCTTGTGCCACTGGGCCACGCTAGCCGTCGCAATCGACTCGCCAGCAGGGGGGATCTTCACTTGATGTGCCATGTCAGTTTCTCTTGGGAAGCTTGTTTGTTAATCAGACCGAAAACGCCTTGTCGACGAGACTCTTTTGTTCGCGCAGGTGGATCGCCTTCGAACCGGTTGCCGGACTCGATGCCCGTCCCCGCCCTGAATAACGGACCCGCGTCCCGAGAGCCTTCTGAAGCCGCGGACCGATGTAGGACCATGCCCCCATGTTCAGAGGCTCCTCCTGGCACCACACCAATTTCTTCGCATTCGGAAATTCCGCCACCCGGTCCTTCACCATTTCCGAATGGAACGGATAGAGCTGCTCCATCCTCAAAATCACCGTATTGTCGATCCCCTGCTCCTTCCGGTGCTGCACGAGATCGTAGTAAACCTTGCCCGAACAGAACACGATCCGATCAATCTCGTCCTTCGGTCCCGGAACTTCCGGATCAGCCAACACCTCCTGGAATTTCGTCCCTTCCGCAAAGTCCTCAAGACTCGACACCGCTTCCGGCTTGGTCAGCAAACTTTTCGGCGTCATCACTACCATAGGCTTCCGGAATGGCCGGGTGATCTGCCTCCGGAGCGCGTGGAAATACTGCGCGGGAGTCGTGAAATTACCAACTGTCATGTTCTTGCCGGCACACAACTGCAAAAACCGTTCCAATCTCGCACTGGAATGCTCCGGCCCCATCCCCTCGTAACCGTGAGGCAACAACAGAACCATGCTGCTCGGCGTTTGCCATTTCGACTCCGCCGAGGCGATGAACTGATCAATGACCACCTGCGCCCCGTTTCCAAAATCCCCGAACTGTGCTTCCCACATGATCAACATGTCATGGAAGCCGAGCGAATACCCGTAATCAAACCCCATCACCGCCGCCTCTGAGAGCAAGCTGTTGTAAACGCAGAACTTCCCCTGATCTGGTGCGATGTTTTGCAGCGGAATGTAACGATCGCGGGACTCGTAGTCATAGAACACCGCATGCCGTTGACTGAATGTCCCCCGACGGCAGTCCTGACCGGACAAACGCACCGCGGTCCCCTGCTTTAGCAAAGTTCCCCATGCCAGCGACTCTGCAAAGGCCCAATCAATCCCCTTATCTTCCTCCAACGCCGCCCGACGCCTCGGCACAAATCGCTTCGCCAAGGTTGGATGCAGATTGAACCCCTCGGGGATCGTCGTGATCACCCCACCGATCTCTTGCAAAAGCTCACGCCTCACCCCCGTCGGATCAGCATCATGCCGGAACTCCTCCTGCGGCTCTGCAGTCGATCCCGTAAAGACGGTCCTCTCTCCCAACTCCTCCAAACGCTTCATCTCCGCGTACCCCTCCTCGTAACGATCCCAAATCTCATCGTGCACTCCCTGCACCTCGTCGCGACTCGCGGTGCCTTCATCCACCAACACGTCGCCATACAACTGCCCGATCGGCTTCCGATTGGAAATCGCCCGATAAATGTGTGGCTGCGTGAATGCCGCCTGATCGGTCTCATTGTGCCCCTGCCGACGGTAACAATACATGTCCAACACGATGTCCCGCCCGAACTCCTGCCGAAATTCCAACGCTAACTCCGCCGCCCAGAGCAATTCCTCCGGCTTCTCTCCATTCACGTGCAGGATCGGTGCCTCGATCATCTTCGCGACGTCCGTCGCGTAGGACGAAGACCGTGCATCGGCCGGCATCGTCGTAAATCCAATCTGGTTGTTGATGATCACGTGGATCGTCCCCCCCGTCCGGTAGCCCGGCAACTGGGAAAGGTTCAACACCTCCGCCACAGATCCCTGCCCCGCAAAGGCCGCATCGCCATGCATCAACAAGGGCAACACCTGCTTGCGATCCGTTTTCGACCCATCATCACCAATCAATCGCTGCCGCGCCCGGGCCTTGCCTTCCACCACCGCATTCACCGCTTCGAGGTGACTCGGATTAGCCGCCAGACTCACGATCACCTCACCATCCGGAAATTCCCGCACCTTTTCATAACCGAGGTGATACTTCACATCCCCGTCACCAGCCACGAGATCCGGCACGTAGTTCGGCGTGAATTCATAAAGAATCGTCTTCATCGCCTTGCCGACGATCTGCGAAAGAACATTCAGACGACCACGGTGCGCCATCCCCATTTCGATCGCCTTCACTCCGTGCGCTGGACAGAGCTCCAACACGCGGTTCAAAATCACCATCAAACCCTCACCACCCTCCAGGGAGAATCGCTTCTCACCCAAAAATTTCTTCCCGATGAACGACTCGAAGAGCTCCGACCCCAACAACCAGCCGAGCATCTTCTTCTTGATGTCCGCCGACACTGGCTCACGCATCGGACGATCCTCAACCCGCTTCCGAATCCAGTTCCGCACTTCCGTATTGTGGATGTGCATGAACTCAAACCCGATCGCTCCCGAGTAAGTCTCCTCCAGCGCGGCCAACATCTCCCCGAGCTTCATCTTCTCTCCCCCCCGGAAAAATTGTGTCGCCGCCTCCCGCTGTAGATCCGACTCACCCAATCCAAATTGAGCCACATCCAATCGCGGATTGCGCTCCGGCTCCTCCTTCAGCGGATTGATCCGCGCCTGAGTGTGTCCCAGCGTCCGATAGTTGTAAACCAGGCTCACCACCCGCCCCCGGAAGGTCAGGCTGTGCTCCCCATCCAGATCCGCTCCAACCTCCACCGCTCCGGCTGACGGGGTCAGATCCGGCGAAGCTACCGCTGCCGGAACCCCGCCCTTTTGCTTCAGCTGAGCCGTCCCCAGCTCAAAGCCCTCAAAGAATGCCGCCCAGGTCGGTTCCACCGAAGTTGGGTCATCCACCCACGAATCATACTTCTGCTCAAGCAGCTCGGCACTCAGACGCGAGGAAACGGGCGAATTCATGGTCAGATGTGCAATGCGGCAAACACTAGTAGACGAGGTTTTCTTCCTTGGTCCGCCGCTGGAATGGCACTACTTAGAAGCGGCCCCCGGCAGAGTCAATCGCACAGGCACTCTTCGGGAGCTTTCTTTCACACCTACATGATCGAAATAGACCACCTCACCAAGCGCTTCTCCAGACACACCGCCGTGGACGATATCTCCTTCGAGGTCGGCTCCGGACAGGTCGTCGGCTTTTTGGGGCCCAACGGGGCAGGAAAGACAACCACCCTCCGCATGCTCACCGGCTACCTCCCCCCCTCCTCCGGGTTTGCCAGTGTCGATGGCCATGACGTCTTCCGCGACCCCCTCGGCGCCCGACGAAAAATAGGCTATCTCCCCGAATCCGTCCCCCTCTACCTGGACATGCGGGTCCGTGAATATCTCACCTTCCGGGGCCAGATCAAAGGCCTCCGCGGCCGCGGCCTCAAACGCCGCCTCGACGAGGTCCTCGACCAATGCGGCCTCCAGAATGTCCACCGCAAGATGATCAAAACCCTCTCCAAGGGCTACCGCCAGCGGGTCGGCATCGCCGACGCCCTCATCCACGAGCCCCCCCTCCTCATCCTCGACGAGCCCACTAACGGCCTCGACCCGAACCAAATCCGCTCCATCCGCAAACTCATCACCCGCCTCGGAAAGAAGCACACCATCCTCGTCTCCACCCACATCCTCAGCGAGGTCGCCCAGCTGTGTAATCAAATCATCATCATCGACGGTGGACGCATCAAAGCCGCCGACACCCCCGCCAACCTCGTCGGCCAAATGCGGGTCGCCGGCCGGGTCACCGCCGAGATCAAGGGCCCCGCCGAAGAAATCGGCGCCGCCCTCCAAGAACTCAAAGCCGTCAAAAAAGTCAGCCACGAACTCGCCAAAGACGGCTGGGAGCACTTTTCCATCTTCGTCGAATCCAGCACCGACGCCCGGGAACGCATCGCCAACCTCGCCCGAGATAAGAAGTGGCCCCTCCGCTCCCTCTCCCGCCACGAAGCCACCCTCGAAGAAGTCTTCGTCGAACTCACCCGCAAAGACTGAAGACAGTTTTCAGAAGGCAGTGTTCAGTATTCAGAGAAAGAACCAGATCCAGCCCAGAAACCGCCCGACCACCTCCCTCTCAACCCACCACCTTGCCCCATCTCTGACTTCTGAATACTGATCACTGACAACTTCCCCAAATGCGAACCCTCCTAACACTCTACGCCAAGGAACTGAGATCCTACTTCCTCAGCCCCTTCGGTTGGATCGTCCTCGCCTTCACCGCGATCATGCAGGGCGTCTCGCTCTCCACCGCGATGAAGATCCTCCAGGACACACCCATCGCCGACAGCCTCGTCTACATCGTCTTCCACACCCCCATCTTCTGGTTCTACTTCCTCTTCATCTTCCCCCTCATCACCATGCGCCTCTTCGCCGAGGAGGAACGCAGCGGCACCCTCGAGACCCTCCTCACCGCCCCGGTCCGCACCTCACAGGTCGTCTTTTCAAAGTATTTCGCAGCCCTTTCCTTCTACGTCATCCTCTGGATCCCCGCCTTCGTCCACTTCCAACTCTTCTCCACCCTCACCAACATCCCCACCCCCTTCACCAACGGATCCCTCCTCGGTGCCTTCCTCATCATCTTCCTCATGGGCGTCTTCTACACCGCCGTCGGAGTTCTCGCATCCTCCCTCACCTCCAGCCAGATCATCGCCGGCATCATCACCATCTGCATGCTCGTCATCCACTACTTCCTGGGATTCGTCACTGTCATCTGGGGAGAAACCTCCGAAGCCGTCGGGTTTTTCCACTACATCTCCTGTCAGGAACATCTCCACTTCTTCGCCAAAGGCCTCATCGATAGCCGACCAATCGTCTACAACCTCTCGATGGCCGCCATCGTCCTCTTCCTCACCCACCACATCGTCGACTACCGACGCTGGAAACGCTGATCTCGATGTCCAAATCCTCCGAAGACTCTCCGCGCAAAAAGGCAAAGCCCATCCACCGACTTTCCATCAGCACAATCGTCGGCCTGCAGATCGTTCTCGCCCTCATCGCCCTCTTTGGCGGCAACTACCTCTCCGCGCTCTACCACAGGGACCGCGACCTCAGCCGCGGAAACCAGTTCACCCTCTCCTCCCTCACCCTCAACCTCCTCAAGTCCGAACCTGTCCAGTCCCGCGATACTCCCATCCGCATCATTGTCGCCGTCCGGAGGTCCTCTAGTCACTACAACCGCGTCCGGGCCATGACCCAGGCCTACGCAAACAACTCCACTGAGAAGATCGCCCTCGAATACCTCGATCCCGTCCGCGACGGCGACCGCGCCTTCGAAGTCTCCGCCGCCTACAACCACGTCTTCGTCGACGACGTCATCATCATCGATGCGCGAGCCGAATCCAAACCCGCCGCCGAATCCGAAGACACTGAGGTCAAACTCACCCCCATCGCCAACTCCCCCCACGTCAAGATCATCCCCCTCGAGGAAATCCTCGTCTACCGCACCGACGGACCCAACAAGCGGACCCTCATCGGCTATCAGGACGAAGACCTCATCAGCACTCTCCTCCGCAGCGCCATCGAAGGAAAAGCACGGCGCTTCTACTTCCTCTCCGATAAAAGCCAGCTGCAAGACGCCTCCGAAAACACCCCTTGGGCCACCCTGGCCGAAACCTTGCACCGCCAAAACATCGCCCTCACCCCGATTCGCCTCAGCGACATCGACCAGATTCCCCACGACGCGGAAGGCGTCACCCTCATCGCCCCCCAATACGACCTCGATGAACGTGAACTGAAAATTCTCAAAGACTACTGGGCTCGTCCCCGCGCCGCCGTCCTCGTCGTCCTCGATCCCATCCACCGCCCCGAACGCATCCGTTCCTTCCTCCGCGAATACGGCATCAGCCCACGCAACGACCGCCTCATGGCCGTCCGCGATGGAAGAACCACCTCCAAAGTCCACGCCACCTTCACCTTCGGCGCCCAACTCAACCACATCAACACCGCCCTCGAAGGCGAGAGCACCATCTTCGAAGGCGGCACCAACAGCCTCGAAATCCGGGAAGGCGCCGAGGACCTCCTCAACCGCCGCATCTCCCCCATCGCCCTCATCGAGACCGCCGCCGGATACTGGGGTGAAACGAAATTCACTGAGGAAAACTCCACCTTCGACCCTCAGGAAGACTACGGCCACCCAGTCACTGGAGAAGGCGAGACACTCTACCTCGCCGGCGCCGTCATCCGCGGCAACGCCACCAACGATCAAACCGCCGGACTCACCTCCCGTATGGTCGTCATCGCCAACTCCTCCTTCCTCCACCCCCAGCGACTCCACGACAAACAAGTCGACTTCCTCAAGAACACCTCCAACTGGCTCATCGGCCGCGAAGACCTCATGGGCGTCGGCCCGAAACCCATTCAACGCTACAAAATCAACCTCGTCCCCTCCCAAATCACCTTCGTAAACCGCCTCAACCTCTACTTCATCCCCGCCGCACTCCTCCTGACCGGACTCGCCATCTGGAGTGTACGCCGAGCCTGATGCAGATGCGCTCCGTCCTCTCCACGATCATCCTCGCCGCCCTCGCCCTGTCCCTGGGCGGCCTCGCCTATGTGCAGATCAAGGAGAACGACCTCACCTCCATCTTCGGTGATCCTCCTCGCAAAGCCGACGAAGCCCTCTTCAGCTTCGAGCTCAACGCCCCCGCCCGGTTAACCATCACCAACAGCTCCGGTAAAAAGGCCGAGTTCCGCAAATCCGGTGGACTGTGGTACATGATCTCTCCCACCGAGGACCGCGCCGACTTCCGCCACCTCCAAAGCCTCGTCTTCGCCTCCCGTCAATTGATCATCAGCGAAAGCTTCGACCAGGACGAGCTCTCGCCCAAAGAGTCCGGACTCGCTGGCGGCCACTACAAAATCAACATCATCGACGGCGACGGAAACCAACTCGCCCACTACAAACTCGGCAAACGCTCCCCCTGGCACTGCGTCGCCAATGAGAACGGTAACCTCGCCGAAACCTTCTTCATCCAGCCCATCGGAAGCTTCGCAGACGACCACATCTACGTTTGCGCCGGGGCCAATGCCCGGGTCCTTCTCGACGAAGGCTTCCCCATCCTCCGCGATCACCGCCCCTTTCTCTTCAACGCCCTCCAACTCGCCAACATCACCGTCCAAAGCAAGAACGGCGAAGTCGTCATCAACCGCGCTGGAATGAAAAGCCCCTGGCGCATCACCAAACCACTGGACCTCCGCACCGACACCGACGCCCTGGAGCGCCTCGTCAGCGGACTCTACAGCCTGGAAGCCCCAAAGATCCATGACCCCGGATCAATCACCATTCCCGCCCGTCCCGCCGGCGGCGCCTACATGGAAGTCAGCCTCGGCTTCTTCGACAGCGCCGGCAAGATTCACCCCAAAAAAGTCACCCTCGAAGTCGAAGCTCCCGCCACCCCGGAGTCGAACACCGTCTTTGCCAAAGTCACCGGCCGATCTTCCATCTTCGAACTCCCCCTCACCAGCGCCAACGGCCTCGTCTCCCTTTCTGACCTCCCCATCACCGTCAACGAACTCCGCAGTCACACCCTCCTCTCCCACCCCCCCTCCACCCTCCGCTCCGCCACCATCAAAACGCCGGAACAAGACCCCGCTAAACCCCTTCTCCTCGCCCTCGCCAAGGACCCCCGCACGAAGAGACCCCGCTGGTACATCAACCGCACCGGCGAGCCAGAACCCGCCAACGAAAAGACCGTCTACCAACTCTTCACCGCCATCACCCGCGACCAAATTCTCGCCTTCACCTCCGACGCCCCCGCCGAACTCGCCCCCTTCGGCCTCAAAACCCCAGCCGTCTCCCTGACCTTCGAACACAGCAAGAATCAGAAGATCGAGATCGATCTCGGAAAGGGCGAAGACGGCAACTACTACGCCCTCCGCAAAGACGAACCCGGAGTCGTGCAAATCGATACGGGCACCTTCCACCACGTCGCCACCAAGCCCTCCTCATGGCGCGATTCCCTCCTCTGGTCGCTGCCCATCATCACCCTCAAGGGGTTCGCCATCGAGCACCAGGGCGAACCACCTCTCCTCCTCAGCTACAACTTCCTCACCGAACAATGGGCCGCCCGACGTGAAGGCAAAAATGTCACCTCCCTCCTCAACAAACAACGCGCCAACATCCTTCTCGATAACCTCGAAGGACTCCGCGTCACCCGCTGGCTCGGCCCCGACGACGAAGAGGCCGCCGACCGACTCATCTCACCCACCCTCAGCATTGAAGTCGCCTACGCCGTCGAGGACGACTTCGGAGACGAAATCGCCACCCACCGCCGCCTCCTCAATCTCACCCCCTTCTCCTACGCGGACAAAAACCAACTCTTCTACGGGCGCCTCTCCGGCGACCCCGATTACTTCATCCTCTCCAAACTCGCCTTCGACAAACTCAACGTCGACCTCCTCGAGAAGTAGCATCCCCTATGGAGCCCGGGTTTGTAACCCGCCCCCTATCTCAGTGGCGACAAGAAATGGCCTTACCTGCAACTCAGCAAAAAAGATAAATAGACCCCTCCATAGAAACTTTTTGTCATAAATCCCCATCTCATACGTCTGACGGACACCACCACGCCTCGCGTCATGATCCGCCACACCCTCCTCCACTTCCCCCACCAACACGAAGACGACCTCACCGCTTTCGCCGCAATTACCGCCCTCGAAAAGAGACGGCACGCTCGTCGGCGCCAACATCGTCCCCCGCACCAACGGCGATGATGTCATCCAAGATCAACGCGATGTTTTCGGTGAGGGGAATACCGCGAGATCCACTCAGGGGGCACCATAAGAGCCTGCCCCGAATGGTAACACGTTCCTAGCCAGGTTAGGAACGTGGAGACACCCTTCGTCCCGGAGGGACATCGAACGGTAGCCGATATTAACACCAGCGGACCAATAAAAAAACATCTCGAGAGGCGCGCCGGAACGGGCGAGAGCCCAACGAGATCGGTTCAAACCTTACACCTTTACCCGCGCCTCCAACTGCACCTGCGCCCTATTCCGCGCCACCAACGCCGCCCCAATCGCCTGCGATAGCTCTCCAAGCGATGCCGCTACAATTTTCAACGTGTCTTTCTGCGTAGGCCACAAATTCTCCTTCGCAACCTTCGCGATCCCTCCCAAATACCGTTCACGAAACTCCTCCGTCGTCGCATCCGGATCAATCAAGCCTCCCCCGATCACAACGTAAGCCGGGTCCACTGCCATCGCCATTTGCGCTACGAGTAAACCCATCGCTTTCGCCTGCAGGTCAAACAACTCCAGCGCCAGCGCATCACCCTCCTGCGCAAGACCACGCAGCTTCATCACCCGCTCTTTCTTCCCGAGCGACGGATCTTCCAACACGTGGCCTGGATAACGACCGATCGCCCGATCCAACAAGGCCGGCAATCCCGCAAGACTGGTATACATCTCGTAACATCCCCAAGTCCGACCGCAGCCGCAGGGAATGGCCTCCACCCCAAGCAATTGCAACGGCGCCGCCAAGTGACCCAGTTCCATCCCCGCCAAGGTATCTCCATCCAAAGACTCGTCCTTCGCATCCACATACGCTCCACCCAAGCCGGAACCCGGAGCCAGCATCACCACCCCACAAGCTTCCTCTCCCCGCGCCCGATGCGCTTCGCCCACCCCGCCCATGCTCCCATCATTACCAAGCGCCAACGGCAACTTCCGACCCGCCGCCGCCTCCAAGGCTTCACCGAGATCCTTCTCCACATCCCACCCATCAAAACTCGCCGGCAAATTCGGAGAGGTATCTAGCACCCCATAGCTCCGCCGCGGCCCCGGCACCGCCAGACCAACCCCCGCAATCTGCGACCACTCCACGCTGTGCCCCACCATGAATTCCCCAATCGCACCCATCCACGCCTGAATCACCCCCTCCGGCCCGCCTTCCGAACCAGTCGGGCGCTGCAGCAACTCGCTGGTGAAAATCGAACCATCCTCCCGCACCGCCGCAATTTTCGACGTCGTCGCCCCACTATCGATGCCCAAATACAGAGTTTCACTCATGAGGCGCCGAGGCTAGGGGCCGGAGACTGGCCCGACAAGCGCGAGAATTTCAACGTTCCCTTAATTCAATCAAGCAGGTGAAGCACGCAGGCTGGTTTCATGGCTCTCTTTCCCTTCACTTGATCGCCCTAAAACCACAAGAGCCCAAAACCACCCCACCCCATCCCTCTCCAAATCTGCGGAAATCCCCGAAATCTGCTGCCCCCGCCCGCGCCCAAGATGCCGCCCTCTACAAAAGCTGGATCGATGCCCTCTACCTCCGCGGCATGCACATCGTTGCCGCAGGCTCCAATTCCGGATTTCAAAGCGCCGAATGGCCCGCCCACTTTCCAACCGTCATCGCCGTAGGAAGCGATCCCGACAACCGCCCCGAGCTTTGCCGCGCCTCCGGTGGACTCACCGAATTCTCCAGCCGGGGCGAAGAACCCGAAGCACTCTGGCCCGGTGGCGGCACCCGAAACCTCATCGGCAGCAGCTTCGCCGCACCTCGCGCCGCCGCCTACCTCGCCCGCCTCCTCGGACGTCATCCCGGCCTCCACCCCCTCCTCGCCAAAACCGCTCTCCGCCACATCGCTCTTCCAATACCCATGGAATAAGGTCTTGCACCCCATCGCGTTAAATTCATTGTGGGGCGGGAGCGAATCCCTTAAGATTTCTTAACTAGATTGACCATCATCTATGGAACTCGACCTGCTAGACGTTCATTTTGACCTGAAGAAGATCAAGCCACGCGAAATTGAGGAGGCGCTTGAAGATCCTTTCGCCGTTCGTTTTCTCCCCGACAACGATCGCCCCGACGGGGAGACCCGTTACTACGCTCTCGGCCGTACCGTCTCCAACCGATACCTCTTCCTCTGTTTCTGGACCGACGGAAAAAATGTTCGCATCATCGGAGCACGCGAACTCACCGAAGGAGAACTCAAGTTTTACAACCGCAAATACGCTCAATTCAAATAATCCCACCAATGGAAACACTCACCGCATGGGAACAGATTCCCGCCTTCGAAGACGAAGAGGCTGAAGCAGCCTTTTGGTTGGAGCACGATCTCGACGCCAGCCTCATGAAGGGCTCCGTGCACTCGCCCGACAGCCGCGAGTCCACCACCATTACTCTCCGCTTCGATCCGCGCATGCTCTCCCGCATCAAGCGGATGGCCCGCTCCCGATTCCTCAACTACCAGTCCATGATGAAACAATGGCTGGCCGAGCGACTCGAGGATGAGCTCCGGAAGATGGACTGACAACGGGCATAATCTCCCGATGCAACTCCCCGCCTTCACCCAACGCAGCCGCTTCTGGTTCGCGTTCTTTGTGGTCTGGTTCATCACCCTTTGGTTCCTTTCCAGCCGCCCCCTCTCCAGCCCACCGGGACCAGATATCCCACACATCGATAAGTTCCTCCACTTCGGATACTACTTCGGTGGCGCAGGCATCCTCTCCGCCGCCCTGTTCCTCCGCCGCAAGGATCCCCGCATCTCCTGGGACATCATCCACCTCGTCGTCATCGTCATCGTCACCACCACCGGCGTCATCGACGAATGGCATCAGTCCTGGTACGCTTTCCGCTCCGGCAACGACGCCGGCGACCTCGCCGCTGACTTCTTCGGCGCCGTCACTGGCACCCTCCTCTTCCGCCGCCTCCGCCACCTCGTGGCGTAAAGGAGCCAGCACACTCCGTGTGCTGCCCCCTCAAGCCCCCCAACTTCCGACTTCCGACTTCCGACTTCTTCCCCATAATCCCCCCGTGGAAGACCTCTTCTCCCAGTCCCCTAACGACCCCGCCGGACGCATCGCCTTCCTCTCCAAGGAACTCGACCGCCACAACCGGCTCTACTACACCGAGGCCCAACCCGAAATCTCCGACGCCGAATACGACGTCCTCTTCCGCGAACTCGAAGACCTCGAAAAAGCACACCCCGACCTCGCCGACCCCAACTCCCCGACCCAACGCGTCGGCGGCGAACCCCTCGAAGGCTTTCAACAACGCCAACACCTCATCCCGATGCTCTCCATCGACGATGTGTTCAAGGAGGAGGAAGTTAAACTGTTCTTTCGGAGGCTTCAAAAAAACCTCAACACCGAACGGATCTCCCTCACCGTCGAACCAAAAATCGACGGCGTCGCCGTGACCCTCATCTACCGCAACGGCAAACTCGACTACGCCGCCACCCGTGGAGACGGTAGTCGGGGAGACGATGTCACCGCCAACGTCCGCACCATCCGTTCTCTCCCCCTCACTCTCGGCGACACCGCCCCCGCCCTTCTCGAAATCCGCGGCGAGGTCTACATGCCCAACGCCGAATTCGCAAAACTCAACGAGCAACGAGACGAACAGGGCCTGCCCACCTTCGCCAACCCCCGCAACTCCACCGCAGGCACCCTGAAACAACTCGACCCAAAAGCCGTCGCCGAACGCCCCCTCGCGGTCCTCGCCCACGGCCTCGGCGCCCACGAGGGCATCAAGTTCGACACCGAAGACGACTTCCACGCCCTCCTCGATCGCTACGAGATTCCCCGTAACAAACCAGTCTGGCACGTAGACACTCTCGACGGCGTCCTCAAAACGATCCGCGAACTAGACCAACTCCGCCACGACCTCCCCTATCAAACCGACGGCGCGGTCATCAAAGTCTCCTCCTTCGCCAAACGCACCACGCTCGGCGCAACCTCCCGCGCGCCCCGCTGGGCTGCCGCCTTCAAATACCCCCCCGAGCAAAAAACCACTCTCCTCCGCGACATCTCCGTGCAGGTCGGCCGCACCGGCATCCTCACCCCCGTCGCCGAACTTGAACCGGTCCCTCTCTCCGGCACCACCGTTTCCCGCGCCACCCTCCACAACGAATCCTTCATCCAGGAACGCGACATCCGCCTCGACGACACCGTCCTCGTTCACAAGGCCGGTGAAATCATTCCCGAGATCCTCTCCGTCGACACCACCAAGCGCCCCTCCGGCAGCAAACCGTTCTCCCTCCACGATCACCTCGGCGGCAAATGTCCGGCCTGCTCCGCGCCCATCGAACTCCGGAAGAATGCCGTCAAAAAGGACGGCGAAGACTACCTCGTCCTCACCTGGTGGTGCGGCAACTTCGAATGCCCCGCCCAAGCGGTGACGCGAATGAAACATTTCGCGCAACGCAAAGCCCTCGACCTCGATGGACTCGGCGAGTCCGTCGCCGTAAAACTCGTCGAATCAGCAATGGCCCGCTCGCCTCTCGATCTTTTCGAACTCACCGAAGAAACCCTCGCTGACCTTCTCCTCGAACCCGCCAAACTGCAATCCGGCGAAGAATCCAAACCCCGCCGCTTCGGAGAAAAGAAAGCAGCCGGCCTCCTCTCGTCCCTGCAAAAAGCCCGCACCGAACAACCACTCTCCAAGTGGATCTTCGCCATGGGCATCCCACACGTCGGCGAATCTTCCTCCAAGGAACTCTCCCGCCTGCACGAACAACTCACCGATCTTGCCGACAGCGACACGCTGAAAACAATCCGTGAAATCACAATTCTCGAATCTGAACAACGCGAGATCTCCCCGCGAAACAAGGACAACCCACCCAAAGACGACGAGGAAAAGGAAGAGCGCCAAGCCGCCTTCACACAGCTCAAGGAACGCATCGCCGCACTCAACGACTCCCTCACCTCCAAAAAAATATCCCCGGACGTCGGTCCAGTCGCTTCTGCCAGCGTCCTCGCATTCTTCGCCTCCGAAGCCGGACAACACGTCCTCCAGCGGCTCACTAAACTCAACATCAACCCCCGCTCCGACAACTACTTCCCCGACCCCTCCTCCGCCGGCGCCGACGCCCCATTCGCCGGCAAAACCTTTGTCATCACCGGCACCCTCTCCGGCGGACGCGACGACTTCAAATCCCTCATCGAGAAAAACGGCGGCAAGGTAACCGGCTCGGTATCCAAGAACACCAGCTATGTCCTCGCCGGCGAAGGCGGTGGATCGAAACGGGACAAGGCCGAGAAACTCGGCGTCGAAATTCTCGACGAGGAAGGGCTCACCAAGCTCCTCTCCTAAAGTGGCGTGACCATCCCAGCTTGAATACTTGCCCCCAACAGCAACCCGCATTCCTTCCCTCGTGCCGTAGCCCCTCCCCATCCGGAAAAATCAGTGTCATCAGCGGTCAAATCCCCTCTCATTTGATCCCTCACCGTCCCCACCCCCGTCCTTGCCACTCCCCCTCAGCTTGTTAACTTTCCCCACACATGAAGCTCCGCTTCCTCATCTTTCCACTCCTCGCCCTCACCGCGACCGCCAAGGAGGTGGTCTTCGAAGCATTCGAAGGTGATGGCTTCGACAAATGGACCGAGGAAGGTGACAGCTTCGGTAACGGTCCTTCTGCGGGTGGGCCCCCAGCCTTCGCCGGACTGGTCCAGGGCTGGTCCGCCACATCCTTCGCCTGCTCCTTCACCGGAGGCGACGGCGCCAAGGGCTCCCTATCCTCCGCCGAGTTCACCATCGATCAGGACTACATTCACTTCCTCGTCGGCGGCGGAAAATACCCTGGCCAAACCTCCGTCCAACTCATCTCCGACGGCGAAGTCCTCGTCGAGGCGGTCGGCGAAAACGACCACCTCTTCCGTCCCGTCGCCTGGGACGTGAGAGCGATCAAAGGTCATAAAGTTCAACTTCGAATCCTCGATGCACGCGATGGCAGCTGGGGATTCGTCATGGCTGATCACCTTGTCTTCTCCGACACCGAAGCAATCAGATTTCCGCAACCCACTGCCACCAAAATCCCCGAAGCGGCCGAACTCATTTCCACCGACGCCGTCCCCGGCCTCACCATCCCCGCCGGCACCTACGCCAGACTGTTCGCAACAGCGGAGGAACATCAACTCATCTCGCCCACCGCACTCTGCCTCGACGAACAAGGCAACGTTCTCGTCACAGAAACCCACCGTTTCCGATTCGGCGTCCAGGACAACCGCAACCACACCTATTGGGTCCTCGACGACATTGCTTCCGACAGCACCGCCTACCGCCGGGCCCTGCACGAACGGTTCAAAGAAAAATTCTCCATCGAACAACTCACCGCCAAAACCGAAAAAGTCCGCATTCTCGCCGACACCGACAACGATGGCGTCGCAGACAGCTCCAAGGTCTTCTCCGATGGATACAACGACGTTCTCGATGGCACCGCCGCCGGAATTTTCTCCCTCGATGGCACCATCTACCTCGCCTGCATCCCCCACATCTGGACCCTGCGGGACAAGGATGGCGATGGCGTAGCGGAAGAGAAAACGTCTCTTTTCGAGGGTTTTGGAACGCGAGTCTCCATCTCCGGACACGACCTGAATGGCTTCGCCCTCGGCCCCGATGGCCGACTCTACGGAACCATCGGCGACCGCTCCATGCGTGTCACCAGCAAGGAAGGAACAGAGTTCTTCTTCCAAAATCAGGGCGCGGTGTTCCGCTTCGATCCGGATGGATCAAACTTCGAAACCATCCACACCGGCCTTCGCAACCCGAAGGAAATCGCCTTCGACCAGTGGGGCAACGCCGTCACTGTCGACAACAACTCCGACCAAGGTGATCAAGCTCGACTCGTCTATATCATGGAAGGTGCCGACACCGGTTGGCGCGTCGGCCACCAAAACCTCCACACCTTCCACAAGCAACTCGGCTACGAAAAGCGCCCCATCAACCAATGGATGCAGGAAAAGCAATGGGCTCCGCAAAATGATCTGCAACCCGCCTTCCTTCTCCCCCCCCTCCTCAACTTCAGCAACGGCCCCTCCGGACTGACCTACCAACCCGGCACCGGCATCAGTAACGGTTGCGAGAACTCCTTCCTCATCTGCGACTACAAAGGGGGCGGCGCCGCCTCCGGCATCTGGGCCTTCGGCATCGAGTCAGAAGGAGCCGGCATGCGGGTCATTGAACCCAAAAAATGGAACTGGGGCGCCGCAGTCACCGATGTGGAGTTCGGCTACGACGGCAAAGTCTACGTGACCGATTTCGTCAAAGGATGGAAATCACACAACGACGGCAGACTCTACACGATCTCCTCTGAGGCAAACGACAAGGACCCCCTCGTCGCCGAAGTTTCCAAACTTGTCAGCGAAGGCTTCTCCCACCGAGACCCCGCCAAACTGCTCGAACTTCTCGACCACCCCGATCAACGCGTCCGCCTCCGCGCCACCCTCGCCCTCTCCCACAAACCGGAAGGCCTCCACCTCTTCGGCCTTGCTGCCACACAGAGAGACCAACGCCTGAAACGTCTGCACGGCGTCTGGGGCCTCTGGATGCTGGCCCGACGTGAACAATCCGCCGAAGCCACCGAAACCCTCCTCAGCCTTCTCGCCGACAACGACTCCGAGATCCGCTCGCAGGCCGCCAAAGCCCTCGGCGAGGCCCCCCTCGAAGACGCCGGCCCCCTCGCCACCTCCCTTCGCGATCCCTCCGCCCGGGTCCGCGCCTTCGCCGCGATCTCACTCGGACGCCAGAAAGCGACCGCCCACGTCAACGACCTCATCGTCCTCCTTGCCGAAAACTCGAATAGCGACCTCCACCTCCGCCACGCCGGCATCATGGGCCTCGTTGGCTGCGCCACCCCTCAACAACTCGCCGCCCTCAAGGGCAACCCCAACACCGAAGTCCGTATCGCTGCCGTCGTCGCCCTTCGCCGACTCAAACATCCCGACATCGTCGCATTCCTCTTCGATCAGAATGCCAAGATCGCCGACGAGGTCATCCGCGCCGTTCACGACGTCCCCATTGAAGCCGCCCGCCCGGCCATCGCCGCCCTTCTCTCCGACTACCTGCCAGGCAAGCCCGGACGCCCCCTCACCCGCATGCAACTCCGCCGCATCGTCCACAGCGCCTTCCGCACCGGAACAGCCGAAAGCGTTGCTCACCTCCTCCAGTTCTCCGGAAATCCTGAAGCCAATCTCGAGGAACGCCTCGAAGCCCTGCGCCTACTGAGCGTTTGGGACAACCCACCATCCGTCGACCAATCCCTCGGTCGACACATGCCGCTCCCTCCACGCGACCTCTCCACCGTCCGTGCCGCCTTCGAGGCCCACCTCCCAGCCCTCCTCGACCAAGACGGCCCCATCCTCGCCGCCGCCATCGGACTTGCCGGCCAACACGGGATGGCCGTCGAAAAGCTCAGCGACGAGATACTTGCCTCGATGGTCGCCAACACCACACAGGAATCCTCCAGCCGAATCCGCGCCCTCGAACTTCTCTCCCAGCGTAATTCAACCTCGCTCGCTGGCCTCCTCCCAAAACTCATCAAGGATCCCAACGACGCAATCGCCATTCGCACCCTCAGCCTCCTCACCGAACGCAACCCAACCGAAGCCATCAACCCCATCCGCAAAGTCATCGGCTCCGGTAATGACCGCCGTAAACAACACGCCTGGAGCCAACTCGCCACCCTCCCGGTTCCCGAGGCAGTCACCGAATTGACTCGCGGACTCGCCAGCCTCCAAGGCAGCACCCGCTACCCGCCCTATGCCCTGGAGCTCGTGGCGGCCGCCGATGCCAGACCCGAAAAGGAGGTGAAAAATGCCCTCGCCGCCTTCCGCGCCTCTCTCCCTGCCGATGATCCCCTCGGAGAGTTTCGCCTCGCCCTCCGCGGTGGCGATCCCGAGCAAGGCGCCGCCCTGTTTCAAACACACCCCTCTGCCCAATGCTTGCGCTGTCACCAGATAAGCGCCGGCCACTCCGCGGGCGGAGCTGCGGGTCCTAATCTGTCCGATATCGGCTTGCGCCACGACGCAGAATACATCCTCCACTCCCTCCTCGATCCCAGCGCCGCCATTACCTCTGGCTATGGCGTCATGTCCGTCACCTTCAACAACGACACCGGTATCGGTGGCGTCCTCATGGAGGAAACCGAATCCACCCTCGTCATCAAGTCCGGCACAGACCTCCTCCGAGTCAACAAATCCGACATCAAGGTCCAAACCAACCCCATCACCGCCATGCTTCCCTCTGGCGACCTCCTCACCAAATACGAGATGCGCGACCTCGTATCCTACCTCCTCAAACAAAAGAAGCCCCCACTTGCCGCCGAAACCGACACGCGGAAAGCCGTCCCCCTTGATCCCGACTCCCTCCTCCCCGACGAACAGGAACCCGGAACTGAACCTGAATCCGGAACTGAGGTCACCTCCTACAAACTCGATCCGGAAGTCATGAAGGAAGGCAAAGCCATCTTCAACGTTTGCTCGGGCTGTCACGGACCCGATGCCAAGGGAATGCCCGGCCTCGCCCCTCCCCTTGCCATGTCCGACTGGGTCAACGGCCCATCCGAAAACCTCATTCGCATCCAACTCCGCGGCCTCATCGGACCAATCAAAGTCAGCGGTCAGGAATTCAACTACGGCGTTCCCATGCCGCCCCAAGCATCCCAAACCGACGAACAAATCGCCGCTGTCCTCACCTATGTCCGCAACAGCTTCGGCAACGCCTCTCCACCTGTCACCCCGGACCTGGTCGCATCATTCCGCGATGAAGTTGGCAAACCAATGCTCACCGAGGAAGATCTCATTCCCCCTCCAAGCTACCCTCCCAAAACTGAACGATCCGGACCCGTCCACCTCCCTCCATCATCAATTTTCGACGACGAAGACCTCGACGACGGCTGGCCCTGGTGGGCCTGGGCCCTCATCCTCTTCTGGGGCGGCGCCTGCCTCATCCCCCTCGTCAAGCAATTCAAGAAGAACCAAGAAGAAGAGTAGAATTCATCTCCCACCGTGGCCTGACCGTCCCGGTCACAGGCCCCCTCCCGCCGTAAGGTGACTGTCCCGGTCGCCATCAAAACCCCCGGCGATAGCGGCACTTCTCCCAACTCCTACTCCACTTCCTGCTGAGGCAACAAATCCTCCCACTCATGCATCACCACGCCCTCACCAAATCCCCCAATCTCCTCAACCAACTCCCCACACTTGATCCTCCACTGCCCATAATTCGGCGCCGATTTTTTCGCTGCTGCCGATCGAGGAAACACTAAATACGTCACCACCAACTGCTCCACCGGACGCCCATAAGGACTCGCCCGCGCATTGAGCGCCTTCGCCAGTCGCAGCGACCCCTCACCCACTTTGAAAGTCGGCCCACCATCCCCCACGATGGCTGGATAAAGCTTCTTTCCATGGATCACCAGCGCATAGTCACCGACATTCGGCGCATACGCATCACTGCGATCAGTCAGCAGGTTGACCGGGATCACAATAAACGGATCATACTCCGCGATCAAAAAACTCCGCGCCTTCATATCCCCAACTCCGCGCTCCAACATCTTGATCCGATCGCGCAACCACGATTTGCGATCCGGACTCGTTGCCGCCATCGCCATCTCCGCCTTCGCCTTCCCGATCCGATCCTCCCATCCCTTCACCATCGGATTCGGAACATCTGTCTGCTTCTTCCACCCGTAACTCGTGAACGGTTGGTAATAGGTCGACTTCACAATCTCATCCGGCATCTCCGGCAACCGGTCCCCATCCGATCCATCCGAAACCACATCCATCTCCGCCTGCATCAAAAACACCCGGCGCCCCGACTCCGGGTGCTTCATATTTAACATCGTCTCGCAGTCGTAAAAATTGTGCCGCGTCAGTATCTCATCAAGTCGAGCCACGTTCTTTTTCACTCGCTCCGACTTGTTCAAGTAGAGCTTCCGGTACCAGCTCGACACCTGCGCCGTCGAAAACATCTCCTCCAATCCCGGTAACAACTTCCCAAGGTCAGGATTCACACGCTCCAATTCCTCCAAGGTCTCCGACGCCTTTGGCAGGGTCACATGCAGCGTATACTCGGCCTGGTAACTGTCCCTCTTCCCCCGCTCCACCGAAGCCAAGCCACCCTCCTCGCTCTTGAACTCCACCTTCAAGTCGATGTCCTTCGACAGCTTCGTAATACTCACCCCGTCGGGTGCCACCAAGCGACCGGTCGGCACCGGTGGATCAGGCGCCGGATCAATCAACCTCTCCTCAGGATCAAGCAACGGCAAACTTGAAGGCTCCACCTGAGGAGCGACGACTACCGGCACTTCCTCCTTCTCCGGCGAAAAAACCTCCTTCAGCCCCCGCTTGATCTTCCCCGCAATCGGCGTGAACGGTATCACGATCAAAAAACAAACCAGCAACAACGCCGCCCCTCCCAACAAAGGCAGCCCCCGCCGCCCCTTCCGCCGTTTCACTCTATCCAGTTGATGAGAATTTCGAGAACCTTGTCCAGTTGCCACGCTCGAACCATAGCACAGCCCCCCCGTCGGATGGCAATAGCCTAATCCTCACTCATTCGACGTGGCCGCGACGACAAAATCAGCCGCAGGGCCGCCAAGGGCAACAACGAGATCCCCGCCGCCGCTAACGCAATCTTCCAACCAGGATACACCCGGGCCTGATCACGCGCCAAAGCCACCAGCGATTCCGCCACCACGTCCTCCGCCTCCGCAAAGAACCAGTCCCTCATTTCACTCGCCTCCCGCTGCCCGCTGCGCCGGGCCTGATTCCCAAAATCCGTATGCACCGGCCCCGGACACACCGCGAGCACGGAGACATTCTTCTCCCTCAACTCAATCCGCAGCGCCTCCGAGAAACTCGACACATAGGCCTTCGTCGCCGCATAAACCGCAAAGTCTGGAATCGGCAGCAAGCTTGCCAACGAACTGATATTCAGAATTGCCCCACCACCCGACTGAATCATCCCCGGCAGGAATTGA
This sequence comes from Akkermansiaceae bacterium, assembly GCA_028822695.1. Classification (GTDB taxonomy): domain Bacteria; phylum Verrucomicrobiota; class Verrucomicrobiia; order Verrucomicrobiales; family Akkermansiaceae; genus JAPKDA01. The sequence goes on from JAPKDA010000024.1 coordinate 23,639, forward strand.
TGGGTCAAATGAGTCAGCGCTGACATGTTGATCCGCATCATCTGATCAAGTTTCGACCAATCCGCCGAAACGAACTCCCCGTAATCACCCATCCCGGCGTTGTTCACCAACAAGGTCGGTGCCCAGGCCGTGCCAGCAAGACGTGCCCCCAACTCGGCCCGGTGTTCCTCCCCGGACAAATCGGCCGCAATCGACCCCACCTCCAATTCAGGAGCAATCTCCCGCAACTCAACCTCCAGAGCCTTCAGGCGCTCCTCGCGCCGGGCCACCAACACCATCTTCTGGCTCCACGGAGCCAACTGCCTCGCAAACTCAGCCCCCAACCCGGAGGAAGCTCCAGTAATTAGAACGCAGCCGTGACCAGTCTCAGGCATCAGGAAAAAAGCGTTACGACGTAGCGGCCTGCTGCTCAGGAACCTGCACAATGCGCAGAGGAAGCCGCGCCACAAGCTCCTCGTCCACCGAAACATCCACCGAGTAGATGCCTGCAGTCGGGAAACGAAGCCCTTGGAAGTTCATCACAAAGTTCCGGGTCACAAAGCTCATGCTCTCGGGAACCTTCACCGGCATCTTGATCTTCACCGGCATATTTTTCGGATCCAGCGAGCCACCGTCAGCATCGATGATGTTGATCGTCATGTCGTGATCGCCGCTGTCTTCCGGCGTCATGCAAATGCGCATCGCCAGCACACATTGCGGGTGAACCACCGGCAATGCCTTCGCGGCAAGCGCGTCAAAGGTTCCCGAAATGACCATCTTCCCATTGTAGTCGGCCGCAAAATCACAAAGCGTAGCAATTTGTATATCCATAAAGTGTCTTGGTTGCCCTTGTCTGAACTCCCGTCCCCGAAAGGTCCAGCGCGAAGTATTTTCGATCTCGGACAGCTCAATATCAGGGCTCTGCGATGTCGTCCCCGGGCTCCTCAATAATCACCGCTGCCGGTGGCACATCCTCCCCGGGCTCTTCAATAATCACCGCAACCGGTGGCGGTGCATCCTCCCCGGGCTCCTCAATAATCACCGCTGCCGGTGGCACATCCTCCCCGGGCTCTTCAATAATCACCGCAACCGGTGGCGGTGCATCCTCTTCCAGATCTCCAACTTCCAACGGCTCAACAGGAACCGCCCTGATAATTCCTTCGTCCGGATCCTTCACCATCACCCCTTCTTCATCTACAGCGCCAGGGCCTTCTTCACCCTCTTCAACGATAATCATCGCCCGGGACGGCGGCTTGATCATGGGCAAGATCTCATCCTCCAAAGGCTCAAAAAAGCTCTGCACCATCGGACCCGCCAAACGCCCTCCACTCACCGACTCGCCCGGCGACCCTTCGTAGAGAACCGCAAAAGCAAAGCGCGGATTCTCATAGGGGAAAAATCCAGCAAACCACGCCAACTCCCGATCCGTAGTCCACTGTGCCGTGCCGGTCTTCCCGACCAGGGTCGTGTAGCTCAAGGAAGCCCGCTTTCCGGTGCCAAAAGAGGCATGCACCACACCCTTCATCCCCTCGTGAACCACCGCCACCGCTTCAGGCTCGAGATTCAACTCGGTCCGCGTCTCCGGAGAGGGCGCACTGATCACGCCACCCTTCTCATCCTGCACCTGACGGATCAACCGTAGCTGAGGCAGCACCGTGCCGTTTGCGATTCCCGCCATCATCTGAGCCACCTGCAACGGCGTGCTCTGTAAAATCCCCTGCCCGATCGCAAAGTTGGCCGTATCACCTTTCATAATCGGCCGCCCGAACTCCGCCCTCATCAAATCGTTCGTAGGAAGGATCCCGGGATTCTCATTGAACAGGGGCAGACCGGTCTTCGACCCAAATCCAAGCCGCTCCGCCACCGACAGGAAGGACTGCGCCTTCGTCATGATCCCCACCTGGTAAAACCACACGTTGTTCGATCGCGCCAGAGCACGCGTCACAGAAATCTTCCCCTCCGGATACTTGGAGTGGTTCTTCATCCAAGTATTGCCGATCTTGTACTTCGCAGGACAGTCGATCAGCGTATCCGGAGTGATCACATTGTTGGTCAGGGCCGTCACCGCCACCACCGGCTTGAAGGTCGAAGCTGGCGGATAGCTCGCTTGGAACGCCCGGCCATACATCGGCTTCGACTCATCGTTCCTCAATAGATCAAACTCCTCCTGCCCGATCGTCGGCACCCAAACATTGATGTCGTAGCTCGGACGTGAGGCCAGCACCAGCACCTCGCCGGTCTGGATGTCGAGCACCACAAAAGCACCCCGCTCCACATTCTTCCGCAACACGCTCTCCGCACGCTTCTGCCAATCGAGATTCAACGTGGTCACCACCGTGTTCCCCACCCGCGGACGCTCCGCCAACTCGTCAAGCAGGCGACTCCCGTCCGAATCAAAAATCATATTCCGCTTCCCAGCCACCCCGGTCAGTTCGTCATCGAACAACTTCTCCAAACCATCCTGACCCCAGGTCTCCTCAAACAAGGGATCCCCAAAATTGATTGGCCCCGTCGGCAACTTCCCTTTGCTCCGCACGTAACCGATCACATGGGCCGCCGCTTCTCCCTCGGGGTAATGCCTCAGGTAGACCGGATGAAACAGCAACCCGCTCATCAGACCGCTCGTCCCCTTCTTCACCAACGATTCGTCCAGGGGAGATGCGAACATAAACGGCAACCACCGCCGGTCCTTGTAGTGATCCAACAGGCGACGATCCGAAACCTCCCACTTCTTCCCCGTCAACTTCGCCACCTCCGCCATCCGCGTCCGCGCCCAGGTCAGGATCTCCTCGTCCTCACCCTTCTCAAACTGCGGATACTCAAACGCCAAATAGTAGCCCACCTTGTTCTGTGCCAGCGGCTGACCAAAGCGATCAGTGATCAATCCCCGGGGCGCCGGAATGGAAAGCGTCAGCGTCCGGGCATCACGTCGCGTGCCCACCGAGCCCTTCTGCGCCCGGTCATCTTCCCCCACCTCTTCCGCCACCGGCGTATTGACCGGCACCAGCGACTCCTGTGCGGCCACCCGAACCAAGCCGGAGACCCCCACTAAAATTGCTGAGAAAATGACTGCTTTCTTCCGCATCCGCCCGGCGACCCTAGCCCATGATTCCCATCCCATCAATGCCCAGCTGTCCCGGTATTCCAATGCCAACGTTTGGGGTCCTTTTCCCCATCCCCTTCACGATTTCAGCGGGCAAAAAGATCGATTCCTCCTCCCGGGATTGGCTCGGAGCCATCGAAAACCGCACCACCCGGCGCTGAGCCCCCTTCACGGTCCTTACGAAAATATCCACCAGAATTTCAATAGCCCCATCCATTTCCGGAAATACCTCAAGCTCCTCAGGGATCGGATACTGCGCACCTCAGCCCCATTGATCTCCACCGTCCCACCACCCATGTGGCTCTTGTTCTTACTCACGAACTGCGCACAGCTCACCAGCGACAACGCCATCCCCACCAACATCAATCTCTCAATTACAACCCCCACCTTTCTCAAATTCCCCCACCTCGTCACGCCCACTCTTCTCTCCCCGCAGCAAAAGAACAGCGTGCCTCCCACAGTCAAGTAACCGTCTCGGTCGCCTCCAAATCACCCGACCCCCAAGGCAGCACCCCACTCCGGGCCCGGAGCCCCGGAGCCCCGGGCTCTAGCCTCCCTCTCCTTCTTTCTTCCGTCTTGCCTCTTGTTTCTTGCAGTCTTCCCTCTCATCTTAAGTCCACATGACGCCGGAAATCAATACCCTCGCCATCGCACTGTTGATCATCTTCCTCCTCCTCTGGAACCTGGACTTCATCGCCACCCTTCTCAACCTGAAGTCCCTCCGTCCGGAACTCCCCGCAGAATTCCGCGACACCCTCGACGCCGAAAAATACGCAAAATCCCAAGACTACACCCGCGCCTCTTCCCGCTACCACCTCATCACCGCCACCTGGTCCCTCACCCTCCTCCTCGTCTTCTGGTGGATGGGCGGCTTCGGCTGGATCGATACACACAGCCGGGCCCTCGGTGGCTCCATCCTCATTATCGGCCTCATCTACATCGGCGTCCTCTATATCGGAAACTACCTCCTCAACCTCCCCTTCGAAATCTACGACACCTTCGTTCTCGAGGAACGCTTCGGCTTCAACAAGACCACCAAGGGCACCTTCATCGCCGACCAAATCAAATCCCTCATCCTCACCGCCCTCATCGGGATCCCCCTCATCGCCGGCATCCTCTGGATCTTTAACAACGTCGACCACGCCTGGCTCTGGGCCTGGGGTGGCGTCACCGTCTTTACCCTCCTCCTCACCTACCTCGCCCCCAGCCTCATCCTCCCCCTCTTCAACAAGTTCGAACCGATGCCCGACGGCGAACTCAAGGACGCCATCCACAAAATGGCCGAGCGTTGCGAATTCCCTCTCACCGAAATTTCTATCATGGACGGCTCCCGCCGCTCCGCAAAATCCAACGCCTTCTTCACCGGCTTCGGCAAACGCAAAAAGATCGCCCTCTACGACAACCTCATCGAACAACAAACCACCGAGGAACTCGTCGCCGTCCTCGCCCACGAAATCGGCCACTTCAAGCGCAAGCACATCGTCCAGCGCATGGTCCTCTCCGTGGTCCAGATGGGCGTCATCTTCTTCCTTATCGGCCTCGTCGTCGACGCCGACAACGCGTTCTCCCAGCAACTCTACCCCGCCTTCGGCATTCCCCAGGAACGCGCTGCGCCACACCACGGCCTCGTCCTCTTCATGCTCCTCTTCAAACCGGTCAGCCTCTTCCTCAATGTCGCCATGAACGCCTGGTCCCGCAAACACGAATTCGAAGCCGACGCCTACGCCGCCGAAGTCCAAGGCACCCCCGCCCACCTCATCACCGCCCTCAAGAAACTCTCCGCCGACAACCTCTCCAACCTCACCCCCCACCGACTCCGCGTCATCCTCGACTACTCCCACCCCCCCGTCACCGAACGTATCGCCGCCCTGCAAAAACTCGCCTGATTCGGTCAGAGAAACACCCAATATCGAACAAGGAACACCCATCCTTCCCTCCCCTTCATCAATGGACATTCCTTGATCTCTTCCAAACTCCCCCATTCTGACCACCGACCACCGACCACCGTGTATACTCCTTCCCCAACTCGCTACTCCCAAA